>CAJTYL010000004.1 GCA_910583855.1 uncultured Christensenella sp.
TGCTAACGCCGATTCGGACGTTGCTACGGGTGAAAAGCTTGTCAACAATATGTTGGTAACGGGTAGCGTCGTATGCAACGGCAGCGGTTGGTCGTTGATTTCAAACGGCGGGTCGCTTAAAATTAAAATAGCCGAGCGTACGGTCGTAACTGTCACGACGCATTCGAGCGGAAGCGCGCTTAATCTTACTACCTGTGAAAATTACAGCGTAGAATCGGCTAACAGCGTATATACCGTAACTGCTTTGAAAGATTGCGAATTATTAATAAGCGGCGACGGCGCGTATATAAGTACCGTAGTGGTTGATTACAAACACGTTTTCACAGAAACTACGACTATTGACCTTGCAGCTAATTTGTTGAAAGACGACCTCGTTATTCAGTCAAAGAGAGACTATCTCGGCATCGAAGTGGATGCAAGCAACGGTAAACTCGGTAAAAATCAAGCGGCTTGGGCGCAATTTAATAACGGTACAGTGTTGACGATTTACGTAGGCAAAGGCGCAGATGTAACGGTATCCTGCACGACGTATACGGCAGACATTGCAATTATCGACCATTCGCATCTTGCCGACGGATACATTACTATTACCTCTAGCGCGAACGATTACATCGGAACCGTTTCGATAGTATATAATTCATAATTACGACTATGCAAAAATAAAAACGGCAACTTCGGTTGCCGTTTTTGCTTTTGTGTGCTATTATAGTGCTATGGTATTGGACGAAGAGTGCAAGGGTTGCCTTTATAGAAGTCAGCTTAAAAAGGTTGAAAAGGGTCAAACGGATAAATTCAGGCTCGAAGAGTTTAGGCGCGGCGTTAAATCGCTTTGCGAAAATCCGCCCGAAAATTACTGTTCGCCCCTTTTAATGCGCGACATAGACAGACTTCACGGAAAAATTTTCGGTAAAGGCATCGACTATTCCGCCGAAAAAAGACTTTTTAATTCCGAACTTTTAAAGCTGGAAGGCGATTTATACTCTGAAATAAAATCCTCGCCCGACCCTTTAAAGGAAGCGTTGAAGTACGCTATGGCGGCGAACTATATTGATTTTGCAAGGATTGCAGACCTTGACTGCGGTGCGGTGCAAACGGTGATTTCCGCGGCGAAGAGGGCGGAGCCGCAACCCGCCGCTTATTCGGCGTTAGTTAAAAAGCTTTCCTCGGCGCGCACGCTCGTTTATCTGCACGATAATTGCGGTGAGATAGTACTTGACAAAATTTTCATAAAAATTATAAGGGAAACTTATCACGCAATCTCGGTTTATTCCATCGTGCGCGGCAGTGCGGTTATAAACGACGTAACAGTAGAGGACGCGGAGGAAGTCGGCTTGAACGAATACTCAACGGTACTGCCGAACGGCTCGGACGCGCCCGGGACTTATCTTCAAGAGATTTCGCCCGAAGTTTTAAAACTGTTGAAGGAAGCGGACGCTGTAATTTCCAAAGGACTCGGGAACCTTGAAACGCTGTACGGCGAAGGGTACGGGATATTTTATTCGTTTACATGTAAATGCGAGCATATAGCAAAAAAATTTTCGTTGCCGCTCTGGTCTGCGGCGTTGATACAAGAAAAGGACGGACGGTTTTTATAAGGAGGAAAAATATGAAAGCTACGGGTTGGGATTTAATGAAGCTTGCGCAAACCTTGGACGGGGAGTTCTGCCTGTCGGACTTTACGCCCGAGGAGCTTGACGAAATGTTGGGGCTTTTGGACGAAAATATGACTCCCGAAGAGGTGAGAAGGACGTACTTCGAGTACTACGACGACGTGAAGGACAGAACGCTTGAAAAGCATAAGTGGAGCGATTAGTTCACAAATTTTTCGCTGTAATCTGCGAACGAAAAATTTCGTGATTTTGAGAAGCTAACCCCTAAAGCGCGATTTTTGCTTAGCGCCGCTTATTATAATTATAATGAAAACAGTCCCGACGCGCATAGCGCGTCGGGACTGTTAAGTTATTAAATTACACGGATATGAGGAAGGTTTACATAACGACTTTGTTTTGCTGCGCAAACAAATCCTTTATTTCCTTGGGGAAACGGTCGTCGGTGATAAGCACGTCTATGTCCTCTATATGCGCGAAGGTGTACGGGTTTATCTTGCCTATCTTCGAGCTGTCGAGCATCATATAAACCTGTCTTGCCTTCTTGAAAACGTCCTTTAAAAGGTCGCTTTCTATCTGTGAGTTGCAGGAAAATCCGTGTTCGGGCGTGAATGCCGTTGCGGACACGATGGCAATTTCAAAATTGGTTGCGTCAAAGTACGCCCTTGCCGCAGGGGAAGAGGTGGAAAGGTTGTCTTTCATAAGCTGCCCGCCCACTACGGTTATGGCAACGTTCTTTTTCTGCGCAAGCTCCATGGCAACGGCAATGCCGTTAGTGAATACGTTGCACTTTAAATCGGGCATTTCCTTTGCAAGGTACATTGCCGTAGTGCCCCCGTCGAGGAACACGCACGCACCCTCGTCAATCAAAGCGGCAGCCTTCTGCGCGATTACGATTTTTGCGTCTGTATTCAACGCGGTTTTCTTGGTGTACGCTTCGCCTGAAACCTTCTGGACCTCCTTAACGGACATTGCTCCGCCGCGAATGCGGATTATGCGCCCGTCTTCTTCAAGTTGGAAAAGGTCGCGCCGAAGCGTCATTTGTGAAACGTTGGGGAAAACTTCTTCAAGCTGTTCCAATGTCATTTTACCGCGCTTATCGAGTATTTCGGCGATGTCTTCGATTCTTTCACGCTTCATAGTTCTCTCCTAAAATGTTAATTTAACAATATCTATGAAAAGTTAACATTAATTTAACTACTGATATTGTAATATATTAACAAAATAATGTCAACAAAATGCTTGACTTTTTCAAAAACGAATTTTAAATGTTAATTATTTGCATTATAAATGGCTTGATTTTAACGGCATTTTCAACTATAATCTAAGTAAACGAAATCGCCCGCGCCAGCGTAAAATGTAAATACGCTGGGTTGACTATGTTTTTTAAAAAATTAAGGCTTGACGTTGCGGCGGCAAAAAGGAACGATCCCGCCGCCCGCAACTGTTTGGAAATTCTTTTGACCTATCCCGGAGTTCACGCGCTAAGCTGGCACAGGCTTGCGCACGGGCTTTACGGGCTTCACTTGAAATTGCTCGCCCGAATGACGTCGCAGTTTGCAAGGTTTTTGACGGGTATAGAAATTCACCCCGCCGCAGAGATAGCTGCGGGCGTGTTCATAGACCACGGCGCGGGCGTCGTGATAGGCGAAACCGCAAAAGTAGGCGCGGGCACTGTTATGTATCACGGCGCGACCCTCGGCGGTACGGGCAAGGACAAGGGCAAGCGGCACCCCACGGTGGGGGAAAACTGCGTTATTTCCGCAGGGGCGAAAATTCTCGGCAATATCACCGTCGGCGATTACGCCAAGATAGGCGCGGGTGCGGTAGTTCTTTCGGATATACCTCCGTATGCAACAGCGGTGGGTATACCTGCAAAAGTTGTAAAAATAAGCAAGGAGTATTAGATGCGCGTTTACAATACTTTAACTCGCAAAAAAGAGGAGTTTATCCCTCTTGAAGAGGGGAAAGTTAAAATGTACGCTTGCGGTATAACCGTTTCGGGAGAGGCGCACGTCGGTCACGGCTATCAGGCGCTTATCTACGACGTTATGCGCAAGTATCTTGAAAAGCGCGGATATAAAGTAACCTACGCCCGCAACTACACCGATGTGGACGACAAGATTATAGCACGCTCTAATGAGGCGGGCGTTCCCGCGGATATTTACGCTGCGGAGATGATTAAAAAGATAAACGCCGTAATGGCGGAGTTCGGTGTGGACGACCCCACGCTTTGGCTTAAAGCAACAGAAAACATCGGTAATATTATAAAGTTTATTGCCCGCCTTATAGATAGCGGACACGCTTATCCCGCGCCTAACGGAGACGTTTACTTCTCGGTTTCAAGTTTCAAACGCTACGGTTGCCTTTCAAACCGTTCGGTTGAAGATATGCTTGACGGGGTGCGCGTGGATAACGACGAAAACAAGCGCGAACCCGCCGACTTCGCGTTGTGGAAGGCGGCAAAGAAAGGGGAGATATGTTGGGACTCGCCCTGGGGCAGGGGCAGACCGGGCTGGCATATCGAGTGCTCGGTTATGAACTACGAAGCATTCGGGGAACAGATAGATATTCACGGCGGCGGGCGCGACCTTATTTTTCCCCACCACGAGAACGAAATTGCGCAGACCGAAAGCCTAACGGGCAAGCAATTTGCGAAATATTGGACGCATAACGGGCTTATAAAAGTCAACGGGCAGAAGATGTCCAAATCACTGGGCAACAGCCTTCTTTTGGAGGATTTGCTCAAAAAATACACGAACGAGGCGATAAAATTCGCCCTGCTTTCCAACAATTACCGCAACGATATAAATATAACGGACGATCTTTTTCCCGAAGCGGAGAAGCACCTGACCGAATTCTACGCTGTAATTAAGGCGGTGGAAGACAAGTTCGGCAAGGGCAAAAAGGGTAACGCGGGGATTGACGGAAAATTCAACGCCGATATGGACGAGGACTTCAACACCGCGCTTGCGTTGTCCGAGCTGTACGGGCTGTTCAAAACCGTTTCCGCAAAACTTGCAAATGGCGACGCAAGTTGCGCCGACGACATATTGCAGATAAGAAATACGTATTCGCTTTTGGGGCTTTTCAAAAAGGACGCTATGGCGTACCTTGCGGAGGTTGCGGCTAAGAATCCCGTGGAAATACCCGAAGGAGTGAAAGCTCTTGCCGAAAAGCGTTGGCAAGCAAAGCTTGCGCGGGATTGGGCGACCGCCGATAAGCTCCGCGGCGAAATCGACGCGATGGGTTATATGGTGAAAGACGCGAAAGACGGATACGACATAATAAAAAGGTAAGGCGACGATATGAAAAAATTGACTTCGGAAACTTTAAGAAAACTATATTTGAAATTTTTTGAGGACAAGGGGCATACAATAATACCCTCGGCGTCCCTTATTCCCGAAAACGACCCTACGGTGTTATTTACGACTGCGGGCATGCACCCGCTCGTGCCCTATCTTTTGGGTGAAAAGCACCCTGCCGGCAAGCGTTTGACTGACGTGCAGAAATGCGTGAGAACGGGCGACATCGACGAGGTGGGCGACAGCTCGCACTGTACATTCTTCGAGATGATGGGAAACTGGTCGCTCGGCGACTACTTTAAGGAAGAAATGATTCCCTGGTCGTTCGAGTTTTTAACCTCGGAAAAATACCTCGGTATTTCCGTTGAGGATATTGCCGTAACATGCTTTGCCGGCGATAAGGACTGCCCTAAGGACGGGGAAAGCGCAAAGCTGTGGGAAAAGTGCGGCGTTCTTCCGAAAAATATTTACTTTTTGCCGAAGAGCGGCAACTGGTGGGGGCCTGCCGGCACCACGGGACCTTGCGGACCCGATACCGAGATGCACGTTATCCGCAATCACGCGGAAGCGGACAAGCTGAATTCTTTACAGTTTGACGACGCGCCAAAGGGTACGTTCCTTGAAATCTGGAACGACGTCTTTATGCAGTACAACAAGAACGCGGAGGGCGGCTACGAGCCGTTGAAGCAGCGCAACGTCGATACGGGTATGGGCTTGGAGCGTACTCTGTGCATTTTAAACGGCAAGTCCAGCGTTTACGAAACGGATATTTTCGAGGGCGCGATTGCGAAAATCGAAGAGCTAACTTCACATGCGTATAACGAAAGCGAGGACGTGACCCGCGCCTTCCGCGTGGTTTTGGACCACGTGAGAACGGCAACCTTTATGATCGGCGATACCAAGGGCGTAGTTCCGTCCAACACCGACCAGGGCTATATTTTAAGACGAATTATCCGCCGTGCGGTTCGCTTCGGCAGAAACATAGGGCTTCCGCAGGGCGCGCTTAAAGAGGTTGCGGCGATGTTCGTTTCAAAGTACGCGGACGTATACCCCGAACTTAAAGCCAATTCCGCGCATATATTTGAGGAACTGGAAAAGGAAGAGAACAAGTTCTCTAAGACCCTGCAACAGGGCATTAAAGAGTTTGAAAAAGCGGTGTCCGCGCTCCCCGCGGGCGGTACGATTGACGGCGTAACGGCGTTCCATCTGTACGATACGTACGGCTTCCCCGTAGAAATTACGGGCGAAATGGCGCGTGAAAAGGGCTTGGCCGTGGACGTTAAGGGCTACGAAGAAGCCTTTGCCGAGCATCAGGCAAAGTCGCGTGCGGGCAGCGAGCAGAAGTTCGCCTGCGGACTTGCCGACCACAAGGAAGAAACCACCAATCTTCACACGGCAACTCACCTTTTGCACGCCGCGCTTAAAAAGGTTTGCTCGCCCGATATAGAGCAGAAGGGTAGCAACATTACCGAAGAAAGACTGCGTTTCGACTTCAACTTTGCAAGAAAGCTGACCCCGGAAGAGGTGACGGAAGTAGAGCGGCTCGTCAACGAACAAATATCGCAGAATATTCCCGTGGTTATGCAGGAAATGACTTTGGAAGAGGCAAAGGCGCAGGGCTTTACGGGGCTGTTTGAAAGCAAGTACGGCGAAAGGGTTAAAACCTATTCCATAGGCGAATTTTCAAAGGAAATCTGCGGCGGTCCCCACGCCGCGCATACGGGGCTTTTGGGCACGTTCAGGATTGCAAAGCAGGAGAACGTGTCGGCGGGCGTTAAACGTATTAAGGCAATTCTGATAAAATAAACAATAAGCATAGTCGTATTGAACGAAAGCGAATATTTCGTAGTAATTAAGAGATTCTTCGCTGTTGGCTCGTAATGACAAGCGGGCGTTGTTTCTCCGCGTTTTGAGTATTTGTAATATTAAAATTATAAGGAGGCGGATATGTCTGACGGGCAAAAGCCCGAAGAGGGCGGCTTGGAGGCCGAAATTGAAAAACTTAATAACGACTTAGCCGCTTCCGATAAGGGCTTTGAGGAAGCTAAAACCGAAACGGAGGCGGAAGTAATTTCCGAAACCGTCGTTGAAGCCGATTTGAACGGCGACGGAGTGGTGGACAGCGACGAATCCGATATAAACGAAGCTTTAAAAAGTCTTTCCGTAAAAACAATAGAGCCTCCCAAAAAGCACAAGTTCGGCTGGGTAGGATACGTATTCCTTTGCGCCGTCATAGCCCTCGGTATCTGGTCGATTTTCAAGATTACCGCAGAAATAGACGGCGACGCGAAAAGCCTTGGCGACGCGCTTGCGGGCGGAAACTGGGTTTTCGGACTTTTGGCCTTCGGCGTACTGTTATTGATTCTGTTTTCGGAATGGATGAAATACGCCATTATTATGAAAACAACTACGGGTAAATTCAACCTGCGTTCAAGCCTTAAAGTGGGGCTTTTAGGCAAGTTCTACGATAACGTTACGCCCTTTGCCGTGGGAGGTCAGCCTATGCAGATTTACTATCTGCACAAAAAGGGCTACTCGGGCGGGGTGTCAAGCGCGGTAATACTTATAAAGTACTTTGCGCAAATGTTCAGTTATACGCTCGTTAGCCTTATAATTATGGCTTGCAACACGGGAGTTCTGGACAGGATAGACTATACCTTGCGCATAATCATTATCGTAGGCGCGTGGGTCGGATTGGTTGTGAATATGTTCCTGCCTATGATGATAGTGTTGTTTGCGGTAGTTCCGAAGTTTGCGCGCGGGCTTGCATCGCTTGTCGTGGGAATCGGCGCTAAAATCAAAATAGTCAAAGATAAAGAAGCCACTATGGCTAAGGCGGAAAAGGTCGTTTCCGACTTCCGCGCGGGCTTCAAGATAATGTCAAGAAAGCCCTTAAACCTTATCGGATTAATTATTTTCTGCCTTCTGGAGGTAGCGCTTACTTTTTCTTTGCCGTACTTTGTAATGCGCGGATATTCCGCTCTTCCCGCAAACGGCGGATTTGAGCTGTATTTTACCGTGATCGCGTTGAACGTTTACTGTACGCAAGCCGTTGCGATAGTTCCCACTCCCGGAAGCTCGGGCGTAATAGACGCGGCTCTTGCAGGCGCGTACTTGGCAATAGCCGTAACTTCCCTGTCCTGGGCGCTGTTTACCTGGCGTTTCGCCGTTTATTATATTTATATCATCATCGGAATGGGGCTCGTTATCTTCGAGCTTATCCGTAAAATATACCGCGCAAGAAAAGCTTTGAAAAAGGAAAGAAGCCTTATGTCTTCCGTATCGGCGGAGATACCGCCCGAAGGAGAGAGCGGCGGCGCGGTTAACGAAACAGAAACTGAAATAACGGGAAACGAGAATGAGTAAGCTAAGAGTTTTAGACGGAATGGATTCCTACCTTCCGCACGTTGACGGCGTTATTAACTGTATGCACAACTACTGTAAGTACGGCTGCAAGAAAGCGGACGTTACCGCCGTTGCGCCCCGATACAGGCATTATAAAGACGACCAGCCTTACGAGATTATCCGTTGCAGAAGCGTGTACTTCCCCGTGCTTGCGGTGCAGTACGGCAGAGCGACCGAGGACAAGAAGTTCTATAAAAAGGTAATGCAGAAGAACTACGATATAGTTCACGTTCATTCGCCGTTTAATATGGCTAAGTTTGCGCTTAAGGTCGCAAAAAAGCAGAATATTCCCGCGACGGCTACCTTCCACACCAATATGCGCCCCATATTCAGACAAGCAGTCAAGTCCAAATTTCTGGCTGAAAGACTGGTTAAAATACTGGGCAAAACTTATAACCGTTTCGACGAAGTTTTCGTTTGCTCGCCCCTTGTGGAAGAGCAGTGCCGTTCGTTCGGGTATACGGGTAAAATTTCATACCTTCCTTACGGAACGGATTTTCCGCGTTGCGAAAACAAGGAAGAGTTGAGACGGCAGGCGAACGAACGCTTCGGCTTTAAAGATGACGAGCTTGTTTTAATTTACGTCGGCAGAATTGAAAAGCTTAAAAAGATCGACCTCATTTTGGAAAGCTTGAAAATTCTCAAAGACAGAGGACTTAAATTCAGGTTCTTTGCTATAGGCAAGGGTTCTGATATGAATAAGATGGCGAAGCTGAAGAAAAAGCTCGGCTTTACCGACGAAGAAGTTACCTTTATGGGCTTTATTGCAAGGGAGCTTTTTCCGCTGATGTACGCCCGCGGCGACTTATTCGTTTTCCCGTCGTTGTACGATAACTTCGGGCTCGTGAAGGTAGAGGCGGCGGCGTTTGCAACTGCGGGCGTGTTTACCGAAGGCTCGTGCGCGGGCTACGGGGTTACGCACGGCGTGAACGGGTACCTCGCAAAGGACGATAAAAACGACTTTGCGGAAGTTATTCTAAGCGCGGTAAGCGACAGGGCGGCTTTAAAGAAGGCGGGAGAGAACGCTTTAAGGGATTTATACGTCTCCTGGCAGGAATGCACGGATATGTACCTCGAACGGCTTGAAAAGATAGTCGAAGAACGGAAAGAGCGCCTTTCCGCCGAAAATCCGTATGCGGCGGATAATACGTAAAAATGCGCGGTTTTCGGGCAAAAACGGCAAGAATGAGCCTAAAAACGACCCTTTTTGCGCCCGAGTAAAAATAATTCAAATAATTTAAAAAACTTTAAAAACCCAACACAAAACAGCTTGACAGAAATTTTATAAAATAATAAAATAAGTTTACATTCTCAAAAGAAGTTAAAGGCTACTAAGCTATATTCAGATAAGGAGCAGACAATGAAAACCTTCATGGCTAAGGCGGAGACAGTTGAAAGAAAATGGTACGTCGTTGATGCAACGGGGCTTCCCTTGGGAAGGCTTGCGTCCAAAGTCGCTGCAATTCTTCGCGGCAAAAATAAGCCTACGTTTACGCCCAACGTCGACACGGGCGATTTCGTCATCGTTTTGAACAGCGATAAAGTCGTTTTGACGGGTAAAAAGCTTGACGACAAATTCTATAGATACCACACGGGCTATATCGGCGGGCTCAAAGAAATTTCTTACAAGAAGATGCTTGCCGAAAAGAGCGACCTTGCGGTTTACGAAGCCGTTAAGGGTATGTTGCCCAAGAATTCTCTCGGCAGAGATATGATAAAGAAGCTGAGGGTTTACAAGGGCGGCGAACACAACCACGCGGCACAGAAGCCCGAAGAGCTTAAATTATTTTAAGGGAGATAAGTTATGGCAAAGGCTAATTTAAAGAAAAAACTCCAGTTCTGGGGAACGGGCAGAAGAAAGAAGGCAATAGCCCGCGTTCGTCTTATTCCCGCAGGAACGGGCAATATCGAAATTAACGACAGAGCTTTTGAGGATTATTTCCCTCAGTCCGTTTTGCAGTACGTGGTAAAGCAGCCCCTCGCGCTTTTGGGCGTTGAAGGAAAGTACGACGTTCTCGTTAACGTTTACGGCGGCGGCTATACCGGTCAGGCAAACGCAATCCGTTTAGGCATTGCGCGTGCGCTGTTGCAGGCGGAGGACGGTTGCCGTCCCGCTTTAAAGAAGGAAGGCTTCTTAACCCGCGACCCTCGCGTCAAGGAAAGAAAGAAGTACGGCTTGAAGAAAGCTCGTCGCGCTCCTCAGTTCTCGAAGAGATAAAATTGCAATCGAAAAGGCATCGCAAACGCGATGCCTTTTTTACGCCCTGTCACCCCGAGCGTAGCGTAGCCGAATGGGTCTTTTTGCTAAATAAAAAGGTGTAACTTTGCGCCGAAGCGCCTTGTTATTCGTCTTTTAAGCCGAGTAAATAATCGGCGGATACGTCGAAAAATTTGCAAATTTTTATTATCATTTTTATGTCGGGTTCTCTATATCCTTGCTCGTAACCGCTATAACAGGTCGGAGAAATTTCCAACTGTTCGGCAACTTGTTTTTGGGTTAAATTTTTTTCTAAACGCAAATCTCTTAGTCTTTTATTAATGCTCATACGATAATTTTACCATAAACTACGCGATACGCGTAGTATAATATAACTATGAAAACACAGGAAGCAATCCGTAAATCGTGCGAAAACTGCAATTTTTTTTCATTCCGTTATTACCGTACTGAGTATAAGTTTTTGCTTGCGTTGGGGGAAGGGGTTTCGGCGTCAGAAAATATACCGAAGAGGAGCGGGCAAAGCTGCCTTTCGGTTTCGTTTGCGTTAAACTGTTCTATTCCTTATCTTTTTCAAGCATTTCGGGTTTCTTTGCTTTGCGCTTTTTTACAAAATACCTTATAAGATAAACGGCGTGAACTACAAGCATAGCCGCATTCATAAACGCCGTAGAGTAAGTGGGCAAAAGAAATCCGTACACGACGAATATTACGCACCCGATTGAATTTATAATACGCGTTTTAATTTGATTGCTAGTTAAAAAAGATATCAACACGAATGCCGAGGCGATAAGTCCTAACCATTCGTTTTCCAAAATCTCAATAACAGATATTGCTAACAGCGTTAAAGTCATTTCAAATTTTCTCCTTTCGTGGTGCTTATATCATATCAAAAATAAATAAAAAAAGCAAGGGGGAACCCTTGCTTTTTCTTTCTTGTAAAACGCACCTAAACTTCACGCCGTAAATTCAATAAATACATGATTAAGCGTTTTTGAAGATATTGAAAACGTCGCCTGCAGGAAGTCCTATATAAACGCAATCCCCGTTAATCATTCCCGATTCAACAGCTTCGTCGTAAGCGGAAGTATCCTTGGAGCCATCTTCCTTCGTGGAGGTCATATTGTTTTTGATTTTGTCGGCGGAAGGGTACTTGATATAAGTAGCCACGGGAATCTTGCCCGTCGTTTTATCGTAAACGATATATATCTCGTAAGAAGAAGCGTTTTTCGCATCCTCGTCCGAGATGCCGTTGTTCTTCAAATCTTCTTCGCTTGCCGAGTGGGACGAAACAGTATATCCCGCGTCTTCGTACGCCTTTTTGATGTTGCCGGCTTTACTGCAGCCCGCAAGCGAGAACGCAAGAATAACGGTAAGCAAAGCCATACTGAGTCCGCAAATAAATTTTTTCATTTTTATTTTACCTCCGAAAAGCGTTTTATTATACTTGAAGTATAAATCATTTGTAAATATTTGTCAATAGCGTTTTTTAAAACGGGTTTTATTTTGCAAAACTTTTTATCTAATATTGATTTTTGCGCTCTGCCGTATTATAATTATGCTAGCTACGGCGCAACCGCCGCAATAAGAAGATATTAGGGGAAATTAAAATGAAAAACGTTATCGTGGGACAATCGGGCGGACCTACTTCGGTTATAAACTCTTCGCTTCTCGGAGTATATAAAACCGCAAAGGACAGAGGAGCGGATATAGTTTACGGAATGGTCCACGGCGTCAAAGGGCTTTTAGACAGGGATATTGTTGACCTTTCAACCCGTATTAAAAATGATTTGGATATGGACCTTTTGAAAAGGACGCCCTCGTCGTTTCTTGGTAGCTGCCGTTATAAATTGCCCGATATAAAGGGAAACGAGGAGACCTACGATAAAATTTTTGCAATTTTGAAGGAGCTTGAAATTTACGCGTTCTTCTATATAGGCGGTAACGACAGTATGGATACTATAATGCGCCTTACGGACTACGCTAAAATCATCAAATCTCCCATAAAGTTTATAGGCGTTCCGAAGACTATCGATAACGACCTTGCTATAACCGACCATACGCCGGGTTTTGGCAGCGCGGCAAAATACATCGCGGCGACCACTAAGGAAATTATCCGAGACGGGTTGGTTTACGATTACCCCGTAGTATCGGTTATCGAAGTTATGGGCAGAAACGCGGGCTGGCTTACCGCCGCGACTGCGCTCGCCAAGGGGGAGGACTGCGAGGGCGTTGACCTCATTTATCTTCCGGAAGTGACCTTTGACGTCGATAAATTTATCAAGGATGTGGGCAATCTTTTGAAAGAGGAGCGTTCGGTGGTTATCGCCGTATCGGAAGGCGTCAAGATAGCGGACGGCAGATACGTTTGCGAGCTTGCCGACCACGTCGACTACGTGGACGCGTTCGGGCATAAACAGCTTGCGGGCACGGCAAGATATCTTGCGGGCAAGATTGCTGAAAACTACGGCGTTAAGACGAGGGCGATTGAGCTTTCTTCCCTTCAACGCTGCGCCGCGCATATTCAGGCGAGAATAGACGTAACCGAAGCGTTCAACTGCGGCGGCGCGGGCGTTAAAGCCGCGTTCGAGGGCAAGAGCGGGGAGGTTATCACCTTAAAGCGCGTTTCCGAGGACCCGTATATGTGCATAACCGAGGAGGCGGACGTTCATTTAATCGCTAACGTGGAAAAGAAAGTCCCGCGCGAATGGATAAACGCGGACGGCACTAACGTTACGCACGAGCTCGTCCATTACATTTTACCCTTGATTCAGGCGGAGATTACTCCCCTTTGGATTAACGGACTTCCGCGCCATATAAGGTTACACGCCAAATCCACTATAAAATAAAAACGCGTATAAGCGGCGCGATGGTTCGTTGGGCTTGCGTTTGCCCTTGGTCGTTTACGCAAAAGTAAACTTCATACGGTAAGGCTTGTAGCCTTAGGTGCGACAAGCCGCGCCCTACTGCTCTCGCTTGCCACTCTGCGTTTTTGACGGACAAAATATTGTCATTCTGAGCCGACGGCGAAGAATCTCTTCAATTTATTCGCATACCTGTACGCCGCCGCACGGTTTACCGCGCGGCGGTTTTTTAATGCGGCAGTTTGGCGCGTTAAAAAACCCGATTAAACGGAACGTTTATTTTTTACGCGGTTTGCAATTTCCTCGTGGCGGGCAATCACGTTCGCCATTACGTTGTTTTCTAAATCGGCAGCTTGGGCGGAGGGCGGTACGGGCTGTTTAGCGCTTTGCGGGCGGGCTTCCGTTTCGGCGTGTTTTCCGTCGGGCGCGTCGCTTGCTTTTCCCGTAAGGCTTTCAAAGGCTTTTAAAAAATCCAAAAGCGCGAATTTTTCCAAATTTATTTCTCCTTTTTTTAAAATTAAGGCGTTTTTTATTGATTAAAAACTTTTGTTGATATATAATGAACTATAGCTAAAATTATCTTTTAAACGTATTTCCGAAACCTTGGAGTTTAAATATGAGTAAACGGTTTACTAAAATTATATGCGCGTTGACTGCTTCAACTTTCATAATCGGGGCAGTTGCGGTTGCAGGGTGCAGCGATTATTACAGCGCGCCCAAGCTTGACGGCGACTATTCTGGCGAGGTTGCCTCCAACGGCGGGTTCGCTGTTGCGAAAGGAAACTACGTCTATTATATTAACGGCGTTGAAGATGGCACCGCGTTGAACGACTTCGGTACGCCTGTTAAGGGCGCGATTTACCGCGTTGCAAAGGACAACCTTGAAAAGAGAAATTATTCCGAGGTTGAAAGGGTGGTGCCCAGCATTGCCTATTCTTCAAACTATAACGGGGGTATCTTTATCTACGGCGACAGGATTTATTACGGAACGCCTTCGACCGCAAAGAACTCCGACGGCGTAGTGCAGAACAGCTATCTCGATATGAAGAGCACCAAGCTTGACGGTACGGAAACGCTTAAAAACGCATACGTTTCTTTTCCTTCCGCGGCGTACGAATACAGATTTGTTGAGGACGGGGAAGGGGAGAACAAGACTGTTTATCTTCTCTACGTGGCGACGGACGAAAAGCTTTACGAAGAGGAGACGGGCGTTAAGAACCTTCACAGCTATAACACGGCGACGGGAGAGGATACTCTTCTTGCGTACAACGTCGCAGACGTTGTCTTTGACAGCGAGGACAAGACCAATGCCCGCGTTTACTACACGATGAGCGTGTACGACTATTCGCAGACTTCTAACACGGCGTACGGCTATAACCAACTTTACACCGTTACCGCAAAGGCAACCGAGGACAAGTTTGCGGGCAAGCTGAATAAGGACACCGTAAAGGGCTGGAACGATGACTCGGCCGACGGCGCCGTTGACAGATACGTGAACTGCGGCGATTTGGTCCTCGACGGTATCGGTTACAGCGATTACCTGGGCAACCAGCTTGAGTTGACGCCGTTTAATACGGGAGAACGCAACGATAACGTAACCAACGATTTAAGCTACACCTACACGGTAAAGCAGTACGCAAACGGCAGCGTTTATTATACAAGAACGACCAGCCTTAACAGCAACGCGTATCTCTTCTCGCTTGCGGACGGCGCGGAAAAGCAGCCCGTTAAGAACAACCGTGCGGACGATACTGCTATTTTAAACGACGGCAGCGCGGCGGACGGATATAAATTCGTTACTGTCGGAAATAAATCCGCCGTTTTAGCCGCAGGCAGCGCGGGCGGAATTACGATAAATTATTTCGATGAAAACGGCAAGCTCGGCAAAGAGCCTTCCGACCTCGTTACCGTCGGCGGCAAACCCAACACCTATTATCCCGTAGTTAAGGCAAACGCGGGAACCGCAACTATTTTAAACGTCGACAGGGAAAATAATTTCGTTTATTACTCGGTTTCGGGCGGAAGCGAGTATACCGTAAACCGCGTTGACTATACGGGCACGCCCCAAAATTATAACGATGCGACCCTTTCTGCGGAAGCCAACGAAAATTACGACCCCGTTCCTATTCTCGATTTGGATACGGCGTCAGGTTGGTATATGCCCGAAATTATAGACGACTATATTTTATTTGCAAGCACCACGAGGGTCATGACATCTTATAAATATATAATGGTGTTCGACCTCGACGGTATGGATAACAGCGCAATACGTGAGTTGAACGATAAGTACGACGGCATTGAAGAAACTATCAACGACGTTTTCGGCAATACCGACAAATATCCTGAAAAGACCTACGCAAATCTCAAAAACACGCTGTGGTACGCTTTCTTTAACGGCGATTACGATTATCTTGAAACGTACGCTAAGGAGCTGAACGATGCGCGCGAAGAGGACGCGAACCTCATTTATTCCGACGAAACGCTTGCGGAATTCAAGAATTTCCGAGAAGCTAAGGGCGAAGCGTGGGAAGGCTACGCCGACCGCAAGACGGTTAACGGTAAAGAAGTTTACGCGAACGACCGCGACTATTATTATTCGCTTCTCGGCGAAATGTCTGAAAAGGACGTAAAAGCTTACGCAGAATCGTTGCAGACCAACTTCCTTGTTGCAAAGGCGGAAGAAGAACCCGCTATCGGTTGGTACGAGGGCTTGTCTACCGTTGAAAAGACCTTCTTCGTTATAGGTATGTGCCTTATAGGCGCGTTGGTTATCGGCGGAGGAGTTTGGCTTACGGTTTACCTCGTGCGCAGTAAGAGGAAGCAGCCCGAAGAGCGCAGAAGAAGAATTAAGGTTGACACCACCGACGATAAGAGCGTCGACGTGTACGACTATAACGAGTAATTTTCCTATTAATAAATAAGCGTAAAATTCATTTGTCCCTGCGGCGCCGCCGCAGGGACAAATTTTTCATTATTTCTTAAAAAAAAGAATAAAAAAACAGTTTACAAAAAAGATAAATATTAATATAATGTTACCACTTAATATATAAGATATAATCGGGGTGAGATATTTATGGTTAAATACGTTAAGTGTCCCAGATGTGAACTTAATTATATTGACGGGGATAAGCAGGAATATTGCGACGTTTGCATTGCCGAGATGAAAGGAAACAAGCTTCAGTTTGCAGATCTTGACGACGAAGATTTCGAAGAGCTTGACGCCGAGCTTGAAACAGACGAGCTTTGCCCCGTTTGCGGCGTGAACCGCATTCGTTCCGGCGAAACGATGTGTGAAAGTTGCAAATCGCAACAGGAGTTTGATGAGGAAGAGGAAGTTGACATCGACAACGACCAGGAGTGGAAGAACTACCTTGAAGAGGATGACGACGCCGACCTGACCGTTGACGAGGACTTGCAGGAAGAGATAGAGGAAGAGTTTGCCGAGGAAGAGGACGAATTTGCCGACGAGGATGAATTCTTTGACGACGAAGTTGACTCGCTGTCCGATTTGGAGGATGACGAGTATGAGGATGATGAGGATGAGGATGACGAAGAAGACGACTTTTAAGTTAAAACGCATATAAGCGGCGCATAACTATGTCGCGCTGTGGCAACTCTCAGTCATTTACGGTATAGTAAACTTCTTAGGGTTTTCCTTGCGCGCCTCGTTCTGCTTGCTCCTTTGCGTTTTACTCATCTGTGTCATTCTGAACCGACGGCGAAGAATCTCAAACAAAAAAATAAATACGACGTATGCCGTCCGCGCAATTTGGCGCGGGCGGCATATTTTTCTAAATTTTGGCAAAAATATTATTATGATAAAGGTAAATACGACAATCAATTCCATAAAAGAAGCAGTAAAAAATTTAAGCGGTAAAAACGTTACCGTAAAGCTCAATTTGGGGCGCAACAAGTTCGTAACTTTTCCCGCCGTGGTTAACGGAATTTATCCGTCGCTTTTTACGGTAAGTCCGTTCGATAAAAATTTCTTGGGCAAAACCGCGTATTCTTATTCGGAAATACTATGCGGACGGGTTAAAATTCAAGAAAAAATTTAAGGTTATAATCTATAAGCGGCGCAATACTTCGTTGAGCTTGCATTTTTCCTAAGTCATTTACAACTAGTAAACTCCTGTCGAAAAATCCGCGTTCGGCTTGTCTTGCTTGCTTATGCGATTATAACGAACGTTCAAGCGCTAAAAAATTAACTGTCATATACGGCGCTACCTGCGCATAAAATACCTTGTAAACGTAACGGATACGGAGGCATTTTTATGGCAATCAACGCACAGAATCAAACGGGAACATATACGCGCAAGGTGGCTGATTTATCCACGCAGACGGTGGTTGAAATTAAGTTCGGGCAGGACGCGGGAGAGGTGGTTGCAGTCTATCCGCAGATTTCTTTGACCTCTTGCGAGGTTTCTTCGGGCAGGCTCAATTACGGCGGAAGGATAATAGCGACGCTCGTCTACGCCGACGCGGACGGCAAGCTTTGCCGCGTGCAGAAGGGCGCGGAGTTCACGCACTTTATAGATAACGATAATCTTGCGCCCGCACAGCGCGGCGATTGCGCGTTGAAGTGCGAGCGTTGGCAGGTCAAAAGAGATGGCTCTTCTCTTGCCGTGGCTATCGTGGTTGGCGCGGAGGTCGCCGTGTACGACAGCGCGATGCGTAGCTACATTACCTCTGCAGACGGCGCAATCTGCAAAACCGACAGTGCAAGGCTGTATTCCTTCGTAAGCTTTTCGGGCGAAAGCGAGATTGACGACGACTTCGATTGCGTTGCAACCGACGTTCTCGTTCTCTCGGCTCAGGCGTTGGTTTTGGACTGCTCGGTACGGGCAGGCGTGGTGGACGTCAGCGGAGAGATTTATCTGTCCCTTCTTGCCGTGCGCGATAACGCGCCCGTATGCCTTGATAGGATAATTCCGTTCAAGTGCGAGCTTGCATGCGACGAAGCGCTGTTTTCCCAACGCGCTTTCTGCCGTGCGGAGATCAAGTCCGTCAGCGTGAACTGCAAGGTCAACGAAGAGCGCGGCAAGTGCGACGTGGACGTAAACGCAACCCTCGGTTTTTCGGGGCACTTCTACGAGGAAGAGGAAGTAACCTTCGTTGCGGACGCCTTTTCAAAGGACTGCGAATTGGGTTTGAGCTACGCTTCCGAAGAGATTCGTTTGGACACCGATATGAAGGTGTATTCCGAACGGGTAAGCGGGCTGTGCGCAACTAAGGCGAAGCTTGACTACACCTGCGCTTTTCTTGCGGCGACTTTACCGGCAGTGGAATTTGCAAGGACTGCAGACGGTGTGGAAGGCAGCGTAACCGCCATTCTTTTATACGAACAGGCGGGGGAGGTTCACTCAACCGAAGTCAACCTGCCCTTTACGGTTGCCCTGAACGGACTCGGCGCGGATTGCCGCGAGATTTCCGTTGCGGTGTGCGGTATGAGTTTAAGACAGCGAGCCGAAGGCGAGTGCGAGGGCGAAGCCGTGCTTAAAATAACGGGCGCGGACGGCGAAGTTAAAACGGTAAGCTATCTTACCGAAATAACCGAGCAGGGCGAAAAGGTCAGACCCGAGAGCGCGATAAGCGTGTATATACCCGCCGCGGGCGACGGGCTTTGGGAGACGGCGAAACGCCTTTCGGAAGCTCCCGAAAATATTGAAAAATCAAATCCCGAACTGAACTTCCCATTGACGGGAAAAGAGAGGATACTGATTTACAGACCCAAAAATTAAACGTTTTTTTCAGTCAAGTATTTGTCTTAAAGCGTTAAACGGCAGCCGCCCGTGTTTGACACACGGGCGGCCATCTGTTATAATAACCCTATGGGCGTTCGTGTCAAGGCGTTTGCAAAACTTAATTTAACGCTTGCAATCACAGGCTTAAAGGACGGATATCACATGCTGGACAGCTTGGTTTGCACGGTCGATTTGTTCGACCTTATCAAGCTTAAAAAACGCAAGGATAATCTTATTAACGTTGAAATGCACGGGCAGGATACAGAATCTCTCCCTCCCGAAGACAATAACGCAGTAAGGGCGGCGGAAGCTTATGTGAGCGCCTTCGGCACTTGCGGCGCGGATATAAAGATTTTTAAAAATATTCCCGTAGGTGCGGGTATGGGAGGCTCTTCCGCAGACGCTGCGGGAGTGCTGCGCGGAATGGCTATGCTATACGGCAAAGGCGGCGAAAGAGATTTAAAGAAGCTTGCCGATACCCTCGGCAGCGACACGGGCTATCTTTTAACGGGCGGCTTTGCAAGGCTTACGGACAGGGGCGAAATGGTTGAAAAACTAAAAGTAAACGGCAGGCTAAACTTCCTTCTGCTGCTCCCCGACGGCGGCGTTTCAACCGCACAGTGCTATAAGCTTTACGACGGAATGTCTTGCGGCTTACTGCCGTGCGAACCTGCGTTGAACGCGCTTTTAACGGGCGATACGCAAGGGTTGGGGAAGTCGCTTTTTAACGCGCTTTACGCGCCTGCGGTAAAGTTGTGCGCAGGGGTGGAAACCGCATACAGCGAGCTTTCGGTCTTTGCTCCGCTCGGCGTTAACATGACGGGCTCTGGCAGCGGAGTTTACGCGCTGTTTGAAACCGCGGAAATGTGCGCCTACGTCAAAAGCCGCTACAAAGGCAAGTGCAGGTGCATTGAATTAAAAAGTTATATCCCTAAGATATAAATAACGGCGCAACCCAAAATCACGCTTTTGGGTTAGCGCACCCAATTTGTGAGGGAGGATAGTTATGGCTGAAGAAAGACTTATAGACGACGACAAGGACAGAAAATATAAAATCGTCAAAAACGCGGACGGCGAAGACGAGCTGGTTATAGACGGCGCTCCCGACGAAGCCGAGAGCGCGGATGAGGTTGGTTTTGAAGTGCCCGAGCTGGATTCCGACGACGAGGAAGCTGCGATAATGACCCCCGAACAGCTCGCCGCGCGTGAAAGAATGCGCGAAGAGGCTGAGGCGGCAAGGCGGAAAAAGCTTTCGGAAATAGCCGCGCGCGCATCTTCCCTTTTAGACGAAAAGAAGTACGGCGACGCGGGTTACGTGCTTGCGGAAGCGGACGAATTGAGCGACGACGGGGAAATTTACGCGTTGAAACTGAGAGCGCTCACGCACGATTTTACCGATTTTTCAAATGCGGAAGATGGCTTGGCGGCTGCGGACGGCGTTAAAAGCTTTACTGCAAAAGAAACCGTGGAAAAGCTTGCTTTTGCAATTCCCGCTTTGAAAGTAAAATCGGAAGAGCTTAAAGAGGAAGTTAAATCGCTCGATATGGAAAACGAGGAAAAGAAGGGCGAAAGGCGGACGGTATTTGCGAGAAAGCGCAATATATCCGCAATAGCGTTCGCGGCAACGACTGTGCCGCTTATCGTGTTTGCCGCGCTTGCAATTTATTTCGGCACACACTTGACCGCAGTGAAAGACGGGGGCAATATACCCCTGTTTATCGTCTTTGTTTCGCTTGCGGGCGCGTTCTTCGTTGCAACTGTAATCGTTGCCAAAATACTTTGGAAAAACGCCAACGTTCTGAAACTTAACGAGAAAAATTCGGCGACGAAGCTCGGACGCAAGCTTGAAGAAAGAAAATCGGAATTAAATTTTGTGGAAAGCATATCGGAGATTTTTGTAAAAAATGATATATCTTGACAACGCCGCGTCAACACGGCTGGACGATGAAGTTCTGGCGGAAATGAAGCCGTATTTAACGGAATATTACGGCAACGCGCAGTCCCAGCACTCGGCTGGCAGAGCTTGCGCAAATGCTTTAGTTGCCGCGCGCGACAAAATCGCAAAATACATAGGCTGTACACCCGAAGAAGTATACTTCGTTTCAGGCGGAACGGAGGCGGGCAACACCGCGCTTAAAGGCGTGTGCGCCATACATAAAAAGGGACACCTCGTTCTGTCGGCAATCGAACACGCTTCGCTTGCGGAAAGCGCGGCGGATATGAAAAAACTCG
Source organism: uncultured Christensenella sp. (assembly GCA_910583855.1). Lineage (GTDB taxonomy): Bacteria > Bacillota > Clostridia > Christensenellales > Borkfalkiaceae > Coproplasma. Next base: position 21,373 of record CAJTYL010000004.1, read on the forward strand.
GGTTTGACGTGACGCTCGTCCCCCCCGAAAACGACGGTGCCGTCAGCGCTGAAAGTATTGCAAATGCTTTGCGGGAAGATACGATATTTTGCTCGGTTATGGCGGCTAATAACGAAACGGGAGTTATTCAGCCCGTTGAAGAAATAGGTAAAATTTGCCGCGATAGGGGTATTTTTTTCTATACGGACTGCGTTCAGTCCGCAGGATACGCACGGTTGCCGTACGAACACGCAGACGCGCTCGGTTTCTCCGCGCACAAGTTTTACGGTCCTAAGGGCACGGGAGTGCTGGTCATAAAGAAAGGCAGCAAGGTTTTCCGCCTTATTTCGGGCGGAATGCAGGAACACGGCTTCCGCGGCGGCACGGTCAATACCGCCGCAATAGTGGGTATGGCGGCAGCTTACGAAAAGTCGTGCCTGTCGCGCGAAAATGTGAACGCGCAAATCAACGGTCTCAGACACAAGTTCGTCACCCGCGTTCTTACGGAAATCGAGGGCACGAGCCTTAACGGAGCGTTGGACAAAACCTTGCCGTCGATTGCGAATATTTCGTTCGACGGTTGCGACGGGGCAAACCTTTTGGTTCTTCTTGATTTAAACGGGGTATGCGTTTCAACGGGCGCGGCTTGCTCCGCAGGCGCGGTTGCACCGTCAGATACCTTGACGGCTATGGGCTGCCGCCTGTCGCAGGCAAAGGGCGCGATAAGGTTTTCGTTTGGAAAACACAACACCGAAGAAGAGATTGATTTGGCGGTTGACTTGCTTAAATCTGCAGTTCAAAAGATAAGAAAGAACTGAAAAAAAGGTCGATAAAGCTGTTTTTGTGAGAAAATAACAAAAATTGTTTTGTAATTTTAATTAAGAATAGCTTTAAAAAAATTTCATAATACGGTTTTACATTTTAAATTTTTTGTATATAATGGAATTGTAAACGATAAGTTTACTTAAATAGCTCATCATTTTCCCCCTTATCATATAGAGGCGGCGCAAACTCCGGTTTGCGCCGTTTCTGATTTTAAAGCGCATATAAGCGGCGCGTTACTGCGTTAAAAAGCGAGACTGCGCCCTTTTCGGTTTTCAGAGGGGTGTATGGATTTCGTGCAGCTAGCGAGCTGAAATATTTTAAAAACGGATTGAAAATATGCTTGACAATCCTATAATTTTGATTTATATTGTAACCAATAAAGGAGAAAACCTATGCTTAATTGCTCGTTCGTAAAACGCAATGAAGTGATGTATATGTGTAACGTAAAATAACGTTGCACAGGTTTTCGCATTAAATTTTATACGACCTGTGTGCAATAGCATACGGGTTTTTTTATTGCTTAAATATGTCTTTAACCCGTGTGCTTCCGCATACGGGTTAATTTTTGAGGAGAGCTGCTATGATTATTTTCGGTTTAAGAATGGGACGAATGCGGTTGATTTGATAAAAATTTTTCAGGAGCACGGTATGGAAGAAATTATAAAACTCAGCGGAGTAAACAAATTATATAAATCAAAAAACGACGAAGTTTGTGCGCTTTCCGACGTGAATTTAACCGTATACCGCGGCGAAATAGTAGGAGTTATAGGTTTTTCGGGCGCGGGGAAGTCAACGTTGGTGCGCTGTATAAACGCTTTGGAAACGCCTGACAGCGGCAACGTTACGGTTTTGGGCAAGAACGTTAACGGATTGAAAACCGCCGACCTTTTGAAGCTAAGACGCAAGATAGGGATGATTTTCCAAGGTTTTAACCTGTTGCAACAAAAAACAGTTTTGAAAAACGTTGCTTTTCCGTTGGAAGTTGCGGGCGTAAAGAGGAAAGACGCGGCAAAAAAAGCTGAAGAACTTTTAAAAGAAATGGGCTTGGGCGACAAACTGAAAGCTTATCCCGCGCAACTTTCTGGCGGGCAGAAACAACGCGTTGCAATTGCGCGCGCCCTTGCAAACGACCCCGAAATTCTTCTCTGTGACGAAGCGACAAGCGCGCTTGACGCGGAAACTTCCGCACAGATTTTAAAGCTTTTAAAAAGCATAAACGAAACGCGCGGAATAACCGTTGTAATTATCGCCCATCAGCTCAGCGTTATCAAAAACGCCTGTGCGCGCGTGGCGGTGATAGACGGCGGCAAGCTGTGTGAAACGGGCGCGGTGGAAGAAGTGTTTTCAAACCCGCAAACCGCGGCAACTAAAAGACTTTTGGCTTTTGAAGGAGAAGATTTATGACGGATTTAATTTGGCAGGAAATCGGAAAGGGGCTGTGGGACACGCTTTACGTTTCGGTTCTTTCAACTTTGCTTGCTTACGCCGTGGGGTTGCCGCTGGGCGTGGTTCTTGCAATAACAGATAAGAACGGCTTGAAGAAAAACCTTATCGTCAATAAAACGCTCGGAATAATAATCAATATTTTAAGAAGCGTGCCTTTTTTAATTCTTTTCGTGTTGGTTATACCGTTTACGCGGTTGGTTGCAGGAACTTCCATAGGCGCTACGGCGAGCATAGTTCCGCTGACGATAGCGGCTGCGCCCTTCATTGCAAGGCTTACAGAAACCTCTTTAAAGGAAGTCGACGGCGGCGTTATAGAAGCTGCGCTTGCCTGCGGAACGCCTACGGCTAAAATTATTTATAAGGCGGTAATCCCTGAAGCGCTCCCCTCATTATTGTCAAACTCTGTAATCGCGTTCGTAACTGTGGTCGGTTATTCGGCGATGGCGGGCTTCTGCGGCGGCGGAGGGCTTGGGCAAATTGCAATTAAGTACGGTTATTACAACAACAATCAAACGGTGATGTTCGTGTCCGTGGCGGTGATAGTGGTCATAGTCCAGCTCTTTCAGGAGGGCGGGCTGTGGCTGGCGCGGTTCAAGGACAAACGCAGAAAAAATTCAAAATAATTAATAGAGGTCAGCCCTCCTTAAATGGGCGAAGGAGAAATAATTATGAAAAAGTTTTTTAAGATTTTAACGGCTTCGGCGCTTGCGGTTTCTATTGCGGCAGGCGCTGCGGCTTTTGCCGCCTGCAACGACGGCGACAGCGTGATAAAGGTTGCGGCGAGCATAACCCCGCACGCCGAGATATTGACGGAAGTGGTAAAGCCCGCGCTTGCGGATAAGGGATACACTCTCGAAGTAATAGAGTTCACCGATTACGTTCAGCCTAACTTGGTTGTGGGACAGGGCGAGGCGGACGCAAATTACTTTCAGCATAACCTGTATTTAGAGGACTTTAACGCTCAGCGCGGCACGCATCTGAACGCCGTCGCGCAGGTGCATTACGAACCGTTTGCGGCGTACAAAGGCGGCAAGTTTACGGGCGGTGATTTAAGCGCTTTGCCCAACGGAGCAAAGATAGGTATCCCGAACGACGGCACTAACGAAGCGCGCGCCCTGAAACTTCTTGAAAAGGAGGGACTTATAACCCTAAAAACCGACGTCGTATCGTCAAATGCGACTAAGCTCGATATCGTTTCCAATCCCAAAAATCTGTATATAGTTGAGCTGGAAGCGGCGCAGGTCGCAAAATCCCTTCCCGATTTGGCGGTAGGCGTCGTTAACGGAAATTATGCGTTGCAGAACAGCCTGAAAATTGCAGACGCAATTGCTTCCGAGGATAAGACGGACGATGCGGTAAGGCAGTACGTAAACGTGCTCGCAGTTAAAGCGGGCAACGAGGAAAGCCCTAAGATAAAGGCGTTGGTTGAAGCGCTTTTATCCGACGACGTTAAGAATTTCATACAAACCCGTTACGGCGGCGCGGTCGTTGCGGTATTTTAAAGATTTACATATAAACCGCCGCCCGCGGATAACCTGCGGGCGGCGGTTTACATTACCCTGCATAAAAGGCAGGCGACTACGGTTGAGGCGAGGGTGCCTATAAGCACGGCAAGGATGGGTACGAACAGTTTTTTTGATTTGGTTTTTGCGAAGTAAACTGCGGATATGTAAAACACCGTTTCGGACGAGCCGAAGCACACGCACGCGCACCTCGTTATATAGCTGTCCGCGCCGTAGTTTTTTATTATTTCGTTCAGGTACGCGATAGAACCGCTTCCCGAAAAGGGCTTTATTAAAACCAACTTCGTAAGCTCGGGCGGTATTCCTAAAAACCCGAATACGGGGGATAAAAGCTTGGTTAGCGCGTCCGCAAGCCCCGAAGCTTCAAATGCTTCGCACATCATAAAGATTGCGGCAAGGCATGGTATAAGCGAAACGGTGAACCGCACGGCTTCCTTTACGCCGGCGGAAAACTCGTCGTAGATTTTCACCTTTTTGTATAGGGCAAAGCCGAACACCGTTATAAATACCGCGGGAATGATATAAACCATTAGCTGCCCGCCTTTTTTTTGCGCTTTTTGCTTAGTTTACCGAATAATAAAAATAAAACGACGGCGACGGCGGTGGAGACGACGGTGCATATTAAAGACGGCAGAAAAATATCGAAGGCGGCGCCGCTGCCCGCAGAGGTGCGCAGGGCGATGACGGTGGATGGAATAAGTTGGATAGACGTCGCGTTTATGACGAACAAAAGCTTTTGCGCAAATTCGTTTTTATCCTTTTCCAACTCGTCTATCGCTTTAACGGCGTAGGGGGTAGCCGCCCCGCCTATGCCTAAAAGATTACAGGATAAATTCATTGCAACGTTTTCAAGCGCGGCTTCGTTGTCCGTTTTAAAAATCCTGCGCGAAAGTGGCTTCAAGCCATTAGCCGCAAGTCTTGAAAACCCGCTTTTTTCCGCAAGGCGCGAAAGCCCCATCCACACGGCGTATATGCAGAACAAAGTAAGCGCGGTGGCCGCCGCCTTTTCCCCGCCGCCCAAAAGCGTGGATAACAGCTTGTCCGGCGCAACTATTGTTATGACGACTAGCGATAACAGAAAAACCGCCGTAAAAATTGCATTCATAGATTAATTTTATTTACTTTAACGGCGTTTTATGTTAAAATCCAAGGGTAAATAAAGGAAATTAACGGCGCAACCCAAAATGAAGTTTTGTGGGGAGGTTTTTATGAAAGAAAAATTTTATCTTACTACCGCGATAACCTATACTTCGGGCAAGCCGCATATCGGCAATACTTACGAGGCGATTTTTTCGGACGCAATCTGCCGTTTTAAGCGTATGCAGGGCTACGACGTTTTCTTTATGACGGGCACGGACGAGCACGGCTTGAAGGTTGAACAGAAAGCCGCCGCAAAGGGCGTAACCCCCAAGCAGTTCGTAGACGGGGTAGCCGCCGAGATAAAGAGGATATGGGACATTATGAACGTGTCGTACGACAAGTTCATACGTACCACGGACGGCTATCACGAGGAAGCGGTTAAAAAGATTTTCACTAAGCTCTATAATCAGGGCGATATTTACAAGGGCGCGTACGAGGGCTTGTACTGTACCCCTTGCGAAAGCTTCTGGACGGAAAGCCAGCTTGTAGACGGCAAGTGCCCCGACTGCGGCAGGGAAGTGAAGCCCGCCAAGGAGGAAGCTTATTTCTTCAAAATGGGCAAGTATGCGGACAGGCTCGTCAAGCATATAGTCACGCATTCCGAATTTATTCAGCCCGTATCCCGCAAAAATGAGATGATGAACAACTTTCTTTTGGCGGACGAATTTATAGGCAAAAGCGATAAGGAGCTTTTAGCTGCTTGCGAGAACGGCACTTTAAAAACCAAAATTCAGGATTTGTGCGTGTCGCGCTCAACGTTTAAGTGGGGCGTACCCGTAGAGTTCGACAGCCGCCACGTCGTTTACGTCTGGCTGGACGCGCTCACCAACTATATAACGGGCGTAGGCTATAAACCCGAGGGGTCTTCGGAGCAATTCAAGAAGCTTTGGCCCGCAGACGTGCACGTTATCGGCAAGGATATAGTGCGCTTCCACACCATTTACTGGCCGATTTTCTTAATGGCGCTGGGCGAGGAGTTGCCCAAGTCCGTTTTGGGACACCCGTGGCTGTTGCAGGGCGGGGACAAGATGTCCAAGTCCAAGGGTAACGTTATGTACGCCGACGATATGGCGGATATTTTCGGCGTCGACGCGGTAAGATACTGCGTTTTGCACGAAATGCCCTACGCAGACGACGGCGTTATTACGTGGGAGCTTATGACCGAGAGAATAAATTCCGACCTTGCGAACGTTTTGGGCAACCTCGTAAAGCGCACCGTCGCAATGACGAATAAATACTTTAACGGCGTTGCCAAAAAGACGGGCGCGGAAGAGGACATAGATAAGGACTTCGAGGCAGTTATCCGTGGGGTGTATGGCAAGGTTGCCGCTAAAATGGCGGAGTACAAGGTTGCGGACGCGCTTGACTGCCTGTGGACGCTGTTCCGCCGCGCAAACAAATATATCGACGAAACCGCACCTTGGCTACTTGCAAAGGACGGAAAGAAGGCGGACAGGCTTTCGGAGGTTTTATACAACCTGTTGCTTTCGTTGGATATAGGCGCAAATATTTTAAAGCCGTTTATGCCCGAAACCGCCGAAAAGATTTTAAAGGAAATAGGCGCGGTCGCTAGGACGGTTGGCGCAAGCGGTTGCAGGAAAGAATACGAGGTAACGGCAGAGCCTTCAACGCTTTTTGAAAGGCTTAACTTCGCGGATATAAAACCCGTGATTGAAAAGATTGAGGAGAAACAGAGAATGGAGGCGGCGCCCGTGGAAGTAAACGAAAAGGAAGAAATTACGATAGACGATTTTGCGAAGATAGAGATGCGCGTCGGCACGGTGGTTGAGTGCGAAGCCGTCAAAAAGAGCAAGCTTTTGCACGAAACTGTTAGCCTCGGCAATAAACGTATTTCCGTACTTTCGGGAATAGCCAAACACTACACGGCGGAAGAAATGGTCGGCAAGCGCGTAATTGTCGTTTGCAACCTTCCCCCGCGTGAAATGAAAGGGCTTTTGAGCGAGGGAATGATTATCTGCGCCGAAGCGCCCGACGGAACGCTTTCGATAGTTACGCCCGAAAAGGACGTGCCCGACGGGAGCCTGTTGTCGTGAGATTTATCGACGTTCACTGTCACTTGGACGGCAGGCACTTCGAAGATCTTGACGAGTTGTTTATAAGACAGCGGGCTTGCGGGGTGGAAAAGGTTATAACCTGCGGGGTGGATTTGCCCACGAGCGTTGCCGTCAAGGAGATTGCGGAGAGGTACGAGGGCTGTTATTTTACGGCGGGCTTTCACCCGACCGAGCTTAGAGATTATAAAGAAGCCGACCTTGAAAAAATAGCCGAGCTTGCCCGACACGAAAAGTGCGTTGCAATCGGGGAGATCGGGCTTGATTATCACTATCCCGATACGGACAAGCTTCTGCAAAGGGAAGCCTTTATCGCGCAATTAAAGCTTGCAGATAAGCTCGCATTACCCGTTGAAATTCATTCCCGTAACAGCGCGGAGGATATGTTCGGAATTTTAAAGGATAATTTAAGCCTTTTAAAAAACGGGTTTTTGCTGCACTGTTATTCACATTCCGTAGAAATGGCGACGGAGCTTGAAAAGGCGGGGGCGTACTTCTCTTTCGGCGGAACGAGCACCTATTCGGGTAGCAAAAAGGCGAGAAGATGTATTTCCGTTTTGGGGCTTACAAGGCTATTAACCGAAACGGACAGCCCGTATATGCCGCCGTCGTCGCGGGCGGGGCAGTTCCCGAACACTCCCGAAAGTATTCCCGAAATCGCCGCGAATATCGCGGAGCTTCACGGCGTTGGAGCGGAGGAGTGCGCGGATATTATATGGACGAATGCGCATACGCTGTTTAAAAAACTGAATTGATAAACCGCGTAACACGAAATCACGAAATTTAATTTGCGCAGAATAATAAATAAAATTTGTAGTATAAAAGTCAAAGCCCCTGCGCATAACCGCGCAGGGGCTTCTTCCTCTTAGGTGTCGTAAAGGTGGTAAAACCGTTTACAAAATCAGTTTGGGTTGATATAATATCTTTATACTTTTTAAGGTCGGCTAAAATATGGAAAACGATTTGAAATCCGTGCTTTCGGAGTGCGGGTTCAGCTTTAAAAAGAAGTTCGGGCAGAACTTTATAACCGACAAAAACCTGCTGTCCTCGATAGTTGCCTGCGCGGGCGTGGACGAGGACGACGCCGTTTTAGAGATAGGTTGCGGCGCGGGAACGCTTACGCGCGCCATTGCGGAACGCGCTAAAAGGGTCGTTGCTTTTGAGGTGGACGCTTCTTTAAAGTCCGTGCTTGCGCGCACACTTGCTGGCGTTGATAACGCGGAGGTCGTGTTCAAGGATTTTTTAAAGGTTAATCTTGCGGAGCTTGAAAAGAAAATAGGCGCATACCGCGTGGTCGCAAACCTGCCTTATTACGTAACCACGCCGCTTATCTGCAAGCTTTTGGAAGAGGGCAAATCCTGCAAAAGCTTGACCGTAATGGTTCAGGAAGAGGTAGCGGAGCGGTTTTGCGCAAAAGAAAATACCCCCGAGTACGGCGCGATAACCGCGATTATCGCGCTCAGGGCAAATGCGGAAATAGTAAAAAGAGTGCCGCGGACTATGTTTACGCCCCGACCCAACGTCGACAGCGCGGTGGTAAAGCTGACAATCGAGGACGGGCGTATTGCCGTCAAGGACGAAGAGCTTTATAAAAAAGTAGTACACGCGGCGTTTCTTGCACGGAGAAAGACGCTTGAAAACAATCTTGTGAATGCGTTCAAGCTTTCAAGGGAAGCGGCGCAAAGCCTGCTTTTAAACTGCGGAATCGACTTGAAAGCGCGGGGCGAAACCCTTTCCCCCGAAGCCTTCGCCCGCCTTTCGGACGAGCTTTACAAAATTAAATAATACGCTTTGCGCCCGCGGGGAACGAACCCGCGGGCGTTCATTATATGCAGCATAGAAAAATTTTGTTCTAACTTAATACGGGGCGGCATAAGCTAAGGTAGATAAAAGTTTTCGGAGGAAAGTATGAACGAAGAATTAGACTATGCCGAGATGCTTGAAATACCCGTTAGCACCGTGAACGTAGTAAAGAAGAAGAGCATTTTCAAGCACAAACCATTTTTTGCGCCTAAGGAAAAGCAGCAGGAGGCGCCCGCGGCGGACGATTTGAAGGACCTCGTCGTCGACAGTGTGAACGAGCGCGTCGGCGCGTATACCTATACGGAGGATTTATCCGAACCCGCAAAGCCCGAAAAGAAGAGTAAATTTTTCGGAAAGGACAAGGGCAGCAAGATAATTTTAACCGAGCTCGTCGCAGTTTGCGTACTTGCCGCAGCAATTTTCCTTACGAATATATTTATGCCCAACAGTGCAATTAATACCTTTCTGGGTACGCTTACGGGCAACGGGCAAAAGCCCGAGCCCGAGCCCACGTATAACGAGATTACGTTATCGTCCGTCGTAAGCGAAAAATCCGACGCGGTGGTTAGCGTTTCCGAAAGCGGCGTTCTTTCCTTTACGGCTAAGGGCAGCGTGTACCCCGTTTGCGCCGGTAAAATCGCTTCCGTAACCAAGAACGGCGAAACGTTCACGGTTGAAATTGCGCACACCTCAACGTTTACGAGCGTGATTACGGGACTTACCGACGTTTACTCTGCAAAAGGTACTTCCGTTCAGGCCAACATTCCATTTGCATACTCCGAGGGAGAACAGGAAGTGCAGGTATCCATGTACGATAACGGTACGCTTTTAAATTGCTATACTCTTTCGGGTGTAGTGCCCGTCTGGAACTCGTGAAGATAACAATTCACCCGTTGTTTCTGGCGGTAGGACTTCTGTCCGCGCTTTTCGGCGGTTTGCCGATATTCATTATATGCGCATTGACCGCACTCCTGCACGAGTGCGGTCATATATTTTGCGCGGCGCGTCTGGGCTTCGAGTGCAAGAAGATAAGCCTTATGCCCTTCGGCGCGGCGGCGGTATGCGATATAGAGGGGATTTCGCCATCGGACGAGGTGAAGCTATCCTTGGCGGGTCCGCTCGTCAACTTTATTCTTTGCGTGGGCGTTGCGGGGCTATGGTGGTTTTTTCCCGAAACCTACGCGTATACCGATTTGATTTTTTACGCAAGCGCGGGTATGCTCGTTCTGAACCTGTTGCCCGCGTATCCTCTGGACGGCGGAAGGGTGGTAAAGTGCGTTTTGGGCAGCTTTCTGAAAAAGACCAAAGCGCTGAATTTAGCGCTGCGCATAACGAATATTTCAGTCGTCGTAGCGCTTGTTTTTATATTTATTTTCGCAATAAGAAATATAACTCTTCTTACGGTGGCGGCGCTCCTTTTATGTTCGGCTCTGACCAAAAGCCCGCCCGCCGTTAAAATAAATTTTGCTTCGAAAAAGAAGAAAAAGGGGCTGGAGATACGCTACGTCATTTTAGATGAAAACGCAACCTTTAAAGACGCCTTGCGCTTCGTGGATTCAAGCCGTTATCTTATTTTGCAGCTTTATAACGAAAAATTCCTCGATGAAATCACCGAGGACGAGTTGTATGAAAAACTTTTGACGCGTAGCATATACGATAAAATCTTGGAGTAAAACGCATACAAGCGGCGTTATGCGTTTTATATCGATTGAGATTTTTATTTAGCGTTGTAAAAACTCTTTACTAAAAATCTCTGCATCCACGTTTTTGTCAAGCACGCATTGCACGGCTTTAACGCCTAAATCTATAGCGTCTTCGATATTGCCCGCAAGCGAAGCAAAATCGAAGTTGCACTTGTATGCTTGCTTTTTGGTTTTGAAGATATATCGCGTGTAGTTGAAGTGCCGTTTTAAACAGCGTTCTACGCCCGTCACGGTTACTGCGGGTGCTAAAAGCTTTATGCTGTCGTAGACCGCGCCGGTGCAGGATAACACGCAGTCCTGCGGTAAAATTCTTCGGCGCACGCCGTAAAATTTGCTTATATACAGTCCCAAGTCGCTCTCCATTTTCTGGTGGGCGAGCGGAGAAGAGTGCGCCGCCTCGTACGCATAAACCGCAGGGTGCATCGTGGCGTCAAGCGCGTAGTGAGTTGCATACCCTGCCGCGTAAGAGGGGTTGCCTAGCATAAGCTTTGAAAACACTTCTTCCGCGCTCAACTTGTGCAAGGCGCGCCCTAAGTTCGTCTTTGAAAATTTGAAGTTATAGGCGAAAAAAACGTCGCCGCCCTGCGCGCCTACGTAGTACAGGCTAGTTGACGTTATCTTTTTTTTATACGCGCCGTCAAGCCTTTCAAGGATTTTTTCGGCGATAATTATATGCGAAAAGTAATCAGGCATATAATAATTATCGCCCTTTTTTTAAAAATAAAACGCATATAAGCTGCGCGATAGTACGCTGGGCTTGCGTTTTGCCTCGGTCATGTGCTTCTGTGTACGCTCCCGTCGACAAAGCCGCGTCCGCCTGCTCGCTTTTGCTTCTCTGCGTTTTGTGCTTCTATATATTTCAACGACTAATCTTTAAACGTCCTTTTGCCGTAAAAAAGATACTGTTGTATATAGCCCGAATCCTCGCCGAAGAGGGAGCAGAAGTATTCGTTTATCTTTTTTCTGTCGGTCAGCGTTCCGCCGAAATCTTCTTTATAAATTTTTTCAATCCACACGTCGACAGGGAAGGAGTCGCGCTTGCCGAACCCGAACAGCGCAACGCAGTCCGCAACCTTCGCGCCAATGCCCTTATAGGTTAAAAGCTCCCGTTTAAGCTCTGCCGAGGAAAGGAGGAGAAGGTGTGAAATTCCCTCTTTTAAAACGCGTGAAGATGTTTCTGCAAGAAAAACGTCGCGGTAGCCGCAGCCTGCGTTTTTAAAAAATTCCCTGCCTGCGCCAGCGAGCTTTTCGGTAGTGGGGAAAGAATAGTATTCCCTGCCCGCAAACTCCTTTTTTTCGCCCAAGCCCGCGCATATGCGGGAAATTATCCCCTTCATGCGGGGTATGTTATTGTTCTGCGAAATAATAAAGGAATACAGCATTTCCTCGTAATTCTGGTTTAAAAGGCGTAAGCCCTTCAATTCCTCAGCACTGCGCGAAAGCAAGGGGATATCGTGCGATTTTGCGCGGGCGATAATTTTGGAATAGTCGCGTCCCAAATCGAAGTAGTTATAGAAATAATTGCCGTCGTCGCTTTCCACCACCGTCTGAACGCCGTCGGTATAAATATAGCAAGCCTTGTCCGCAGACACGACGAAGTAGCCCTCTTTAAAGGGGGTAAAGCGAAATGTCTGCCCGCAGTCCAAAACCTGTTTGGGGTTGAAATAAGTTGCGTCGTAATCGAATTTCATTAGTGTCACCGCAAAAAAATACAGCCGTTTATTACGGCTGTATTTTAACATTTTTTATAGGTGATTGTCAACCTGCGAAGCTTACGTTGCAGCTTCCCGCGCTGACTTTAACGGTTAAACTTCTGTCGCCGCCCGTCTGCGTTGAAATTCCGTTGCAGCTTCCCGCAGATACGTTAACCGTTGCAGTGTAGTCGGATTTTGCACCCGTAAAGTTCAGGTTGGCCGTTCCCGCGTTCACCTTGACTTCGGTCTCGGCGCAGTCAAGCTTTTTAAGGTTAGCCGTTCCCGCGTTTACGTGACAAACGAGCTTATTTCCGTTTACCGCTTCGGCGTTTACCGTGCCTGCGTTCAGTTCGACGTTGAAAAGTTCTGCGCCTGAGATATTGCCCGCGTTAACCGTTCCCGCGTTTAATTTAAGCGTAACCTTTGTAAAATCGCCGTCGGGAATTTCCACCGTTCCCGCGTTAAGGGAAACGGATATCTCTTTAATTTTGCCCGCGGGTATTTTTATGACCGTTTCGGGGAAGGTTACGCCCCAGGAAAAGACGTACCATTTGTGTCGGTTGCCTTCGATTAAAAGCGTTCCGTCGCTTTCCGTAACGGTCGTTTCGTAGCCCTTTGCAACGGGATAGGTAATCTTTATATTATCTTCGTCGTGATACTCAATCTTTAACCTTCCCGCAGCCAACTGCACGTTAAGCGCTTCGTTTTCCTCGGTGGAGGTAAACTCCTCCGTGGTAAAGTTAGGAGAAAAAGTCCAGCCGTTCAGCCCCAGAGCGAGCAGAAGTACGGCTATGCCGATGCCGAGTATTACAGCCCCTGCAATTATCATTTTAACGACTCCTTTCATTTCGTTTTCTCCTTTCCGCTGAATAGTTTTCTAAGCCAGGCAAAGAACATATTGAAGAGCTTCCACATCCACTTCACGAGTTGGAAGCAGAGAGGCATAATAATTAAGCTTACGCCGAAAATTACAAGTCCCGTTCCTATGGACATTGCGCCCTGCGCAGCGTCTATGAACAGTGCGCCAACGCCAACGCCTATCGTTGCAACGCCTGATACGAGCGCTATAATCGGCGCTACGCAAAAGCCCACGGTTATTCCTACCATTCCCATAACCACTATAAAAATGGGTATTGCAAATACGATGCACAGCAGTACGAAAACCCAGGTATAGTCTCCGCGCGTCTTTGCGGGCGCGGCGTTGACTCCTGCGTAATTGCCGTATAAGCTGTTGCTGCCGTAACTGCGGTTTGCTTCTCTGCGTTCACGCTCCTCGCGCTGCCGTTCTTCGCGTTGCTCGCGTTCCTCGTCGCGGCTTATCTTTTTGCGTTCGCGTTCTTCGCGCCGTCCGTCCCAGCGAGGAGGCTCGTAAAGAGGAGTATCGCCGTAGTCGGTGTTTTCGGATAAAATTCTCTGTGCGGCGTCGTAGGGGGCGCCGAACTCGTCTATTATCTCACGCTCGGTATAGCCTGCGTCGCGTCTGTCGGCGTAAGCTTCGGCGTAATAGTCCAAAACACGCCGTCTTTCCGTTTCGGAAACGCACAGAAGGTTGCTTTTCAGTTCGTCGCGCCATTCGTTATATTTCATATTCTTCCTCCGAACATCTTTCTGTAGATAGTGTTGATTTCAAGAAAATCTTCTCTGCCGCTTACGAGTTTTTTAAGCCCTAAGCTCGTTATTTTATAGTATCTTCTAAGCCTGCCGCTGTACTCCGCCGTGCGCGTCGTCACAAACCCGCCCGCTTCAAGCCGTTTTAAAATTGGGTAGAGGGTGCTTTCGGATATTTCTATTATGCCCTCTAAGTCGCTTATTATTTTATAGCCGTAGCTTTCCCCCTTGCTTACAGCATAGAGTACGCATACGTCCAATATTCCCTTTTTCAACTGACTATCCATAAAACTCCCTCACGAAAAAACTTTGCTATTTTGCGCAAATCTTTTCCCGTGAATTATCAGAAATACCCTGCTTTGTCTAATACTATACATTGCATAGTATGCCTTGTCAAGCGTTTTGTGACAAATTTTTTTTAAAATTTTTGAAATAAAAAAGCGTGTGCGCGCAATTATATACAGTCGCAGAGGCGGCTGAATTATTTTTTTAAACTTACAAATTATAAGAATATGGTTACGTTGGAAAAAAACATTAAATCCGTAAAGGACGCGCTTACAAGCGAGGATATCCTCGTTTTCGAGTTTAAGTCCGATAGCGGGAAGAAGTTTGCCGCAATCTTCGCCGACGGGATTGTCAACAAAGAGCTTATCGGCGAACTCGTAGTAAAGCCCTTGCGCGACGCTAAGGAGGACGACGGGTTCGAGGATATAAAGCTTTTGCTTGCTTCGCCCGAGCTCAAGGACGGCAATAAAATTAAGGACGCGATAAAGGAAATTTTAAACGGCAACGCCGTCGTCTTTATCGACGGCGAAAAGGACTTTATAATCGCGGGGGTAAAAAGCCCGCCCATGCGCGCCGTTGTGGAGCCGCCTACGCAGGTTGCGGTGCACGGTCCGCGCGAAGGCTTTATCGAAGATATAAAAATAAATTTAGGGCTCATAAGAAAACGTATAAAGACTGAGAAATTGCAGGTAAAAACCGTTTTCGTGGGCGAAAAGTCGGACACGGCGGTTTCCATAATCTATATCGAAGGGGTCTGTCCCAAGGGTTTGCCTGAGAAAATCGAAAAGGAAATTATGGAGAATAAGATAGACATAATACCCGATTCTTCGTACGTTTCCCAGTTTATAACCAAGAGACCGCGCTCACTTTTCAAGCGTTACGGCATTGCTGAAAAGCCCGATATATTCTGCGCAAAAGTATGCGAAGGCAGGGTGGGTATAGTCGTTGACGGGTCGCCTATATGCCTTACGGTTCCCTATATGGTGGTCGAGGATTTTCAGTCGGTGGAGGATTACTATATAAATTCCTACCGTTCGACAACGCTCAGGATATTGCGGCTTTTATCCGTTTTGCTGGGAATTTTCCTGCCCGCGCTGTACATCTCCGCGCAGCTTTTCAAGATACAGATTATACCTTTCCAGCTTCTTTTAAAAATTTCAAGCTCGGTTTCCGGCTTGGCGCTGTCGCCGAGTATAGAAATGTTTTTGACGCTGTTCGTTTTGGAAGTCTTAAACGAAGCTTCGATACGAATGCCCAAATACGTAGGGCTTGCGTTGTCCGTAGTGGGCGCGTTAGTCCTCGGCGATACGGCGGTCAAAGCAGGCGTTATTTCCACACCGGCGATAATTATTATCGCGTTTTCGGCTATATGCCTGTATACAGTGCCGAACAATATCGAAACGACCACGATGTTGCGCTGGATGTGCCTTATCACAGCGGGAAGCGTAGGTCCATTCGGCGTGGTGATTCTGTCAGCGTATCTCATCTGTTACCTCGTATCCGAGCAGTCTTACGGCGTGCCGCTGGTAACTCCGTTTGCGCCCTTAGTGAGAAGCGATTTGTACGACAGCTTTGTAAAGGCAAATATGTACACGCTTGATACCCGCCCTAAGTCGTTTAAAGTAAAAGAAAAAGTGAGACTCAAAAAGAATGACAACAAAAATAAGCGTTAGACAAATTTGTTTTATTATGATTGCTTATACTGTCGTAAGCAAGTTGCTTTCATATCCTACTACGGCAAGCTTTTATTGCGATAGGGATCTGATTTTTCCCGCGCTCATTGATTTTGCGGTTCAAGGACTCATAGTTTGGGGTGTGGCGTTTTTATGTTCGCGCACGGATAAGACCTTTTTTGAACTGTTGAAGGATAGAATAGGCAATATAGGCGCGCGTATAGTTTTCGGCTTTTTTACGGCGTTTTTCCTGCTTGCCGCGCTTTTGCCCATATTTGAACATGAACTGTACGTGCACACCATCTTCTACGATACGGTGCCGTCGCTTCTCGTATTTTTGCCCGTATTCATTTTCGCGATTTACGCCGGAAGCAAAAGATTTGAAAATATAGGCAGGTGCGCGGATATTTGTATGCCCATATTCGTAATTACGATGTTCGTAATTTTCGTTATGTCTTGCGTGGAAGCGCAGTGGGACAACCTGTTGCCGGTCTTAAAAACCCCTGCGGAAACTGTTTTTAAGACAGCGCTCGGAACTATTTTCCGCTTCGTTGAACCAGCTTGGATGCTTATGTTTATGGGGCACTTTAAATATAAAAAGGGCGACGCGGCGAAAATCACCGTATCCTACGCTGTCGGCGCGGCGATAGTAATGTTCTTCCTCGCAACGTTCTACGCGATTTACGGCGGGTTAACCCTTTCAAGAACCTTTGCGATTTCAAGAACGTCACTATTTTTCTCCGCCATACAGACGATAGGCAGAATCGACCTCATTATGCTTTACATTTTGGAAACGGTTATGCTGTTTGCATTGGTTTTAAATATCCAGCTTGCGGTATATACTGCCGAAAAATGCACGGGTTGGAGCAACAGGGCGGGACTTTCGCTTATTTTAAACGGTCTGCTTGCGGCGCTTTTAATTGCGTTTGACCATTACTATCACAGCATATACGACTTGTATCACACATGGCTGTGGATAGCGTTTATCGTATTTACGGTAATTATTCCCGCCTTTGCCTGGACGTTTAAAAGGAGGACCCGATGAAAAGTAAGTGGAACTTCAGCCGTGCGTCGGTCTTTATTTACTTCATAATTTTTTTCGTCCTTATAGGACTGTTTTTCACAAACGATTTCGGTCTCGTGGATATTCATAAAACCGCAATAATTACGGCGGTGGGAATAGATATGGAGGGCGGAGAGGTTATCGTCACGGGTGAATTGGTTGTGCCGCAACCTTCGCAAAGCGGTGAAAATATCAAATATACGCAGGTGCAGGGCAGCGGGCTTACAATTGCCGACGCCCTGAACGAAATTAATGCAAAGACGGGATTTTATCCCAAACTACAGTTTTGCGATTTGATTCTGGTGGGAGAGAGCTGTAAAGAAAGAGAGCTATTCAGTCTGCTTGCGTGCTTTTACCGAAAAAACTTTTCCGAGCTTACCGCCCTTGTTGCTGCGTGCGAAGGTAAAGCCGCGGATATGCTTGCGCTTAAAACCGACGTAGAGGACAGCACGAGCGAAGCGATAATAAAAGTGTTATCGGACGAAATAAAGAAGTCTGCAAACGCCAACCCGATGAACCTTAAAGAAATTGCAATGACCAACTATTCAAAGAGTGCGGCTTGTTATATGCCGTACGTCGAAGCGAACAAGCAAGGCACTTCGGAAAACGGCGGCAACGGTGAAAATGTAGGCGGTTCCGACGGTAACCAAAGCGGTTCGGACGGTTCGTCGGGAAGTAGCGGAAGCGGTTCCGCGGGCGGCGGCGGAGAAAGCGGCGGTTCCCAAAGCAGCGGGGGCGCGTCGGGCGGAGGCGGCGGTTCTTCGGGGGAAGCGGTGGAGTTTACCGCGCGCAAGACGGCAATATATTCCGAGGGAATATTTAAAGGTGTTTTGGACGAACGGCAGTCCTTCGCGCTGTCCGCAATTAAAAACGACATACATCTTGCCGTGCTTCCGTGCGACGCCGACGGCGTGCATTACACCGTCGGAATGAAAAACGTCAAAAGCGGCGTGAAACTTAAAGTGAACGGAGGGATGCCTGAACTTACTGTAAACTTCAAGTCCAAAGCGCAGATAAACGGCGCAAGAAAGCACCTTGACCCCGATCAAATAGTTTTCGACGACGTAGTGTCCGATACCGTTTTACAGGGCGCGGAAGATGCGCTTATAACCAGATTTTCGGATTTAATTGAAACTTGCAGACAAACGAACTGCGATATTTTGGGAATAAAGGAATTGCTTTATAAGTATAACAATAAATATTACGAGGCATTTAAGGACGACATTTTAACGCGGATGGACGTTAAATTCGAAGTGGAAGTGAGCAGCGTAAGCTGATAAAAAATTAAGTCGGGATAATCCCGACTTAATTTTTTACTGCTTGTTCGCGGCGTTTACGTGCGCAAGGGTTTCTATTATCAGCTTCGATAATAGCTCTACGTCGCGTTCGCTAAGCTCTCCTTCCGAATTCTCGCAAAGAATTTCTGCGGCGTGCAAAGCCCCGTTGCCCGTCACGTCCCGCTCGATAGCTTCGGCAATTTGCTTTGCAACGGCTTCAATCTTGTCCGTCGGCACGAACCCGTCGATTAGGGTTGAAATTATTCCTTCGGATACTGACGCGGACTTTTTATTGCGCACGAATTGCTCGTACAAAACGTATAATACCGTAGCCGCGGAGCCCACGGAAACGCCGTGTTCGAGCACGGAAACGTATTCGGTAAGAAGATAGGAAAAACTCCAGTTTATCAGCGCGGCGTACGCCGCGTAATAAATTACGCCCACGGTAAAAGGGAGAAATGTAAGAAGCTTTTTTTGTGCGTTTTTCAAAAAAGTTATCTTGCAAATCTGTACCGTCATAGCCGTAAGAGCGGCAATTAGCGCCACGTCCAAGCCGTAAAAGGTGAAAGTATCTATTATTTTTATTATAGTCAAATTTTCCTCCAAAGAGGCGACGCCCGACGCTTTTACCGTGCGCCTTAAAACTATATTTTCACCCGACGCTTATATATAAGTAATTTTCGTAACGTTAAACGCAGAATAAAAAAATAAAGTTTAAATTATTTTGTAACCGATACGCACAGGTTGCAAACGGCGTGCGGGTGTGATAAAATAAAGCTATGAGAATGCATAAAAAAAGCCGCCTTGAAGAGAGAATGGCGGCGTGCGGCGATTTAGTGAAGATGGCCGATTTAACCGATAAAAATATGCAACGCGCGTCGTTGACCCCCGAATATGTGCCGTTTAACGACGTTTTCGGCAACGCTAACCCGCTTTATTTGGAAATAGGTTGCGGTAAAGGCAAATTCGTTTGCGAAATGGCAAAGAAGTTCCCGAACGTGAATTTCATCGCTTGCGAAAAGATTTCAAACGTGCTAATAGAGGCGTTGGAAAGGGTTAAAGACGAAGGCTTGAAAAACGTCTATTTTTTAAACTGCGCGGCGGAAGTGCTTGCAAAATATATCGAACAAGGCGCGATTGAAAGAATTTACCTCAACTTTTCCAACCCGCTGCCCAAGGAAGGCTATAAAAAACAGCGGCTTACGCACCCGCGTTTTTTAAATATTTACCGCGGGCTATTGAAAAGGGGCGGTTTAATACTGCAAAAGACGGACGACGAGGACTTTTACAGGTTTTCGCTTGACGGTTTTAAAGAAGCGGGTTTTGAAGTAATTTCCGTCTGTGAGGATTATCGCGCTCCCGACGGTGACGACGCTGAGACCGAGCACGAAAGACGCTTTAAGGATATGGGTAAACGTATTTTCAGGGTTATAGTAAGGGTTTAAAAAATGCTTTGGCTGTGGCTTATTTTGGGCATATTAGGGGGTCTATCCCTTATTTTTCTGTTTATTCGGTGCAATAATAATTGGTTGCAGGTGACGCGCCACACGTTCCGTGCGGAAGTTGATAGGGGCGTAAAAATAGTTCACCTGTCGGACTTGCACGGCAAGGAGTTCGGGCGCAGAAACGCCCGCTTAATTGCAAAAATAGTTAAGGAAAGGCCTGATTTTATAGTGATTACGGGCGATATTGTCCATAAATACAGGGAAAAGGATAAGCGCGTTGCGCTTGAACTTGTTTCCGCGCTGTGCGGGGTTGCGCCCGTTCTGTACGTATCGGGCAACCATGAAATGCGCAACAAGGGCTACCGCTTTTTCAGAAAGGACTTAATGGAGGCGGGCGCAGTCGTTTTAGACAATTGCCCCCGCAATATATGCGGCTTAACGGTGGTCGGGCTTAACTGTACGGCTTTAAAGAACGGGGTTTTAAAGAAAATCACGCCCGAAACGTCGGGCGCTAAAATTCTGCTTGCGCATATGCCGCAGTTCGTAGATAATTACGCATCGTGCGGTTATGACTTTGTTTTTTGCGGCCACGCGCACGGCGGACAGTGGCGCATACCCTTCACGAAGCAGGGAATTTACGCGCCGGGGCAGGGTATGTTTCCGAAGCTGACTTCTGGCGTGCACGAGCGGGGAAGGACGAAAATGATAATTTCCCGCGGGCTCGGCAATTCCGAATGCCCGATAAGGCTTTTCAACCGTCCCGAAATCGTGATTGTGGAGCTTATAAAAAAATAACCGTCCGACGATTGCCGTCGGACGGTTTCATAATTTCAAATTAAAAGCGCAAGCGCCGCTTTTATCGTGTGCAGCTTGTTTTCGCCCTGTTCCAAAACCAAGCTGTTCTTGCCGTCGATAATTTCGGGCGTTACCTCTATTCCGCGGTTTGCGGGCAGCGAATGCATAAATTGCGCGTTGTGCGCCGCATAGGACATAAGCGAGCTGTTGACCTGATAGGGTTGGAGAAGCTCAAGCTCCTTATCCGAGCTTGAGGAATGGTAGCTGTAGTTATCCGTGTACACCACGTCCGCGTTTCTCACAGCTTCGATAGGGTTCTCGGTTACGGTAATGTTGCCGTACTGCCTTGCCGTGTCGAGTATGTTCTTTTTTATGCCGTACTTTTCGGGTGTGGCGACGGCGACTTCCATTCCGCACTTTATAGCGCCCGTAATAAGCGACGCCGCGTTGCTTGCGCCCTTGCCGACGTACGCTATTTTTAGTCCTTCGAGCCGCTTGTGCTTTTCCCATATCGTATAAAGGTCGCAAATCGTCTGTAACGGAATACCGTTTTCGTTGTGGGAGTTGATTATGGAAATTTCCGATACTGCGCAGAACTCGTCAAGTTCCTTTTGGCTGATGTCGCGCGTGACTAATGCGCCTACGCCGTAACGGGAAATTACTTTGACTATATCTTTTATGTTTTCGCCCGCCCTCATATCTTTTTCGGAATAGGGCAGGTTTACGCAGACGCCGCCGAGCTGTCTTACGCCTATTTCCAAGGCGGAGCGCGTTCTTAGCGAAGTGTCGCCGAAAAGCAGCGCAACAGTTACGCCCTGCAAAATACGCGTGTCCTCGTGGGCGACGAACTTAGCCTTCATTGCCTTGGTTGCGTAAAGCAACTCGAAAATTTCTTCCGTGTCGTAGTCCGAAAGCCTTATCATATGCTTATGTTTAACGCCGTACGAAGGCGTGTACCTGTTTATATCCATAAAAAACCTCAATTTAATTATAGCAGTTGCGTGCGGGTATTACAAGTTATTTTTATCTCTTTCGCGTTTTGAAAACTTGCAGCCGCAATAATTTTGCCTGTAAAGTCCGTATTGTTTTGAAAGCTCGGTGCTTCTTAAATATCCGTTCCGTTTTTTAAAGTCGGAATAAAGCCATTTTTCTCCGCCGAGCCTTGCGCCGATTTCGTTTATCGCCAGCGCGTTTTTCAAAGGACTCACGGTAAGAGTAGTGGTAAAGAAGTCGTAACCGTTTTCGTCTGCGACTTTTTTCGTCTTTGCAAGCCTTAGCTCAAAGCATTTAAGGCAACGGGAAGAGCGCTCGCCCGCGTCTTCAAACCCTTGCACGGCAGAGTAGAATTCGCTTTCGTCGTGGTCGCAGTCGATAAAGTCCGCCCAGCCTGTTTCCTCAATAAGCCGCCACAGCTCTTGCTTGCGGCGTTCGTATTCGCCGTCCTCGATGTTCGGGTTATAGAAAAGCACGGTTATTTTAAAATAATCTTTCAGCCTTTCGAGGCACGCGGAGGAGCAAGGCGCGCAACAGCAGTGCAGAAGTAGCCGCTTACCCGCGTTCTTCTCGGCTTGCTCTTGCATAAGCTTGTCAAAGTCGGGTCTGTTCATAACCTTATTTTAGCAGTTAATTGCAATAATTGCAAGTTCAGTCCGCGTCTAAAATACTTTTAATATCCGAAACAATCAGCCTTATGTGCTTTAATTTTTTGGCGATAAGCAATTTTTTGTCTTGCGGTTGAACCACTTCGGTCTGAAAATATTCGCAACAACCCGCTTTTACAGCCTTTTTACTTGCAGTTATTGGCAGTTCGCCGTGCTTGCAGTGTCCGCGATCGCCCACACGCACGAACCGCCCGAACTCGTCCCTATAATAATACTTAACGAAGTATTGGCAATTTTCACAAAAATGAACGTATTTCATAGTAACACCTCAAAAATATTATATACCCCAAACTGGGGTAAGTCAACAAAATTACTACAATTTGGGGTAATATATTTATTGTGAAATCGTTTTCAGAAAAATTAAGACAATTAAGAATAGAAAGAGGGCTAAGTCAAACGCAATTAGCGGAAGCGCTCTCTGTTGATCAACGCTCAATCAGTAATTGGGAAAATGCAGTCCGAGAACCGAGTTTTGAAATGCTTACGAGGATAGCGGGTTATTTCGAGGTGTCGGCGGACTATCTTTTGGGATTGGATTGACGGCGTAGAATAATTTACACTATATTGTAGGCTTCCCCTTAGGGGAAGCTGCCGCGGAGCTTGCGTAAGCGGCTGATGAGGCTAATAATTTATACAAAAGTTAAAAAACGCCTCATCCGTCTTAACCTCGCAAAGCTACGGTTAAGCCACCTTCCCCCAAGGGGAAGGCTTGATTTCGGCAATCGATTTTTTTCGCCGTATGCGTTTAAGTTGCTTTTTTGCGCGGGATATGGTAATATACGGTATATAATTACGGAGACAATTTATGGCAAGTTTAAACTTACGCGGCGTAAACAAGGTTTATCCTTCGGGTGAAACGGGTTTATACGATATAAATTTAGAGGCTGACGACAAGGAATTTCTCATCGTCGTCGGCGCGGACGGAAGCGGAAAATCTTCCCTGCTACGCGTAGTTGCGGGGCTTGAGGACGCAACCTCGGGTTCGGTCTTTATAGACGGTAAGGATATGGCGGACGTAGAGCCTAAAAACAGGGACATCGCAATGGTGTTCCAAAGCAGTACGCTCTATCCTTCCTTGAACGTTTTCGACAATATGGCGTTCGGTTTAAGATTGAGAAAGGCTCCCGAAGCTTTGGTGCAGGAGAGGGTGAAAGCCGTTTCCAATATACTCGGTATGAACGATATTTTGTATCGTAAGCCGAAGGTTTTAACGGCTGCGGCTAAACAGCGCGTGGCGATAGGCAGGGCAATAGTGAGAGAGCCCAAAATTTACCTTTTCGACGAGCCGCTTTCGGGCTTGGACGACAAGCTTAAAGGCGATATGCTTAACGTCATTATGAATTTGCAGGCGCGGTTGGAAGGCACTTTTCTCTACGCGACGAAGAACGTTGCGGAAGCGCTTACGATAGGCACGAGGTTGGTGGTTTTGAAGGACGGGTTCGTTCAGCAAATCGATACGCCCGCAAACCTTTACGATTATCCCGCCAACACGTACGTTGCTTTTTATATCGGTTCGCCTACGATAAGCTTCGTCAAAAAGGTGAAGATAGAAAAAGAGGACGGCAAGTACTTTGCGGCGTTTGCTGATTACAGGGTTGAGCTTACCGAAAATATAGTAAGCCGTTTTGAAAAGATAGAAGATTACGCGGGCACGGGCAGGTACGTAACGCTCGGTATACGCCCCGAGGACGCGGAAATCTGCGCGGACGGAATATTCTGCGGCACGGTGGATAAGACGACGGACGACGGATGCGCGGAGGTCGATTTAACGCCCGACGTCTGCCTGACGGCTCAGGCTAAAGATGGCGTTGAAAAGGGCGACAAAGTAAGCGTAAAGGTCGACCTTACAAGGCTTTATATTTTCGACGCGGCAAGCTGCTTGACGCTTTTAAAGCGCGACGGCGGTTATGCTCAAACGGGGCGCGCGGACGCGGACTTTATTCCGCTTGCTTACAACGAGGAATCGAGGATACACGAAAGCTTAAAGCCCAACAAGCAGAAAAAGAAGAAATAAGTTTAAAAAACGGCTTTAAAGTCAATAAACAATTAACGGCGGCGGTAAAAAATAAACTTTTTGCCGCCGCGCTCTATTCGCAAATATGGATATAATTTTAGACGCTTTTTGGGATACCTTGAAGCTGTTCCCATTTCTCTTTTTAATCTACGTGTTAATGGAGATTTTGGAACACAGGACCAAGCTTACCCAAAGCCGTAAAATTTTACAGGGAGGGTTTGCTCCGCTTATAGGCTCGGCGACGGGGCTCATTCCGCAGTGCGGTTTTTCCGTAATGGCGGCAAAGCTTTACGACAGGGGCTTTATCCGCACAGGCACTATTCTTGCAGTGTTTATCGCAACCTCTGACGAAGCGCTTATTATCCTTATTTCCGATATGAGCGCGGCGCACGCGGTTATGCCGCTGGTACTAATAAAGCTGCTCGTATCCATAGGCGCGGGTTATCTTGCAAACGCAATTCTTCCCAAGGAAAAGCTTGCAAAGTGCGGCTCGCAGGACGTTCAGGCGCATTTTTGTTGCGGCGAACACGAGGGCGGGCTGCTCGGCGAAACTTCGGACTTTAACGCCTATATAATTTCACCGCTGTTGCATGCACTTAAAATCGCGGCGTATCTTTTAATAGTTAACCTCGTATTCGGATATATCATTGATATAGCGGGCGGGGTCGAAAAAATTTCCGCAAGCGCAATGGAGGGCGGGGCATATGTCCAACCCTTAATAACGGGGCTTATCGGGCTTATACCCAACTGCGCTTCAAGCGTAATTTTAACGGGCGCGTACACCAACAACGCCGTTATGTTCGGAAGTCTCGTCGGGGGGCTTTGCTCTAACGCGGGGCTTGGGCTTGTCGTGCTCTTCAAAAATACCAAAAAAATAAAAAGAAACCTGCTTTTAGTGCTCGTAATGTACGTAATTTCGGTCGTCGTCGGCATTACGGTCAACGGTTTTATGATTTTACTTCAAATGGTTTAAGTTCACAAAGGTGTGATTTTGGGTTGCGCCGTTTATTATTTAGTCCTTGCGTCGTATATGGCGCGGGGTTTTTTTTCATTTGGGGTTAAAACGGTTGAAAAATTTCAAAGGGTGTGGTATCATAAATCTTAGTAAAATTTATTCGGGTTTTTTATGGCTTTAGAAGTAACCAATCTCGAAGGCAACGAGCTTGCCGACGACTATACCAGAAAAAGCGTTCCGCAAAGCAGGTGGAGCGATACCTGGTACGTCTTTAAATCCAACTTTTTAAAGTTGATTTTAATAAATATATTCGTTCTCATTACGTTTGCGCCTGCGGTTGCGCTGATGTTTTTCCGCTCGGCGTATATACAGATGCTTGGCAACGTTTACCCCTTCAATTCAAGTATACTGTTCCCGTATTACCCCGAGGTCACGGGGCTTGCCGAAAGGCTTACGCTCTCAGCGGATATCCTTTTCTATGCGGCTCTCGTAGTGTCGGGCTTTATTGCCGCAATAGGTATTTCCGGCGCAACGTATTCTATAAGAAAGATTATTAACACCCACGGTGAATTTTCAATCAAGGGTTTCTTCCACGGGATAAAGCTGAATTATTTCAACACCCTTTTGCCCGTGTTCGTGTTTATGATTTTCCTGTACGCAACCTTCCTTATCGGCGACAGGATGGACTGCGTTGCGGCTATGGGTAACGGAGCGGCGGGCGAAATTACCGCGTACGTTTTCATAATAATCGCAACAGTTTTAGTCGGCATTTTTATGGCGTGGATTTTCGCCGTAGGCACTACCTACAAGGTTAAATTCACCCAACTTTTCAAAAATTCTTTCGTGCTATGCATAGGTTCTATTTTAAAAACCGTGTTGATGGCAGGCTTCTCGCTTATACCGGTCTGGCTGTTTATGATAGGCGGCATAGTGAGAATGATTTCTTACGTCATATTTATTTTCATAGGCTTCTCGTTTATAATCGTTTGCTGGACGGCGTTCACTCAGTCGGTATTCGACGCGTATATCAACCCCACGCTTAAAGTTGCGGAGGAAGAGAAGAAAGCGGCAAGGACGCAGGAAGAGGTCGTCGCGGACGAAAAGCAGCGCGCACGTGAGCTTCTTGCGGCGGGCAGAAGCGAGCTTATAGCCCGTCCGATTATGCCCATTGCCGCGGAGTCGGTCGCTTCGGGGATAGGTAAAACCTTTACCCGCAAGGACTTGTCGCAGATTGCGGCAAGCAGGGAAAAGCTGTGCGCGGACGTTGCGGCTTACGAAAACGAACATAAGAACGACACCGTTTACGTTGAGTACAATAAGCTTTTTGCCGAGCGCGAGAAGGCGCTTTCGGACGAAACCGATAAAAAGGGCAAAAAGAAGAAGAAAATAAGCGCGGAGAACTTATTAAAGTAACGGCTTATGAGTTTCGGTAAACCTTATTCCGCATTGGGCGGTGCATTTGAATACCTCAACGGTGACTGCGGCTATGACGAATGGTCGCAGTATTTAATTAAAAAACTTAAAAGTCTTGGCGCAGGACGTTGCGGAATAGATATAGGCTGCGGCAACGGCTATTTCACGCGGGCGCTTATCCGCGCGGGGTACGACGTTAAGGGAATGGATATTTCCGAAGAGATGCTTTCTTTCGCCGTGGACATCGCGCGGCGCGAGGGCGTGCAGGCTGAATTTTTATACGGCGATATAACCAAACTGAAATTAAACGCGAAGACAGATTTTATTATTGCCGTGAACGATTGTCTGAACTATGTTCCGCAGGATAAGCTTTACGTCGCTTTTTCAAAGGTTTATAAAAATCTTAAATGCGGCGGGGCGTTCATCTTCGATATAAGCTCGGAAGAAAAGCTTAAAAACGATTTGGGCAACAACCTCTTTGCGGACGACGGGGAGGATATTACCTTTCTTTGGTTCAACGCCTTGAAAGAGGACAGGGTAGAGATGGATATAACCGTATTTACGCGCGGCGCGGACGGGAGGTATGCCCGCGCCGACGAGCGGCAGACGCAGTATATCCATACCGAAAAATCCGTAGTTTCCGCGCTCGAAGGCGTTGGCTTTGCGGTTGAAACCGAGGGGCACCTCGGCGGGGCGAAGGATAAGAGAATTAATTTTATTTGCAGAAAGCTATGAATAAACTGTATAAATCCCTCGTTTACGGCTTGCAGGTATCGCTGTCCGTTTTAGACACTACCGAGCTTGTGAACGACGCAATCAAAACGCATAATCTGGACGAAACGTCCGCCGAGCTTTTAGGCGGCTTTCTGACGGCTTGCGCCTATATGGCTGGCTGTCTGAAATCGGATAGGGGTGCGGTTTCAATCACTGTCAAGTCGGGCGACGGCAGCGCAACCGTAAGCGTTTCGGGCGATAAGGACGGGCATATCCGCGGCTACGTCGAGGGCGCGGAGCAGGGGATATGCGGCGGCGTGATGACCGTTATTAAAGAGGACGGCTTTTTCCGTCCTTTCAACGGCGCGTGCGAGCTTAAATCGTCCTCCGTGTCCGAAAACCTTATGCAGTACTTCCATATGAGCGAGCAGATTGAGACTGCGGTTGCAATAGGCGTTAAAATGGATAAAGGCAGGTGCGTTGCCGCGGGCGGCGTAGTTATGCAGCTTTTGCCCCACACCTCGGAAGAGAATATGGATAAAGCCGAGAACGCCATGCAGAACTTCGTGAACGTTGCGGACGTAATAGAAGAGCTTGGCGCGGACGGCATTATGGAAAAATATTTTTCCGGAGAAACCGAAAAGAGCGGTGTTTATCTCTCGTTCCCCGAATATAAGTGCAATTGTTCGCGCAAAAAAATAGAGGGGGTTCTTATGCCCCTCGGCAAGACCGAGCTTCTTAAAATAGTCAAAGAGGAAGGATGCGTCAGCGTTCACTGCCATTACTGCAATACGGACTATAGATTTGACATTCACGATATTCTCGCATTATTCTGCGCGCGGTAATTTCTTGATTTTTGCTCGCACTGCTAATTGTTTGGAATTTTTTATTTATGAAAAAGGTTACGGGCATCGACCTTGGTAGCGACAGACTCATTTCGCTTGCGGCTGACCTCGTCGATAATCACAACTATATAGGCGCGTTGAAAATGCTCAACAAGAATGCGGATGCGAACGGTAACGACGACGATTCGCTGATGCTTTACGCTGAAATTTTCGACGATATGGGTCTGTACGAAAAATGCGTGAACGGTTGGTTCAGGTACATTGACGGGGCTGACTTTGCCGATTTGTCCGACTGTTACGAGGGGCTTGCGGTAAGCTATATGAATCTCGGCAACGAGCATTATGCCGCGTACTATTACAATAAGCTTCTCTCCGAAAGCGACGAGGTGGACGGGGAGATGCGCGAGGATATTTTGCGGGAATTTATTTCAAACGACGATAACCCGCTTAAATTTTCTTACCCGCCCCAATTAGAGGACTGTTCGGAATATATCACAAGCGGAATTGCGCATATGAAAGCGGGCGAATACGACCAAGCCGTGGAAGAGTTTGAAAAGGTGGGCGAGGGGAACCCGAAGTATCTTGCCGCCCGCAACTACGTAGCGATGTGCAAGATTATTTCGGACAAATGCGAGGAAGCAGAGCAGGAATGCCTTCAGGTCCTTGAAAAATATCCCGACGACGTACAGGCGTTGACTACGCTTGCCGCCGTCAAAACGGAGGCGGGCAAGCGCGACGAGGCGCTGGGTTTAGCCAAAAAGCTTTTGCGCCTTGAGCTTACCGACCCCGAAAGTATCTATAAAATTGCAACGGTCTGCTGTGAAAATAAACTGCACGAGGAAGCGTACGGGCTGTTTAAAAAGCTTACGGGAGAGCTGGAATACGATTTGAATATTATGTACTTCAAAGCCGTTTCAGCGTTCAACAGCGGCAAGTACGAAGAGAGCTTTGCGGCGTTCGACGATTTATGTACGATCTACCCCGAAGCCGTTTGCGCGCGCTACTGCTACCGTCAGGCTCGGGCGATGAAGGATAGCGGAGAGATCACGGAGTTAAACTATTTCTACCGTTTGCCTGACGAAGTCAGGGAATCGTCTTTGAAGGTGTTAGCGGCGTATGTACGCCTTTCAAATACGGCTGCACGGAAACTTGCCGGTGAGGTGGACCTGTCGGGGTGCGTCAGGTGGTGTTTTGACGAAATCGAGGGCTACGGCGGAAGCGAGTTGCAACTTCTTGCCGCTCAGGTAGCGGTTAAGGCGGGGCTGGACGAAATAGTGAGAGACTTTCTTTTGGACGCTTTTGCGGACGACAGAATAAAGCTGGACGTCCTTACTTCCCTTGCGGAGCGCAACGAGTTTAACTGTTTCGGCGTGGTAATCTGTCACATTTATAAGAGAATAACTACCTCTGCGCTTGGTTTGGGACGAACGAAAAAAAAGTTTTTCGTGCAGGCGTACGCAAGATTAATTGCGCATTTTTCTGTTCTCGACGACGAGAACGGCGCGATTTTTGCGGAAGCCGCCGAAAAATTGTACGCAAAGCTTGCGCAAGAAGGTAGGCTTGAATGCGTGAAGAACGCCGAAGTTCTTGCGGCGGCAATCTACCGCGTTTCGGGCGTTAACGCAGCAGGCATCGAAGGGGATAAAATTTATTCCTTTTTCGAGGTCGGCGAAGACGAAATTAATAAATTAATAAACTGATTTAAACGGGGCGGGATTATGAAGTTATATGATTTTGACGGAATGTTCGACGAAAAGCTTTCGGAATATATTTCAAAAAACGCGTCCAAATATAAGGAAAACGAGTGGGAGGATATTATTCCTAAACTCTATCAAAAGTTCGGCGATACGCCCATAAAGTCGCTCGGCAAGACCCCGCGCGAATATTACGGGGAAATGCCGGATGGCGAGCTTATAAAGTGTTTGAAACTGCACTTGAAGAACGGCGTGCCCGTATCCGAATTTTTATGTTCCGCGATAGAGGAAAGGCAGATGACGAAGGAGCTCCTACCCCTTCTTGACGGAACGCGGGACGAGACCGAGTACGCAATGAACCTTTTGGGCGCAGATCCAGCGGCAACGGGCAAGTATATGCAGATGCTGATAGAGTGCGAAGACGAGGATATGAAGAACCGTTGCGTCGACTTTATAAAGGAGAACGCGGACGCCGTTTTGGACGCCGTAAAGGAGAACTATAAAAATGGTTTGGAGCGGGAGTATATGCTTGAAATTATGTCCCGCATAACCGTACGCGACGAAGGCGTGTTCGATGTGCTTATTAAGGAATTCCGTTCCGACCCCGACAATGTGCCTATGCACGCAAGCTATCTTGCCGCTTACGGCGACGGGCGCGCCCTTAAATACCTTTTGGATAAGATTGACGAGGACGGAATAACCTTCGTCGAGTATCAGGAGTTGAAGTTCGCAATCGAGGCGTTGGGGGGAGAATACACGAAGGAGCGCGACTTCTCCGACGACCCTTACTTCAAGCTGATTATGCCGCATAAAAATTAACAGTATTAAAACCTCTGCGTTTGGCAAAAACAAATGCGGAGGTATTTTTTTATGCAAGAACTAACGGCAAAGGAACTTCAACTTATTTCCGACGCGTTGACGGCGGAAGGGCTTATCTGCAAAAAGGCGAGGGCGTATTCCAAGACTCTTACGGACGTCGAGCTTGCGGACTGTATGACAAAGATAGCGGACGACCACGAGGTGCGCTATAATGCGCTTTTGAAGATTATAGGAGGTTAAACCTTATGTAAGCTGCGCAATACGACGTTGAACTTGCGTTTTTCCTAAGTAAGGCTAACGCCTTCGGTACGACGTTTACGCCCATGTAAACTCCTGTCGGAAAAGTCGCGTTCGCCTTGTCTTGCTTGCTTCTTAAAGGCGTAGATTTTTATTGAAAAGGAGATTAAAATGAAACTTACCAAAAGTGACGTAACCTTGAACGAAAGAGATTCCTTACAGGATATTTTAGAGAGCGAAAAACAGCTTATGGGGCTTTACGCTACCGCGCTTTTCGAGGGTAGCACAAAAGCCGTAAGAAAAAACTTTTCCACCAATTTAATGGGCGTTGCGGAGAACCAGTTCCTCGTTTTCACGCAGATGAGCACGCGCGGCTATTACGAGCCCAAGCCCGCGAACAAGACGATGATAGACGAAGCGACAAGCGCTTTTAAAAAGCAAAAAAACAGTTTGAAAGCAAACTGCTAAACGTTCCGCGTAATCTTAATTTTTAGCGGAGCGTCCGATTTCAAACGTCAGCCCGCCGCGCAAAAATGCGCGGCGGGCTTTTACCGAAAAATTTTTGTATGCTTTTGCGGCGACGGATAAACGGATAGTTTTTAACGTTTTAAAGCGGGGTTTTTACAAGCCCCGCTTTTTGTTTTGGGCTTCCGGTATTTTTTTCTTTTATTGTCACAATCTAATTGCACGAGGAGAAATTATGAAAGCTACAGGAATTGTAAGAAGAATAGACGAGCTCGGCAGAGTGGTTATACCCAAGGAAATACGCAGTACGCTTCGTTTGAAGTCGGGCGACCCGCTGGAAATATTTACAGACAGAGACGAGCTTATGTTAAAGAAGTATTCGCCGATAGCGTCGCTTGAAAAATTTTCCGAAGGCACGGCAAAGTCTTTATCCGACTTGTCGGGGCATATCGCGGTTATCTGCGATACGGACGGCGTTCTGCACGCTTCGGGGCGCGGTCAGCGCGAGTTTGACGGCAAGAATCTTTCCAATAATATGGAAAAAATTATGCGCGAAAGAAAGAGCTATATCGCAAGCTCCGCCGAGGGCGGCGACGTAGTGCCCATTTGCGCGGGACAGCAAAGCGAAGTCACCGCACAGGTGATAGTACCAATTGTTTGCAACGGCGACTGTCTTGGCGCGGTTGCGCTCGTTTCCTGCGAACGCGGCGCGAAAATCGAGCCGGCAGCGTGTAAGCTGGCACAGTTGTCCGCCAATATACTTGCTGGACAATTTGAGTAGGGTTCACAAATATTTTGCGATATTCTGCGCGCAAAACACTTCGTGATTCTTAGCGGCTCTGCCGCTTTTTGCGCGATTTTTAAGGACACACAAGTGTATAATCGCGCAGACTTACACTGCTGAGGTCGTATAGCGACAAATTGGGTGCGCTGGCGCAAAAGTGTGGTTTTGCTTGCGCCGTTAGTTATTTAAAACAGGAAATTCAGTGTGGGAAAAACGGTAAAAAAGCGCGGCGGCGGGCAGTCGTTTCTTGCTGGCGCTGCGATAATTTCTATAGGCGGTTTCGTTTCCAAAATTCTCGGAGCGATATACCGCATACCCCTCACCAACATTTTAGGGGGCGAGGGAATGGGGATATACCAAATGGTGTATCCTCTTTACTGCATACTTTTAACCGTATCGGCTTCGGGCATACCCACGGGCATCTCCCGCCTTATTTCGTCGGGTAAGGGGTACGGCGCGGAAAAGCAGGCGTTCCGCCTTTACAGCGCGGTAGGGCTTATCGGTACCTGCATTATGTTCATTCTGTCCGACCCGCTTGCAACCGTACAGGGCGAGCCCGCGATTTCGCTGTGCTGTAAGCTTCTGTGCCCGTCCGTGTTCTTTGTGTCCCTTTTATCCGTCGTGCGCGGGTATTTTCAGGGGCGGGGGAATATGCTGCCCACGGCTACGACGGAAATTTTAGAACAGGTGATAAAAGTCGCTTTCGGCGTTGCGCTTTCCTATCTTTTCAGAGATAATTTAGCTCTTGCCGTGGCGTCGACGCTTTTAGCGGTTACCGTAAGCGAAATTTTATCGACGGGGATAGCCGCAATCTGGTACTGCAACGGGCGGGGTAGAAAACCCCTGTACGCCCTGCCGTCCGTGCCCGTGAAAAACATTTTGCATTATACCGTGCCCTTGACGCTTACGGCAATAGCCCTGCCCGTTTCCCAGCTTTTGGAGAGTATCGTCGCAGTGCGCCTTTTAAGGGGGATGACGGAGAACGCGACCTCTCTTTACGGCATATTTTCAGGCTGTGCGATAACCATTATAAATCTGCCCGTTTCGGTGTGTTACGGGCTTGCCGCGTCGAGCATACCGCAGATTTCGCCCCTTGCGGAAAAGGGGGATATAGCGGGAGCGAAAAAGAAGGCGTACAAGTCCGTATTGATAACGCTTGCCGTGTCTTTGCCCGCGGCTGTGGGGCTATATCTCTTGGCTCCGCTGGCAACTAAGCTTATCTTCGGTTCGCTGCAAGGCGAAGAGAAAACGCTTTTGATAGGCTTGATTAGAATACTTGCCGTGTCGTCCGTAACGCAAAGCTTAGTGCAGACTTCTTCGGCTTGCCTTACCGCTTTGGGACATCCCATAAAGAGTACGGTAACGCAGTGGACTACCGCTATTTTAAGGGTCGGGCTCACCGCGGTTTTAATAAGTTTCACTTCACTTTCGATTGCGGGCGCGGCGTGGGCGGCAAACTGTGCGAATTTCCTTGCCACTTTAATGAATTTCTGTTATATTATTAGAGTAAAAAACGGCAAAAAAGGAAATAACAATGAAGATAACTCTGATAGGCTTGGGGATTTGCAAAGGCGACGTAACGCTGAGAGCAAAGGAGGCGCTTGACAATGCAACCGAAATTCTTGTGCGAACGGCTGACGCGGAAAGTTTTGGCAGCTTGGCTGGGTACGAAGTACGCACGCTCGACGAAATCTACGAAAGCAGTAGAAACTTCGACTCCCTCAATAGAAACTTAGCCTCGGCGGTTCTGGAAGCGGCAAAAAAAAGCGACGTCTGCTATTGCGTGGACGGCGCCGTCTGCGAGGACGAAGCTTGCAAAATCATTTTAAAAAAGCATAGGGATTGCGAGGTACTGGAAAGCGTTTCCAAAGCTTCGCACGCGTACAATACCTCACGCCTTACGGGCAGTGAGGTTACTTGCGTTTCGGCGTATTCGGTTGAAAATTTAAAGAGCTGCCGCGCCGCCGCCGTCTACGATATCGACTGCGAATATATCGCTGGAATGGTAAAAGAAAAGCTTTCCTACGTTTTCGGCGAGGAAACCGATTGTTGTTTTTTGCGCGGGGAGAGCGTTAAAAAGATTAAAATATACGAGATTGACAGGCAAAAGCATTACGACGGCGCGTGCGCGGTATGCGTGCAGGAAGGAGATTTCCTTAAAAAAGAGCGTTACGATTTCGCAGATTTGGAGCAAATGATTAAGCTTCTGCGCGCCCCCGACGGCTGCCCGTGGGACAGGGCGCAGACCTCCGAAAGCATAAAAGGCAATATGATTGAGGAGGCTTACGAGCTGGTTGATGCAATCGAGCGCGGCGACGCGGACGGAATGGAAGAGGAGACGGGCGACGTGTTGTTGCAGGCGGCTTTTCATTCTGTGATGTCCGAAGAAAAGGGCGAATACACGGGCGGGGACGCGCTGACGCGGCTCGTGAAGAAACTTATATTCCGTCATTCGCACATATTCGGCGGCGACAAGGCGGCGTCCGCAACCGATGCGCTCAGTGTGTGGGACAAGAACAAGCGCGTTGAAAAAGGTCAGACGACGTATTCCGATACGGTGCTGGCAGTGCCCAAAAATATGCCCGCATGTATGCGTGCGCAAAAGGTGGGTAAGCGTTCGGCTAAGTGCGGAATGGACTTTCTTTCGCCCGTGTCGGCTTCCGAAAAGCTGTCGGAAGAGGTCGGCGAACTGCTCGACGCTTGTATTGGCGGCGATAAGGAAGCAATTTTCGACGAGGCGGGCGACGTTCTGCTGTCGGCTGTAAACGTGTGCCGGCTTGCGGGCGTGGACTGCGAGCTTGCGCTTCACGCTGCGGTGGAAAAGTTCACAAAGCGGTTTGTGGAGTTTGAAAAGTTGGCGCAAGAGAAAGGCGAAAAAATAGAGGAGTTGGACCCCTCCCGTTGGGATTATTATTGGGCGCTTGCGAAAGATGCGGTTAAAAGAAATCAGGATAGGTAACTTAATAGCCCGAAACAACGTATTTTTGGCTCCCCTCGCCGGCTACACCAACGCGCCCTTCCGCGATATGTGCTACGCGCTCGGCGCGGGGCTCACCTTTACCGAAATGGTCAGCGCAAAGGGGCTTTGCTTCGGCAGCGAAAAAACGAAGGAGCTTTTGCACGTTTCAAAAGATTACGGCGGAATTAAGGCTTGCCAGATATTCGGCAACGACCCGTACTATATGCGCAAGGCGTGTGAAAGCGAGGCTCTTGCGCCCTTTGATTTAATCGATATAAATATGGGCTGTCCCGTGCCTAAAATCTATAAAAACGGTGAGGGGAGCTATCTTTTAAACGATTTTACCCTTGCCGCGAAAATCATAGAAGAATGTAAAAAAAGCGGCAAAATAATTTCGGTTAAATTTCGTATAGGGCTTGATAATTCAAGCATATGCGGGGGGCAATTCGCGCGAGTTTGCGAGGGCGCGGGGGCGGATATGATAACTGTTCACGGCAGAACGCGCGATAAAATATACGCGGGAGAAGTCGATTTTGAAGCGATTGCGGCGGCAAAACGCGCCGTAAGCATACCCGTTATTGCAAACGGAGGCGTTTTTTGCGAAAAAGACGCGGACGAGCTGTACGAAAGAACGGGCGCGGACGGTGTTATGATTGCACGAGGGGCTATGTATAAACCGTGGATTTTTGCAGAGATTACGGGGCGCGAAAATGTCGATAAACGCGGCATAGTACGGGGGCAACTTGAAAAAACGCTTAAAGTATACGGCGAAAAGTTCGCTCTCGTGTATATGCGCAAGATGATAGGTTTCTATTTGAAGGGAACGCCCAACGCCGCCGAAATACGGGCGAAGCTTTTCAAATGCCAATCTATAACAGAGGTGGAAGAGATTTTAAATACATTGTCTTTTTAAATAATTTGCGGCGCGGTTTATAAAAACCGCGCCGCTTGCTTTCTATTTGCGGACCACGACAAAAACCTACAAAATGCGACGGGATATTCTTTTTTTCGACGGGACGGACACGCTATAATACCTTTTACAATGCAGGTTTATATAGAGCTTGCCGTAATCGAAAACTTTTGTATGGACTTTACCTTGCTGTATGCAGCGAAGGTTGCGGTGAAAAATCCCGCTCCTTTTTGGCGGATTTTAATCGCGGCAATTCTCGGCGCGGCGTTCGCAGTACTGTTTCCGCTTTTTAAGCTGGGAGCGGTGTGGTCGGTGGCTGTGAAAATCTTATCGGGGTTTTTGATATGCCTTGTTGCAGGCAAGTTCAAAGGGGTAAAAAGCTATCTTAAATTTTCCTTTGCGTTTCTTATCTTTACCGCAATTCTCGGCGGCGCGCTTATAGGCATTTTTTCGCTTGCGGGGTTGGACTATGCCGCGGGGGAGGGATTCATACTTTCAAAAATCCCGATAGGCATACCGCTTTTCGGTGCGCTACTCGTTATTATCGGCGCAAGAAAGCTTGCCTCGCGCCTTAAAAAAAGCAAAAAGGAAGTCGTTTCCGTCAGAATTTATTCGGGCGGGGAGTGCGCGGAAATCAAAGGCTTTTTCGACAGCGGAAACAAAGTCTACTGCCGCGGCGCGCCCGTGAGCATTATCCCCAAAGAGATTGCGGAAAAAATAGTGGACGAAAGCAGAATAAAAGACGGAGTAAAAATACATACTGTTGCGGGGAGCAAAATCATCAAGATTTTCACCGCGGATAAAGTGGAGATAGACTTCGGGGAAAAGAAAAATAATTATAACGGGGTAAAAATAGGTATAAGTCCGCAGCGGATTAATACTGCTGTTTTGCATCCCGACCTTTTGGAGGACGAGCCTTGATTTCTCAAGACGGCGGGCAACCCGCTGTTTTGCAAGGCGGAGAGGAGCAAACGCATAAGGGGTGTTGGCGGTGACTGCGTAAGCGACAGCGGTATTTTGCGCCCCTTATTGTAAAAACTTCTTGTAATAAGGCGCAAAAGCGGCTGATGTCCTTACAGCCGCCGAGACGCAATCATTGTGAAGGAGATTATTATGTTTGAAAAAATAAAGCAACTTTTACTTTCGCTTTTCGGCAGGAACACGCTGGACTATATTTGCGGGACGGAGGCGCTGCCGCTGCCCTTATCCCAGGAGGAGGAGAGCGACAGGATAACCCTTTTGGAAAACGGCGACGAGAGGGCGAAAGCCGAACTTGTCGAGCACAACCTCAGATTAGTCGTGTACATAGCCAAGAAGTTCGAGGGTACGGGCGCGGACGGCGACGACCTCGTTTCCGTGGGCACGATAGGGCTCATCAAGGCTATCAACTCGTTTAAGTCGGACAAAAACATCAAGCTTGCAACTTACGCTTCGCGCTGTATAGAGAACGAAATTCTGATGTACTTGCGCAGAATGGCGAAGCTTAGACAGGAGGTGAGCTTCGACGAGCCGCTGAACACCGATTGGGAGGGCAACGAGCTTTTATTATCCGACGTTATGGGAACCGACGCGGACGCCGTATATTCGGACGTTGAGGGCGGGGTCGAAAAGGAGCTTTTAAAGACTTCCCTCGACAAGCTATCCCCGCGCGAGCAGCGTATTATGAAGATGCGTTTCGGGCTTGACGGCGGTGAGGGTATGACCCAAAAGGACGTTGCGGATAAGCTCGGCATTTCGCAAAGCTACATATCAAGGCTGGAAAAGAAAATAATTTCAAAACTTAAAAAGGACATATCGCGGCAAATCAATTAGCTTGCGCAACCACAGGCGTAATATACGACGGCTTCTCTACATAAAAAAGGAGGGATTTTTATGTTGCAGAAAGTCGTTATCTGCGGGGTTGACACATCGGGGTTGCCCCTTTTATCCGCAAAGGAACAGGAAGAACTTATGATAAAACTGAAAGCCGGCGACGAGAAGGCGAGAGAAAGGTTCATAGTTGGCAATATGCGTCTGGTACTGTCGCTCGTAAGAAGGTTCTGGGCAAAGAAAGCCAATGCCGACGACGTTTTTCAGGCGGGTTGCGTAGGACTTATCAAGGCGATTGATAACTTCGATTTGTCGGTAGGCGTGAAATTTTCAACGTACGCCGTGCCGATGATATTGGGTGAAATAAAGAGGTATTTGCGCGACGGCAATTCTTTGCGCGTTTCGCGCTCGATACGCGACACAGCTTATCAAATATTGAAGGTGCGCGAACGGCTTGAAGCGGACGACGAGGACGTAACTTACGACAAGATAGCAAAAGAAATGAACGTAGCCGTGTCGGAAGTCGCCTATGCGTTGGACGCGATATCCGACCCCGTTTCTTTGTACGAGCCCGTATTTAACAAAGCGGGTGACACTCTTCTTTTAATGGAC
This sequence comes from uncultured Christensenella sp., assembly GCA_910583855.1. Lineage (GTDB taxonomy): Bacteria > Bacillota > Clostridia > Christensenellales > Borkfalkiaceae > Coproplasma. The sequence goes on from CAJTYL010000004.1 coordinate 59,595, forward strand.
CAAATTTTCGACGAAAAGAACAACGACGAGGTATGGACCGAAAAAGCCGCCCTGTACGAGGCGATAAACCGATTGGAAGGGCGGGAAAAAAAGATTTTGTTTTTAAGATATTTCGAGGGTAAAACCCAGACAGAAATTTCCCATGAGGTCGGAATATCGCAAGCGCAGGTGTCCCGCCTTGAAAAGACGGCTTTAACTCGGATTAAAGCCTGTATATCTTAAAACTGAAAAATATAATGAGAGGTAATTTCCGGAACGCCTCTCATTTTTTGTTAAATTTATTCATTTATTCATCTATTATTTGTGTATTTTCAATATTTAATAAATAAACTTTGATAAATTTTACTTGTCATGGGACGGATTATATGATATTATGTATAAAATAATATAAAGCGTTTAACTATAAATGAATAAAAATACAATTATACTGCGAGTGAATTATGAACGAATCCTTCAGGAAATTTAAAAACAAATTTACGGTTTACGCCGTAATCAAAGCCTTGGTGTCGGGGATTTCCCTCGGACTTCTTGCGGTCGGCGCAGTGCTTCTCGGCTTAAAACTTTCCGGCGTCGGGATAGCGGCGTGGTGCTACGTTATTATAGGCGTAGGCGTCGCTTTGACGGGTGGAGTTGCAACCTTCTTTATCGTCCGCCCTACCGACGTAAAGCTTGCAAAAAGGTTGGATGCGGAATACGGCTTAAACGAGAAAGTGCAAACTATGGTTCAGTTCAGCGGCTGTGAAGGCGACATGCTCGAACTGCAGAGGCAGGATACTTCAGCAAGACTTGCGGCGGCGCCGAAGATGAGAATCAGGTTTACGCGTATTTGGCAGTATGCTGCCGTTGCCGTTTTAGCGGTTACGGTAATTTTTACGGGGCTCTTCATTGACCCGTTTAAAGCGGAAGCGAAAACGCCCGATCCGCCGGTTCCCCCGCCCGCAACTATTCAACCGGAGGAAGGGGCGTGGGAATATACCGCGGTTATGCAGGCGGCGATGGCGGAGATTATGCAAAACGTGCAGGATTCGGCTTTACAGTCTGCTGAAAAAGACGCCGTATATTCGGAACTGTACGGACTGGACCGGAGTTTAAGAACGGTAAAGAAAACGGACGATATGAAAACCGCCGTTATTGCAACCGTAACGCAAATCGACGGCCGTATAAAAACTTTTAACAGCTACGACGATATTTACACGGCGTTAAGCGGCGCGCTTTCGACAGAGGGAGCGGAACCCGAAGACGAGATTATTTCCGCGGCGGTGCTTGTCGGCGCGACGGCTTTTCTTCCGTATCTGAACAGCATTACGTCCGAACTGTACGACTATATCGAAGGTCGTTATTACACCTTGGGCGAAGACATCACCGGCGCGTTGGATAAGCTTAACGTTTCTGAAAAAGTAAGCGCTAATTGGACGGTTACAAAGGAAGGGAAAGCGTGCAGCGCGGAGTTTAACGGCGTTTCTCTGCAAGATTATCACTCAAAACTTATGTTGGCGTTAGACGGCGTGAAAGACGCGGGCGTCAGTGAAGAGGATGCGCTTTACGGTGCGGTCAAGACTTTCGCCGATAAGCTTGCCGCAATAATAATGAAGCTTCCTCAAAATTACGATACGGGCACGATATCGAACGATATTTCCAAGGCGCACGAAGATTATATACAAGCGCTGATAATCAATTTAAAACCGCAAAGCTTTAATTGCATAATGAATATTTTCGTCAGGGCCCGCGTCGCGAATATCCTCGGAGTATCAGCGTCGCAACTTCCCGAACTCGACTTGGGCGGAGAGATAGGTATCGGCGGCGGCAACGGTGGCGACGGGGAAGATAACAAGGGTGACGGAAATAATGGAGGCGGTTGGGGAACGGGCGATGAAAAGTTCGGCAGTAACGACCTGATATATAACCCGCTTACGGGCGAATACGTACCTTACGGCGAGCTGTTGAAAGAATACGAGGCGAAGATGGCAGAACAAGCCGATGGGTTGCCCCAGGATATACGTTCGTTTATGGAAGAATATTTTAAACTCCTTTACGGCGGAATTAAAGATGAAACGACCGATGAAAACGGTAAATAAAAAAGAGGAATAAACGGTTATGGAAAACACGGAAAAAGTAAAAAAGTTCAGCGCTGCAATCGCAACTATCAAAAAAGAACTTAAAAAAGACGTTGTAGGGCAGGAAGACATAGTGGACGGGGTTATCGTCGCGATTATTGCGGGTGGCAACGTGCTTTTGGAGGGCGTGCCCGGCGTAGGTAAAACCCGATTGGTACGTTCGTTGGGCAGAGTTTTAAGCTTGCCTTTCTCGCGTATACAGTTTACGCCCGACCTGATGCCGTCGGACGTTACCGGTACGAACGTTATCGAAAAGGACGATAGCGGTAAAATGAATACGGTGTTCCAGCGCGGACCGATATTCGCAAACCTCGTGCTTGCGGATGAAATAAACCGCGCAACACCTAAAACGCAGTCGGCGATGCTCGAGGTTATGCAGGAGCATAAAGTTACCGTCGCAAAGCAAACCTATAAAATAGACGAGCCGTTCTTCGTTCTTGCTACGCAGAACCCTATAGAGCAGGACGGTACTTATCCTTTGCCCGAGGCTCAGATGGACAGGTTTATGTTCAAGCTTATAGTCAAGTTTCCTACGGTCAAAGAGCTTGCCGGTATCGTCAATATGACTCAGGTTACTCTCGAAGAAACGGCGAACGCGGTTATAGACGGTAAGACCATTCTCGAAATGCGCGAACTTTCTAAGACCGTGCCCGTGATAGACGAAGTTCTGGCATTTGCAGTCAACCTCGTTTCCAACACTCACCCCGAACTCGACGGAGCTTCCGCTGTAGCCAAAAAGTACGTGAAGTACGGCGCGTCGCCCCGCGCGGCGCAGGCGCTTATAACCGCTGCAAAGGTACGCGCTTTGATGAACGGGAATTATAACGTTTCATACGAAGATATAAAGGAACTGGCTTACCCCGTTTTAAGACACAGAATCAAGATTAATTATAACGCCGTAAACGATAAGCTCACCGTGGACGACGTTATAACCAAACTGCTTGCGGAAACGCACAGAAGCGGCGCGGTTAAGGCTGAGGCAGATGGTAACGACTTGCCGTCTATGGAGGCTGAGGTAAACCTTGAAAAGCCCGCAAAGGAAAAGAAATTTAAATTTAAAAACAAAAAGGAAGAGAAGGTAAACGTTATCCCCTCTTCGCAGGAAGCGGAAAATACTAAATAAAGAAATAATATTATTACCGAAATAAAATCAATGAACGGAATTGCAATAAACGAAGAATTTCTGCAACAGGTTGAAGCCTTGCAGACTGTCGTAAAAAATAACGTTGCGGGCTTATTCGGCGGAAACCACCAAAGTAAAACTTACGGTTCATCGTCCGAATTTGCCGATTACCGCGACTATATAGCCGGCGACGATATTACGAAAATCGACTGGAATGCTTACGCGCGTTTTGAGAAGCTGTATTTAAAGCTGTATCTTGACGAGCGTCAGTTGCATACCAAAATATATATCGACGCAAGCCGTTCTATGGGATATGGCAGGGGCAAAAAGGATATACAGGCGTTAAGGTTTGCCGCAACGCTTGCATATCTGTCCATAAGTGAAATGGATAAAGTTTCAGTATTCGTTATCCGTGAAAACGGTTTGGAAGAAGTCATATCTTCTATGCTCGGCAAGGAGTCCTACGTAAACGAGATAGGAAAACTCAATCAAATAGAATTCTACGGGGACAGCCGTATCAGCGAGGCGATTTTGCCTTCCACGGTAGGCTTCGGCGACGGACTGTCGGTTATAATATCGGATTTTTTAACGGAGAACGACTTTGAAAACGCGGTAACGTATCTTGTCGGGAAAAAGAGGGACGTCTTTTGCGCACAGATACTTTCGGCAGAGGAACTTAACCCTAAAGCGCGCGGCAAACTGCACTTTTTCGACAGTGAAAATTCCGACAGGTTTTACCGTAAAAATATTAACCGCGAGATAATTCAGGCTTATAAAAAAGCTTTGGAATACGTGCAGGAAAGGATAAGAAATTTATGTCTTTCACGCGGGGCGGAATATCTTTTGATACCCGCGGACGAACCTGTTACCGAAGTATTTTTCAATAAATTGGTTTCAATGGGGGTGCTGAAATGACGTTTTTGTATCCCTTGGGCTTTTTGGGCTTAATAGGTATCCCTGTTCTCATAGGCATTTATATCCTTAAAAACAAGTATACAGAGCAAACCGTAACTTCCACTTACATTTGGACGCTTTCGGAAAAGTTCTTGAAGAAGCGTTTGCCGATAAACAAGCTTGTAGGGTTAATCAGCCTGATACTTCAGATAATCTGCGTTATAGCCGTTTCGATTCTGATTGCGCACCCCGTGCTTTACATCAAAGGCGCGGCGAACGATTATTGCTTCGTTTTAGACGGGTCGGGAAGCATGAACGCAGCTTGTGCCGACGGCACGAGATTTGACGCCGCCAAAGGCGAAATAGCTTCCGTCATAGACGAATCGTACAACGGCAGCGCGTACACGCTCGTGTTTGCCGGCAACACTAACGACGTGATTTTTGAAAATATTACGGACAAAGAGCGCGCGCTTACTCTTTTAAACGGCGTCGCTTCCGGCAACACTGCTGCGGACGTCGCGGACGCCGTCAGCGTAGCGCAAGGTTATTTTAACGAAAATCCTTCCATATTAACATACCTCGTTACGGATAAACAAGTCGATTTAAGCGAAAACGTTACCGTAATTACGGTCGGTGAACAACGGGAAAATTTTGCGCTTACGGGCGTCGGATATACTTTTGCGGACGGTACGCTTACTGTTACGGGTAAAGTTTTATCGTATATGAGCGAAGCCGCCGTTACCGTTGAGGTGTATCTTGACGGTGAGGAAACTACAGAATCTTTTAAAGAGATTATGGTCGCATTCAACGAATTTACGGGACTTAAAGAGGGTGAGTTTTCTATCGGGCGCGAAGTAGACAAAGACGCGTCGTTTACAAGCGTCAGGGTGGTAATTGCGAAAGAGGATTCGCTTCCGCAGGATAACGAAATAATAATATACGACGTTGCTTACGAAAATTCTTGTAAAACGCTTTTGGTAAGCGATAAGCCTTTCTTTATACTGGCGATGTTAAAATCTATAGACAACGTGACTTTGACTTGCGTTTCCTGCGATAAGTACGCAGGGCAGACGGGGTACGATTTATATATTTTCGACTCGTACGGGCCTTCGGGCTCTTCCGGTTGGACTTTGCCCGACGACGGAGCGGTTTGGTTTTTCAATCCGCAATCAAGCTTGCCGAATACCGGGTTTTCCGTGCAGGACGAAATAGGACTTACCGCTTTGAGTGCGAACGACTATAAAGAAGATACGGCGCTTGGGAAAACTCTTTTGCAAAACGTAAATAAAACTCCGTTTACCGTAGCAAAGTATAGGCAGTGCAGGCTTTATTCGGGTTTTACCACGATACTTTCCGCTAACGGCAATCCCGTTATTTTCGCGGGCTCCAACGGCTACGGCAACAGACAGGTCGTGTTTGCTTTCGATTTGCATGAGTCCGACTATGCTCTGGTCGCCGACTATATCACGCTATCTACGAATCTTTTGAATTATATTTTCCCCACGGTTTTGGAAAATTCCACTTATACCTGCGGGGAAACGGTTACGGTCAATCTGTTAGCCAATAGCGACAGTATGCGCGTTGCCGCGCCGTCCGGTAAAATCAATTACTTCGACGGGTCAAACGCCGTATGCGAGGTGACGCTTACCGAAATAGGGACTTATACCGTTACTATCGTTTTGAACGATAAATCAGTAAAGACGTTTAATATTTATTCTTCGCTTCCCGAAGAAGAGGCGGACACGGTTACTACCGCAACGGCTTCGTTCTCGTTATCGGGCGAGGCGGGAAATGAAAAGCGAGACGGTATTTACAGCGAACTTTTGATTATATTTATTTTGTTTGCGCTTATTTTTGCGGCGGACTGGGTGGTGTATTGTTATGAGCAGTATCAACTTCGATAACGCATATCTTCTATTAATCGCTTTGCCGCTGCTTGCGTTGCTTTGCATACCGTTTTTTATAGCGGTTAAAAAGGATAACCGCAACGGGCACAATATTGCGTCAATGGTCTTGCACGTTCTTATGGCGTTGTTAATCGCGTTTGCCGCCGCAGGAACAACTATCGTCAGCGTCATCACGAGGACGGAAGTTTACGTTGTGGCGGACGTTTCTTATTCCGCGGATAAAAATCTTGATACCGTTGATAGCTATATTAACGATTTAAGTCAAGGCTTGCCGTTAAACACGAAACTGGGCATCGTATGCTTCGGTAAGGATTATCAGCTTACTACCGAACTCGGTAAAAGGATTAAATCCGTCAAGGAGGCGGGCGTCGACGACACCGAAACCAATATAGCGGAAGCTTTGGAATATGCGGGCGGACTTTTCCACGACGGCGTTATAAAGCGTATAGTGCTAATTACCGACGGCAAGCATACTTACGGCGATTCAAACGGGCTGGTGCAGACGGTTGCCGGTTTACAGGCGGAAAAAGTACATCTTGACGCTATTTATCTTGACGACAATATAAGTAAAAGCGCTAAGGAAGTGCAAATATCCAAAGCAGACTTTACTTCCGATACTTACCTGAACCGTAAGGAACAGGTCAGCGTAGAATTTGCGGCTAGTTTTTCTACTACCGTATCGGTTACGCTTTATAAAAACGGCGAAAAGTTTGGCGAAACCGTTCCGAGACAGCTTTCGTTCGGTCCTACCGTATATAAATTCGATTTGGATACCGGCGTGGCGGGCACCTTTAATTATAGAATAGAAATTACTAACTCCGAAGACGAAAACGAACTTAACAACGTTTACAGTTTTACGCAGACGGTTGCAGACGATTTTAACGTTTTACTCGTAAGTTCGCCGCAAAGCGAAGACGACAGGCTTGCGGGTAAGAAAACCGACGAAGAATATCTAAGCGGACTGTACGGCGAAACCGTAGAAATAGACGTATACGAAATAGTTGACGAAAATTCTTCGTTACCCGTTACAGTGGAAGAGCTTTGCGGTTACGACGAAATTATTTTATCAAACGTTGATCTGACTCTGCTTCCGCAGAACTTATACGATACGTTTTTGGATAACCTGGATATAGCGGTTGCAAAATTCGGCAAAAGTCTTTTAACTTTCGGCAATCTGTACATTCAGGATAAAACGGAAGGAGAGTTGAATAAACTTAACGATATGTTGCCCGTAAGGTACGGTGATTCGGATACGGATAAAAAGCTTTATACAATAGTTATGGACGTTTCCCACAGTATGGATATTGCGTCGCGTATGATTATAGCGCGACAGGCGGCTATGCAGCTTGTAGAGCTTATGAACGAGAACGATTCCGTATGCCTTATAACTTTTTCGGGAGAACCGCAGGTAGTACAGCCCATCACTAGTCTTGCTAACAGGGAAAGCGTGTTGCAGATTATAGAAGAGCTGACGTTCCAACAGGGGACGATGATAGCGCCTGCGCTTGAAACCGCTTACAGAACGATAGTAAACAGAAACGAATTCTCCCAAAGACAGGTTCTTTTAATTACGGACGGCATACCGTACGGCTCGGGAGACATAGATAATTGCCGCAGCGTAGTTGAAAATATGTACGCCCGATCCATATTTACTTCGGTTATATGCGTAGGAGCGCAAAACTACGATTACAGGAAAGATTTAAAGTTGCTTGCCGAGAGCTACGGCGGCGGCAAATTCTATCTTGCCGACACAGAACAAAAGCTGAAGTCGCTGATTTTGAGCGATTTTAAAAACAATATGGAATCCGCCTTCGTTGAGGACGACTGTTGGATAAAGGTTGAGCTTTCGGGCGACGCTCTTATTTCGGGCGACGAAAGCCAAAATATGACGGCGTTGGATATGGAAAAAGCGTTCACCGCGAACTTCGTGCTCGGCAAAAAGAAGCTGAACAGCGTACAGAACGTGCTTTCCGTATCCTACGAAGTAAAGAACGAAAATACGGGAAACAAGACGCCCGTAGACTTCCCGCTGTATGCGTATTGGAATTACAGCGAGGGTAAAGTCAAAACGTACGCGGCTAAGTTGCAAGGTTTGGAAAAACCCAAAGCGTCAGAAGCTGAGTTAAAGGAAATTAACGATTCGTTTTTTACAAACGTAATCAACTCGGCAGTCCCCGCGCTTAACGTGGACGCGCCTTTCAAAATTACTGCTTCGTCGGAGGGGAAGACGGCTACCGTTTTAGTGACGCCTGCAGCTATGCGCGTAACTTCGACGGCAAATATTAAGATTACCGCTCCTTCGGGCGAAACGTCGACGGCGGCGCTCGTTTGGAACGGAAGCGGCTTTACTTACTCGTTCGATATGCGTGAACTCGGCAAATACGGGTTGGAGGTAGAGTATAACTACGGCGGTGCGACATATACCGATACCGCCACCGTAGACCTTGCTTACGAGCCTGAGTACGACGCTTTTACGGTATTCGACAGCTCCATTTTGTATAAAATGCTTAACGGCAACGGCACGGTAAGCGAGGACGGAAAACTTGAAATCTCAAACGACGATTTTGAAGTGGAAACGTTCGTATTAAAACTTACGCTGCCTTTCCTTATTATCAGCGTAGCGCTGTTCGTGGCTGATATTATAATAAGGAAACTGAAATGGAACGATATAGTCAGTTTGTTCGGCGGCAAACACAGGGATAATGGCAAAGGAGGTAAAAAATGAAAAAATTTTTATTGGCGTTTCTATCGGTAGTTTTAATTTTTACCTTCGTCGGTTGTGCGCCCTTGGGAACTCCTTCCCGCGACCCGTCCGATACCGATATCGATTCCCCCGTTGAAGAGGACGAGGGTTTGTTTACCGTTTCTTTGGTATATAACGGCGAGCCGTTTATAACGTACGAAGATATTTCGGCGATATGGACGGCAAACGACGGTACGGGTATGTTTAACGCGCCTTTCGACAGAAAGACGGGCAAAGCCTCAACCTCCGGTCTTGACGGAATTTATAAGGTAACTTTAAGTAAAACTCCGTCGGGATACGCGTACGACCCCAACGGTTACTTTGTAACGAATTCCGACAGGAAAAAGGAAATAGAACTTTTTAAGATCCTTGCTACCCCCGTGGGGCGCACCGGTACGGACTTTTACGAAGACGTTATAACTCTCAACGCCGAAGGAGTTTACAGATTTAATTTTACCAAAAGCGTAAGTCAGCGTATTTACTGCCAGTTCAGCCCTAAGAACAGCGGCGCATATTATATAGAGTCTTTGGCGGACATCACTGCAAACGAGATTAATCCCCGTATAGATATTTACGAAGGTTCGTTTGCGTTTAAAAACCCCGTCCCTAAGGAGCGTGTGGACACCGTTCCCGAAGACGCCGACTTTCCCGCGCCGCCGCGCTCAGTCTACACCAAGAATTTCAGGTGCAGGTATACGGGCGGCAGCAACAGCTATTTCCCGTTCGTACTGAGGATTGACAGCACTGTGGGCGTACCCGCAACTTTGGATTTGCGTATTTATAAGGACCCGAATTCAAGCGGTTCGATTGAAAAACCGCAAGAGTACAAACTGGTAGATATAGACCCGACGGTTACCTTGGAGCAAATGCCGGACGAAACCGGCACGTATACTATGTTGACAAAGCAAATCGGCAACAAGTTACTGTTCGACTCCTCGTTATACGGTTTGGGCAACGACGGCTATTATTATGTTAAAGCCGAGGACGGAACTCTTACCGATAAACGCATTTACGCTAAACTGACGCAACCCAATTTTATTATCGACTTCTCGCACATAGACGCTATTGAAGGCGAGCATGCAAGGCTCAGGTTCCGCGGCAAAGATTATACGTTTTTAATCCGCGGCTATAATGGTTTGGTAAAAAGGGGCATTTATGACGAAGCTATTCTTGCAAAGTACGAGAACGCTAAGTCGTATTGCGATTTCGTAAATAAGGACGGAGCATACGCCGTAACGCCTCAGCTTGCCGAGTTTTTCAGGGAATTCAGCAACGCAAGTTACTATTTCCACGACGGCGACGGTTATCTTGAACACGAAGGATATGCGTCCAGTGACGCCGACCAGTGGCTGTTTGCATGCGGCTATTATGCATAATTATTAAATTTTATGCATTTATGCAGATTTCAGTACGGTTTTTCAAAAATAATTCAAAAAAATCGTATAATTATGCGTAAAAATACTTGTCAAAGCATAAAGGTAGTGATATAATCAATTTAATCACTTAATTTAGTATTCAATTTTTAGGAGATATATAAAATGAAAACCAAGAAGTTAGTTATGGCGGTAGTTGCTGTCACTATGAGCGCTTCGTCCGCTTTGGCATTTGCGGGATGTCACGAACACGAATATAAGTGGACCGATATAACCCCCGCAACGTGTGAAAACGCAGGCGAACAAAAAGGCGTGTGCGATTGCGGCGATACCGTGACGCGCGAAGTTGAAGCAAAGGGGCATAATTACGGCGATTGGAAAATTTCCAAAGCCCCCACTCCTAACGTTGGCGGTAAGGCCGTAAAGGCATGCTCTAACGACGACGGTTGCGCGGTTATTGCTGCCGACCTGCCTAAACTGACTATTGGCGGCGATGGCTACGACGATTACAAAGAAACCGCAACGGACTACGGCGTACCCTTAAGAACTTATAAGCTTAACAATTCAAACGGCAACGTGGAATTGGATTTATCCGTAGCTTTCAGCTTGGACGAAGCTATTAAACTTGCCGTTCACAATCAGCCCAAAGCCGTGGGTGCGGATATCGTCCGTCAGTCCAAAATGTTGGTGACTCTTAATAATCCGAACATCAACCAGGATTTAATTCCAGACGAAGATAAAATTGTTCCACCGGATTGGGCAGGATATTTCTACGCTAATTCATCGGCTGAAATCAAGTACGAAAAGTCAGATAATTATATGGGGCTTGTCGATCAATCCGAAAATATCGCCAAATATTTTACCAAGAATCCTGACGGTTCTATATTCGCCGTTCACGAAAAGTACGTCGGCGGCGGAAGTGCCGCCGTGCTTGAATATGTAACGGATGATGACGACCATACGGGTCTTGTAAAAAGGCCTGATTTAGACCCCACGGGCACGTATTGGTTTAACTCCGACGGCACGCTTGCAACGAAGGAAACGGAGCAAGGAAGGGAAATTCCAGTTGAAAAGCAGATTATAAAAGAAAACGACCCTCAAGAGAAATTTTTCGACGGCTCCGATTTCTACTTTGTTTATTACCACGGTTCTCCCGCAGACAGGCAATACGGCGTGGCGGACTTCGTGAATATGCTTTACAGTTATGCAAACAACAACGCCAACAGCGGTTTTTCAAGCTCTTCCGAAGCGCTTGAAAACGGCAATACGAAGTGGTCGTTCACTTACGGCGAAGCGTCTACCGAAACTACCACGGAAAAATCACTGTGCGTTTTCGAAGTTTCTTTCGAGCTTGATACCGACAACGTAATGGTGGATGCAAGCGTATCTTGCAAAACTTACGTCGGCAATAAGTTTGTTGATTTGGATAACGGTCAGCTTGTAGTTAAAGAGGGTAAAGAAGATTGCTGGAAGATATGCGAACAATATTCCGTATCTCAGTCCTCTTCTTACGAGAGCGGCGTAGCTCCTACTAATCCTTATAAGTATGAGGATATGCTTTTAACTTCTTTCGACTATTCGTTCGGCAAGTTTATGTACAGCGACCCCGTAAAGGGTGAAAGCGTTTACTCTCCTATAACTCCCGATAAAAACGGAGTATACGAGTTTAATCCCAACGAGGGCGTATCTATCTTCCTTGAAAATATAGAACCTGCGGATAAATACAATCTGTATTTCGACCCCGTTCAAATTTTCCTTTACGATGCAAATACGGACAATTTGGTTGAAGAAATAATTATGGACCAGAACAGAAGCACTGAAGGTCACTTCGACGGGACGCTGAACAGAGACAATGGTGTTTTCAGTTTCAAAAGTTTGCTTGCAGGCGAGTATAAGCTGGTTATGAAGACGGCTAACTTACAAAAGGAAGCAAAAATAAACGTTCCGTTCATCGCGCCTACGGAGTTCGTTCCCAACGTATATTCTTACGACGAAATCCAGCAAAAGTCTACTTGGGTTCCCGCGGCTACCGATAAAGAAGTTTACGAAGGTCAATCTTTATACTTCAATTCGTACTGCGCACATCCCTTCTACGAAGATAAATCTTATACCGTTAACGTTACAAAAGGCGGCTTAAACGTGACTGCCGACGTAATGTCGGAAGACGAAGTGGAAGGTCAAAGCGTAAGCAAATTCAACGCTACAACCGCTGGCGAATACACGGTTACCTTAACCTCAAACACGGGTGCGGTAAAGACCTCTTTTAAGGTTACCGTAAACGCGGCGCCTGTTATCGGCGAACTTTTAACGGGTACTTACAGTAATTCGGACGCTGTTGTTTCCGTAGAATTTACCCCCGAAAGCAGCGGCGCAACCGCAGGCGCTTTGGTAATCGATTTGAACGGCGATACTATCAACGCAAATTATGCGTACGATTCGGCGACAGGGAACGTAAATTTAACCGACGTTACGGGTGCAACCGGCGACAACTTGAATTTCCACCTTGAAATAACCGAAGCGTTCAATCTATTCCTCGTTTACGAAAACGACAAGGGCAAAGAAACTAAAATTTACGTTTCCAAGGGCTCTAAGAACAACCTCGTCGGCTCTTTCGTTATGACCGATATGGATAACGCCATAGCTCATACTTGCAACGTCGCGGGCACTTATACCGTAACGCTTAACGCGTCGGCAATGGTTCTTTATAAAATCAACAACGGAAATATCGATTTTAAAATGGCACAATCATTTACTATAACGCTTAACGAAGGCGACGTATTTAAGATTTGGTGTAACGGTACGTCTGTAAAGAGTTACACCATAGCCATAAACGAATAAAAGTTTTTTAGGAAATATAAGAGATGAAAAAGAAAGAGTTATTAGTTGCGCTGCTGTCGGTACTTTGCGTATCGGCAACGGCGATAGGATTTACCGCATGTAACGACGGGAATACGGATGACGAGACTCTCGGCGGCGGGAACACTCACACGCACGTTTTCGGTGACTCTATCGTCACCGATACCGCGCCCTCGGTTGACACCGACGGCGCGGGGCATAAAAACTGTACCGTAGAAGGCTGTACCGAAACGGAATCCGTACCCATACCTAAACTGGGTTATCAGGTCTCTGTATATCTGCCCGACGGAACTACGCCGGTAGAAGGCGTTGCGGTAACTATAAAGTCTGAAACCGTAACCACAAACGCGGACGGCTACGCCAAATTTACCAAATTCGGCACGGCTGGCGCGTATCCCATAAGCGTTGCGCTTGGCGATTACGCAGATGATTACGTGTACGCAACTACCGTTTCAACGACGGCTACCGAAAGTACGGTAAAGGTAACCCTCGGCAACTTTATACGTGACGGCAAAACTAAGCAAACCGCGTTCAAAATAAGCGAACTCAGCGCGGAAAAGATACATAAAAACGCAGTTGCGGCAACAGGTGCGTACGCTGATGCCCCCGAGTATTACGTTTACACCCCTGAAACGAGCGGTAAGGTATTGATTGAGAACTTGCAAGGCGATTTGTATGTTTACGACGCCTCCGATTTAGAAATCAGTATGCTTAACAGTAGCGGTAATATGGTGCTGAATCTTACCGCAGGCAATAAATACTATCTTAAGGCGCAGACCAATTACAGTTGTTACGGCGTCGACGGATATTTTTATAACTTTAAGGTAAGGGCGGTTACCGCCGACGATTCGGAGACGGCAGGCTGTTTGGCTTCGACCGTTGAAAACGGAACCGTAAAATCGTATGAGAACAATGACTATTTTGACAGGTACTACAAAATCACGCTTGATGAAAATAGCTTGTTAACTTTGACCGTTAATTGTTCGACAAACTATTCTTCGGCTGAAATTAACGTTTATTCGGACGAGGATTGCACGCAAAGCGTCAGCGTAGGGGATTACGGATATTTTTCTTACTCTCTTAGTGCCAATATCGACTTATCGAACCAAGCGATATTACCAGCGGGTACTTATTGGATAAAAGCGACGTTCAGACCTTACGGCAAGAATCCCACGATGAGTTTGAAGTTCGTAACCGAAAAAGTGCAGAACGTCAACTATACAATAACGGTAAAGGACAACAGCAATGCGGTTGTTGCAAACAGAACCGTTTACCTTAAAGACGGTACTACCACGGTTGCAACGGGGACTACCGATACTAACGGCGTCGTTACATTTAGCGACGTGTACCCCGGCAAGTATAAAGTAGACGTTGACGTTGAAGACGGCGTTTACGGTTATAATACCAAAGTAACGACGCGAGTAGGAAAGGAAGAATACGTTGTAACGTTGATAGGCAAAGTTAACTATGCGTTTAACGTATATTTGGCGGACGGTACGACCGCTGTCTCCGGCGTAACTGTTACCCTTTATGAAATAAGCTATTCCGCTCCCAGTAAAGAAATCGCTAAGGCAACTACCGACGCAAACGGTCAAGTTACATTTAACGTGTTGCCCAGCAATAATTACTATTATTCGGTAACGAACGTTCCCGAGGGCTATTACGAGCCGGAAAATCCCGAAGAGGGATGCGTTCAGATTCACAATACGACCGTAAACGTAACGTTGCAGCAGATTAAAACTTACAGCATAACCGTAAACGATACGGACGGCAACCCTATTGCGGGCGTAGAAGTTACGGTTAACGGCATAACGGCAACTACCGACGCAAACGGTTTGGTTTCAATTGAAACGATTGCAGGCGTTTACAGTATAGAAATCAAGGGTTACACGACCAACGACAAGACTGCGGCGGACGGCTCGCCTTTAACCGTTACGGCAACCGTAAAAGAAGTTGTACCGTTTGAAGGCACGTATAATTTCAGCGATTATAAAACGCACGATGTTCTTGAAAGCGGTACGTACGTAATTACTACGGAATGGAGTGGTGGATTTAATGAAGTTTACGTCAACGGAAGTGATTATTATGATTGTAAATTCTCTGATGATTATCGCACCTGTACCGTTACGCTTGAAGCAGGTCAAACTTTCTCAATAAGGGCGTATGGAATCCTTGAAGGTAACCCTACCTACACCATAACGAAGGCATAAGGCGAACACGTCGTTTAATGGATAAAACTTTGTAAAAGCGATTTAAAAACCCTGCGGCTTCTGCCGCAGGGTTTTTTATTGTTTACGGTTAAAGATTGAGTTTACTTTTGCGGGAAAATAAGCTATAATTAAATTATGTTAGTAGTCGATTGGATATTTCTGGGTATTATATTGGGCGGACTGGTGCTTGGCGCGTTGTTCGGCTTCGGCGGAATTTTTAAGTTCTTCACTACGGGTATATTCGGCGTAATCATATCCGTGGCGGTATGCATTCTCGTGGGTACTGCGTTTTACGGACCGTGCGAGCCGTTTTTAATAAAAATTCAGGATGCTATTATGGCAAACGAAAACTGGTTTTGCCAGTTTCTCGGCAAGCTGAACATACAGGTAATTTTGTATTACGTGATAATGTTCATTATAGTCTGGCTGTTAAGATTTATCGTAGTAAAGATTATAAAGGGCATTTCGGAAAGCGAAAACAAGGTGGTTAAAACCGTTAACAGAATTTTGGGCTCGCTGTTCTTTCTTGCAATACTGCTACTTATTTTCTTCTTCGTGTTCTTCCTAATAGGCTGGGTAGGCGGTCAAACGGCGGATAATTTCAGCGAATATCTTGCGGGCGGCGCGCTTAGGCTTGACAGACTTTTCGAGTTTTTACGCCCGACCGAAGAGGCGGACGTCGCCCTGTTGTTATTGATGCAAACCGTATAAATTTTATGCGCAAAGGCAATTTATTCAGCCGTTGCGCATATTTTTATATTATGGAAGTAAACTTTTCCTCATTAAAGCAAAAGGACGTAATAAATTTAAACGACGGTAAAAATATGGGTAAGGTGTGCGATATAAGCTTTTCCTTTCCCGAAAACTGTGTTCTCGGCTTTACCGTTACGGGTTGCAAAGGCTTTAAGTTTTCAAAGCAAGAAGTCTTTATTCCGATAAAGAACGTGGTTAAAATAGGCAAGGACGCCGTCCTCGTAAAGTTTGGCGAAAAGGAAGGCAAGCCCGACGGACCGCCGCCCCCGCCCAAGAATAACTGTCCGCCGCCATGTCCTCCGCCGTATCCGCCTGACAACTGCCCGCCGCATAACTGCCCGCCGCCTAGACCCGACAGGCGCAGCTACGACGAGTACGAGTAAGCGTTCCGCTGAAGCCGCATTTTTTAGCGTAATTCAAATATACGTAATAGCCGCCGCGCTTTTTAAGCGCGGCGGCTTCGGTTTAGAATATATTCTCCAATCTTATTCTGTAAGCGTCGGGCAGGTTTTTTGCAATCTCTTTTAAAACCTCTACCTTGCCGAGCGCCAGCTCGTAATTTCCGTTGTACAAAAGTCCGCACGCCTCGCTAAGCCAGTAATCCACGTAAGAAATATCATTGTGCGGTACCAAAATCTGTAATTTAGATTTCTTGTCCGTCCAAAGCGTTCTTACGGCATAGCCGTCCTCGCGCGTTGCCGTTTCGTTTTCGATTTTTTCGTACAGGCTGTCAAGCGCAACTGCAAATTCGTCTATCTGCTTCATCATATACAGCTCTGAAAAAATGAACAGTCCCACGCACACGAGGATTGCCGCAACCGTGTAACAAATTGCTTTTACCATTCGCCTTTCACCTCAATCTGCAAAATTTTATACTTTTCTCCGCGTTTTTGAAAGTATGCCCTGCCTTCTGAGTTTACGGTCATGGCAACCACTTCTTTAAGCTTTGCGTTCTGTTCTGTTAATATTTTGTTCAGTTTTTCGCGGTTGTACCCGCAACGCGTAAGATTTTGTTCGTCGGCCTTACCCCTGTCAATCAGTAAAAGCGGAAGAGAAGGCGAGGCGGTCGTTTCTTCCTTTTCAAGGGCGGTAAACGAGCCGTTCGCTTCGTAGATGCCGTAGTACACGTCGTCTATATTGAAGTAGCCCGCGCCGCGCATACTCTCTATCAAATCACTTACGTCAAGATTGTTCTTTTTTAACTGAAATTCGTCGATACCGTTTTTATTGATTACAACGGACGGTTTGCCGCTTATAACCGTTTTCATCGGTTTAAACCACAGCTCCAAAAGCCACACTATCTGGTGTAGTATGAAAATGGTTATTATGGCGATGATTCCGTACAATATGGGAATGGAGGTGTCAGCCATAGGTATGCAGGCAAGTTCGGCTATAACTAAGCTTATAACGAACTCGAAGGGCTGCATCTCGCCAATCTGACTTTTGCCCATCAGCCGCATAATCAAAAGCAGGGTTACGAATATAATTGCCGTGCGAATAAATATCAGTGCCATAAAATTAGTATTATCAAAATAATTTACAATATTCTTGCTTTATTTGCCCATATGTGCTATAATTCTCGTAAATTTTTGAGGTAATTTTTTGAACTGTAACAAGGTTATATCCGCGGACTTATTGCCGGACGCGCGGGGTATACGATTGGGCGTAGAACGCACTGAAAAGATTTTAAAAGAGCTTTCAAATCCCGACGAAAAGCTTAAAATAATTCATATAGCCGGAACTAACGGCAAGGGCTCCACGGCGGAATATTTTACTTGTATATTAGTTGCAGCCGGCAAAAAGACAGGCACGTTTTTATCGCCGCAAATCTATTCGTTTTACGACCAGATTAAAATAGACGGTAAATCCGTTTCATCCGAACTTTACGAAAAATACAAAGTGAACGCCGAAGCGACCGAATTTGAAAAACTTACCGCTACCGCGCTTGCGCTATTTGCCGGCGAGGGTTGCGAGTGGGCGGTAATCGAGTGCGGTATGGGCGGGAAGACTGACGCGACGAACGCAATTTCAAAAAAGGAACTTGCGGTAATAAATTCGGTTTCTTTGGAACACACCGATTATTTAGGCGCAAGCGTGCGTGAAATTTGCGCACAGAAAGCGGGAATTATAAAGAACTGCCCCGTAATAATCAACGCGCACCAAACGAAGGAAGCGCGTGAGTATTTTGCGCAATACCGTTTTGCCGATAAGCTGGAACAAATTTTCGAGGGCGGGTTTGTGTACGGCGGAAAGACGTTTGCGCTGAAAGCCGAAGGCTGCTTGCAACCCTGCAACGCGGCTTGCGCGATAGAGGGGGCAAGGCTTTTAGGCATTGACGAAAGCGCGATAGAACTCGGCGTCGCGCAGTGTCTTCCGCGCGGAAGACTTGAAAAGTTTTTTATCGGCGGCAGGGAATATATCCTTGACGGCGCGCACAATCCCGAAGCGTTCGTCCCGCTCAAAAAATATCTTCTGTCGCGCGATTGCTTCCGCACGGTAATTTTCGGATGTTTAAAGGATAAGGATATTGACGGCTGTCTTCACAACGTTATCGCAAATGAAGTTATTGCGGTTGAGTGTCCTAGCGAGAGAACGCGTAGTTTGGAAGACGTAGCCGCGCTTTGTCGCCGATATTTCGGCAAAAACAGGGTTGATACGGCGGAAAGCGTTTCTTCGGCTTTGGATAAGGCAAGCGGCGAAGTGGTTGCCGTGTGCGGTTCGTTTACGATTTTAGAGGAGGCAAAACGGTGGATAGAGAAAAGGTTATAAGGGCGGTCGAAGACTTGCTTGACGCCCTCGGCGAGGACGGAAACAGAGAGGGATTAAGGGATACCCCCCCGACGCGTTGCGGACGCGTACGCCGAGCTGCTTTCGGGCGAGGGGCAGACTGCGGAAGAGCATTTATCCCGCACGTTTGAGTCCGATAGCGGGGATACGGTGGTTGAAAGCGATATTTACTTTTCCTCGCTCTGCGAGCATCACCTGATGCCCTTCTTCGGTAAAATCGCAATAGCTTATATTCCCGACGGCAATGTGGTGGGGCTATCGAAGCTTGCGCGCACCGTTGAGGTGTTTGCCCGCAGACTGCAAATTCAGGAAAGACTTACGAGGCAGATTGCCGAAGAGATTATGCGCGTTTTAAAGCCGAAAGGCGTTTTCATTGTCTGTGAGGCGGAACACACCTGTATGACCTGCCGCGGCGTTAAAAAGGCGGGTAGCAAGACTGTAACCTACTGTGCGTTGGGTGATTTCGGCGAGGATAAAAGGAAGGAAGTTTTAGCGCTTTTAAAATAATAATGAAAATAGGAAAGTCGGATTTTGAAAATTATACCTTCGTGTTGGCTATAATTAACCTGACGCCGGACAGCTTTTGGGAAGGCAGCAGGGTCGCGGACGATAAGGTTCTTTTTGCGGTTGAAAGGGCGATAAAAGAAGGCGCTGCGGCAATCGATTTGGGCGCGCAGTCAACCCGCCCGGGTTTTGTGGAAGTGAGTGCGCGGGAGGAAATAGCGCGTTTTGAACGTCCGCTAATGAGGATTAAAGAGAATTTCGATATTCCCGTATCCGTGGACACCTATTTCGAAGAAAGCGCGAGGGTTGCGCTGTCTATGGGCGCGGATATGATAAACGAAATCTGGGGCCTCACTCACGATAAAAATATGGCGGAAACCATTTCGGAATACGGCGCGTCGGTTTGCATTATGCACAACTCAAAAACGCCGTTGTTAGGGGATATATGGGGTCCAATTGAAAGTTTTTTGCAAAAAAGCGTTGGACTGGCGTTGGATTGCGGTATTGAAAAGGACAGAATAATTCTTGACGGCGGGATAGGCTTTGCCAAGTCAAAAGAGCAGAATTTTGAGCTTTTGGAGGGCTACGACAGGTTATCTGCTTTGGGTTATCCTTTGCTGTTGGGAGCGAGCAGAAAGTCAATGTTCGGCGGGAACGTCAAGGACAGGCTTCCGCAGACTCTTGAAAGTACGAGGCTTGCCGCAAGCAAGAAAGTGCTTTTTGTGCGGGTTCACGACGTAAAAGAGAACGTTGAGGCAATAAAAGAGGTGTACGGCGGATAATGGACGGAGACAACGTAATTTTAATACGCGGGCTTGAGGTGAACGCCTGCCACGGCGTTTACGCGGAAGAAAAAGTTGCGCCGCAACCTTTCGTGTTTGACGCGGACTTATATGCAGATTTTTATTCGGCGGCAAAAACCGACGATATAAACGCAACGGTAAACTACGCAAAAGCCTGCGATATTTTAGTCGGAACGGCAACGGAGAAAACCTATAATTTAATCGAAACTCTGGCATATTCGGGGGTCTATGCGCTTTTTGACGGGTTAAAACTTCAAAAAATACGCCTTACCGTATATAAGCCGCAGGCGCCTGTCGGTCATAAATTCGGCGCGGTGGGCGTCACCGTCGCTGCGGAAAAGGAGCGGGTGTTTCTTTCCCTTGGCTCTTCTTGCGGCGACAGAAAAAATTATTTAGATAAAGCGCTTAGGCTTCTATCCGAAACGCACGGAGTGCGACTGAAAAAAAATTCCTCCTACGTTGAAACCGCGCCGTACGGCGGCGTTGCGAAAAACTACTTTTTAAACTGTGCGGCGGAGATTGAGACCTGCCTTACTCCAAGGCAGCTTCTTTGTGAAATTCACCGCATAGAGAACGAATGCGGCAGGGTGCGCACGGTCCGCTGGGGAGACAGAACGCTGGATATAGATATAATCTTTTTCGGGCGTAAAACCATTGAAGAGGACGATTTACAAATTCCCCACCCCGAGTATTTCAAACGGGTTTTCGTAATAGAACCGCTTAAAGAAATTGCGCCCGACTTCGTTTGTCCCGTTCTTCACAAAAAAGTCAAAGAATTACAATAAAAGACTTTTTTAACTGCCATAAGCTAAATTTATTGTGCAGATTGCACAAAAATTTTTGCAAAATATGTACAAATATCAAACAACATGATATAATCAATTAGCTAAAATATTTTTATTGCGTACAAGGTGGTTTTACCTTTCGGGGTGTTTTATGGAAAAAATAGGCATCATAGATTTAGGCTCGAATTCTGCAAGGCTCGTTATCGTCAACCTTTTTGCGGATGGGTATTTTATGGTTGTTGACGAACTGAAAGAAAGCGTTCGCCTCGGTCAGGATATGGAGCGGGACGGCTTTTTAAAGCCTGCCCGTGTTGCGGAAACCATTAAAACTTTAAAAATGTTTAAAAAACTTTGCGATTCAAGCAACGTTACGCGCGTCATCGCCGTCGCGACGGAGGCAGTTCGCCGTGCAAAAAACCAACGGAGCTTTTTGGACGAAATTCAGGCAACCTGCGGGATAAAAATCCGCGTGCTTTCCGCCGAGGAAGAGGCGGTTTTAGTATACCGCGGCGTTATAAACACGATGGACGTCCCCAAGGGTATTGTGCTTGAAATCGGCGGCGGCTCCACTAAAATCGTTTACTATAACCGCAGAAATATGCTCAATTACGCAACTTTGCCTTTCGGCGCTGTTACGCTTACCGGAATGGTTTCGAGCGATGGTTTAAAGCCCGAAGAGCAAGCGGCAAAGATTGAGGAGCTGTTTACCGAGCAGTTGAAAAAGATTGAATGGCTTAAAGAGCTTGACCCCGACGTACAGATGATTGGAGTCGGCGGTTCGTTCAGAAATCTTTTCAAGATAACCAAAATGGTGCACAAATACCCGCTTGATACCGTGCATAACTATAAAATGCCCGTTGAGGACTTTACGCCCGTTTACGACATGATAAAAGTGCTTGATTTGGACAAGAAGAAGAAAATCAAGGGACTTTCCGCGGAAAGGGCGGATATTCTCCCCGCCGCGCTTGCGGTAATAAACGCGTTCGTAAAATTTATCGGCGTTAACGAATTTACTTTCTCGGGCGCGGGTTTGAGAGAAGGCATTATGTTTAATCAAGCCCTTCCCATGACCGTTGAAAAGCCCATTGCGGACGTTCTCAACTATTCGCTTACGACCCTCGTAAAATACTACGACTGCGAAGAAAAGCACGTCGAACACGTCGTAAATTTAAGCATTCAGCTATTCAAACAGTTAAGGGTGCTGCATAAGTTCCCCCGCCAATATCTTAAAATTTTAAAGGTTGCCGCTATGCTGCACGATTGCGGTATGCGCGTCAAGTACTATAATCATCAACGCCATAGTTGGTATATGATACTGAATTCCACTCTTTACGGCGTGTCGCACAGGGAAATCGTGCTTGCGGCGTTCACGGCTTGTTGCCACAAAAAAGAAGATATCAATCCTTATGATTGGGCGAGATACCGCGGCATAATAATCGACGACGATTTGGAAATAGTCAAGAAGCTTGGAGTTATGCTGAGAATAGCCGAAAGCCTTGACAGAGCGGAATCGGGAACGATTAAAAGCATAAATTGCGATATTCTCGGCGATTCGGTTATTATGAAAACGGAAGTAGACGGGGACGCGACGCTTGAAATAAAAAACGCAATGGCGGCGTCTAACGAATTCAGAAAATCCTTCCATAAGAATTTGGAAATACTGTAATTAACCGTGCGCGCCCTCAATAAAATATTTGAGGGCGCGCTTAGCTTTTTACTCTCCGCAAAACGGTGTGCTTGTCTGCGATGTAAATCGCATTGCCCCCCGCATATGCTTAAAATAACAAGGTTTTAAATGGAATTCATTCTTGCAAGTGCGTCCCCGAGAAGGCGGGAGCTTCTTTCACAGATAATAAAAAAGTTCGAAGTTATACCTGCCGAAACGGACGAAAAAGTAAACATATCGCTCTTTCCCGAAAAAATGGCTTGTGTCCTTGCGGAACGCAAGTGCGACGAGGTGTTTGCCAAAAACCCGTACAAAACCGTGATAGGTTGCGATACCGTGGTAGTGTTTGAAAACACAGTTTTGGGTAAGCCCAAGGACAGGGACGACGCAAAGCGAACTCTTAAAGCGCTATCCGGTAAAACTCACTTCGTGATAACCGGTGTGTGCGTTCGCAACGCATTTAAAAAGCTTATCGATTTCGACAAGACGGAAGTTAAGTTCAACGTTTTATCCGACGAATTTATAAGGCAGTACGTCGATAGCGGTTCGCCTCTGGATAAAGCCGGCAGCTACGGCATTCAAGACGGGGGCGTCGTTCAGGAATATTTCGGCAGCTACACGAACGTCGTGGGCTTGCCCGTAACTTTAACTAAAAAATTAATTGACGGAGTACGCGTAGACCAATGAAAAGAATATCCATCGATATGGGTTCGGGATTTACGAAAATTTATATGCCCGGCTGCGGGGTGGTTTTGAAGGAAGCAACCTGCATAGCTGTTGAAGAGGGCTTTGAGGACGGTGAAAAGGTAGCTTGCGTCAAGGCTTGCGGTGACAAGGCGCGCGCGCTTTCGGGCAGGGCAGCGGTAACCACACATATAGTCAATCCCATATTCGAGGGGGATATAGTTAACGAAAATTTAGCGTCTCTTCTCTTAGAATACTTTCTTGAAAAAATAGAAATAACCCGCAAAAAAGCAAAGCGCGTCGAAGCCGTCTTTATTCTTCCGTGCGGGGCGAAAGCCGAATTAAAGCAAAAGTATATGCGCATAGCCGAAGAATGCGGACTGGCGGCGGTATATTTTACCGTTACGCCGTTTGCCGCCGTTTTAGGTCACAACGTAGCCATAAGCGAAAGTACGCCTATGTTCGTTCTGGATATAGGTCACTCCATAACCAATATCGCGGCGCTTTCGCAGGACGGAATAATTTACGGTTTGACGGTGAATTTGGGCGGCGCCAACGTGGACGTGCATCTTATAGATGAGCTTGCGGAAAATTATAACCTTAAAATCGGTGCGCTTACCGCGGAACGGTTGAAAATTTCGGTCGGCAGCCTTCTTCCCGACGACAATAAGATGAACGTTATAGAGGGCAGGGAAATCTCTTCGGGCGCGCCTGCGTCAATTGCCGTAACTTCGGAACAGATTTACGGCGTAATTACGACCTATATCGATAAAATTTTGGAATACGTCGCGCTCGTATTGTCTAAGCTCCCTGCAGAGGTTGCGTCGGGCGTAATGCACGGCGGGATATACCTGTCGGGTGGTACGATGAAGCTTGACGGTCTTGCGGAGTATATTGAAGCGAAGCTGAATATCCCCGTGAACGTGCCGGAAGAGCCGCAGCTTGCGTCGGTTATCGGCGGCGGAACTATTCTTTCCAACGATTATCTTTTAGACAGGCTTGCAGTGGTTGAGTAAGCCTTCGGCTTAACCGTATAACTTAAATATCCGACAATAACACGAACAATTACTGTTCAAACTAAAAAAGCCCGACGGCGCGTTTGCGCTGTCGGGCTTTTAATTTTTTACTGCGTAAATTCTTGCAAAGTGTTTGGGAATTTAATATAATTGAGGTATGGGCAAGAAAGAAAATATTCGCAACTTTTGCATAATAGCGCATATCGATCACGGCAAGTCAACCCTGGCGGATAGGCTTATGGAACGTACGGGTCAGGTTTCCGAAAGGGATATGGAAGAACAGCTTTTAGACTCGATGGATATAGAGCGCGAACGCGGGATAACGATTAAGCTTACTCCCGTAAGAATGTTTTACAAGGCGAAGGACGGCGTTGAGTACGTTTTCAATTTAATCGACACTCCGGGACACGTTGACTTCACTTACGAGGTTTCCCGTTCGCTTGCCGCATGCGAGGGAGCTATTTTAATAGTTGACGCGTCGCAAGGGGTGGAGGCGCAGACCCTTGCAAACGTGTATCTTGCGCTGGAAAACGACCTTGAAATTCTGCCCGTGATAAACAAAATAGATTTGCCCTCCGCCCGCCCCGAAGAGGTCAAAAAAGAGATTGAGGAAGTGATTGGGCTGGACGCTTCTTCCGCGCCGCTTATTTCAGCTAAGGAAGGGTTGAATATCGACGACGTTTTAGCGGCGATAGTAACTTCTTTCCCCGCGCCCGATTGCGACGATAATGTGCCTTTGAAGGCGCTCATATTCGACAGCTATTACGACAACTACAAGGGCGTAATTTTGTTCGTCCGTATAAAGGATGGTAGTGTAAAAGCGGGTGATAAAATCAAGACTTTCCGTTCTGATAAAATTTACGAAGTAGTGGAGACGGGAGTGTTTGCCCCCCGACTATCCCCCAAGAACGGGCTTTTTGCCGGCGAAGTAGGCTACGTTGCCGCGTCGATAAAATCCATTCAGGACGTTGCGGTGGGCGATACCTTAATTAACGCGGAAGCGCCTGCGGACGAGCCTTTGCCCGGTTATAAAAAAGTGCAAAGCGTGGTCTTTTGCGGCATATATCCTCTGGACGGAAGCAAGTTCAACGACCTTAAAGACGCAATCTTAAAGTTGCAGCTTAACGATGCTTCTTTAATTTTCGAGCCGGACAGCTCGGTTGCCCTCGGCTTCGGCTTCAGGTGCGGCTTTTTGGGGCTTTTGCATATGGAAATTATTCAGGAGCGCATAGAGCGGGAATTCGGATTGGAGATTATCACGACGGCGCCGTCCGTAAGCTATAAGGTGTTAAAGACCGACGGGGAAGAAATCTTCGTGGACAATCCTTCGCACCTGCCGGCGGTATCCGAAATAGAGCATATGGAAGAGCCCATAGTTAAGGCGGATATTTATTCCCCGCCCGACTATCTGGGGCAGATAATGGATTTGTGCCGTGAAAAGCGGGGGACGTTTTTGCAGATGACCTATCTTGATAAGAGTCGCGTGCGCCTTGAATATCATCTGCCGCTGAACGAGATTATTTTTGATTTCTTCGACGCGATAAAGTCCAGAACGCGCGGCTACGCAAGCTTCGATTACGAACTTATCGGTTACGAGAGGAGCAAGCTCGTAAAGCTTGACATTATGCTAAACGGCGAGGTATGCGACGCGCTGTCTATGATAGTACACGAGGATAGCGCCTACACGCGCGGAAGAACGCTTTGCGAAAACCTGAAAGAAGCTATTCCCCGTCAGCTTTTCGAGGTGCCCGTGCAAGCCGCAATCGGCGGTAAAATTATCGCCAGGGAAACCGTAAAGGCGGTAAGGAAGGACGTGCTTGCAAAGTGCTACGGTGGCGACATAACCCGCAAGAAGAAGCTCTTGGAAAAGCAGAAAGAAGGTAAAAAGCGCATGCGTCAGATAGGCAACGTGGAAGTGCCGTCGGAAGTATTTATGCAGATATTAAAAACCAACAAAGATTAGTATTTCAAACATATATGGGGGTTAATATATAAAAAGTCGAGGTTTACCCCGACTTTTTATATATTAGTCCTTGTCACAAAGCATCAGTATTCCCGACACCGTGTTTATGAATAACAGCGTGCAGACTTTAAACGCGGTGCCTACAGGACGGTTGTTTTTGACTGCTTTCCAATAGTGTACCGTCATCGGTATTGCCCAGGCAAGCGGTATCAGATAGATTACGCTAATAATTGCTGCGTAATGTAGCCAATTTAGTCCCAAAAACATACAAAATAAAGAAGATAAAAATGCAACGCTGCACGCCGCGCAGCTTAAAATCAAAAAAATCTTGGCTACCGTTTTTAAAGACGACGCATTCTTTTTTTCGGTTGCTATCTGTACGAGGCATCCGCAGTTTGTGCAAATCACGGACTCGTCTGTAAGTTGCGAGCCGCAATAAGAGCAGTATTTCATGCTTATATTCTCCTTTGTAACCGTCCATAAAAGTATATACTAACCAACAGTTAGTTATCAAGTAAAAAACTAACTATTGGTTATAATAATTTTTATGTATTTATACTTTAAAAGAGGTTGAAAGAGGAGATAAAAAATTCCGGGCTTACCACGGTACAGCTTGCCGAAACGGTGGGGGTATCGCCCGAAATGATAACCCAGTACTATACCACTAAAAAGTTACCCGCATTGGATACCTTTGAAAAACTGTGCAGGGCGTTGGACGTCTCGGCGGACTATCTTTTGGGGTTGAACGATAACTAAATAGTAAGTTTAAGGCGCGGATTTTTCTTGCAAAATCCGCGCCTTACAGTTATTATATAAATGATGAGCGGTTTTTTTGAAAGCGTTTACGCGGTTGTAAAGCGAATACCCGAGGGAAAGGTTTTAACCTACGGCGATGTTGCGCGGGCGGTGGGGGCGCCACGCTGTGCGCGGCAGGTCGGCTGGGCGTTGCACTCTAATCCTCAGCCGGGCGTTATCCCCTGCCACAGGGTAGTGTTCGGCGACGGGCGTTTAGCCGACGGCTTTGCGTTCGGCGGCAAAGAGGTGCAAAAAGCACTTTTGGAAGCCGAAGGCGTTCAATTCGATAACTTTATTGTAGACCTTAAAAAATACCGTTGGGAGGGTAATTAATTGGCAGGCATATACGTTCATATTCCGTTTTGTAAATCAAAGTGCAGATATTGCGATTTCGCGTCATTCCCCGACAAACTGTGTTTTGCGGAAAGCTATATGGCTTGCGTGTATCGTGAAATGGCTATGCGGAAGGTAGAGTTGAAGGGGTATGACTTTGACACGCTATATATAGGCGGCGGCACACCGTCGGTAATTGACGAAAATTATATTGCGATGCTCGTTGCGGCGGCAAGGAAGAATTTCAACCTTAAAGAAAATGCCGAAATCGCTATTGAGATGAACCCCGGCACGGTAAGCGCAAAGAAGATTGAAACCTATTTAAAGTGCGGCATAAACCGTTTTTCCGTCGGGCTTCAAACGGCGGTTGACAGCCAGCTTGCAGAGCTCGGCAGGATACATAATTTGAAAGAGTTTTTGCTTTGCACCAAGCTTTTAAAGGACAGAAATTTCAGCGTAGACGTAATGATAGGGCTTAAAGACCAGACGGTCGCAGATATAGAAAAAACTATCGAAACTGCGGCATATTCGGGGGCTAAACATATTTCAATGTACGCGTTATCTCCCGAAGACGGTACGCCGATATACACGGATTACTTAAACGGAGAGCTTCCCGACGGCGACGAGGTCGCGGGAATGTACGAGGCAGGCGTTGAAAAGCTTAAAGTGTTGGGCTTTGACAGATACGAGGTTTCCAATTTTTGTAAAAAGGGCTTTGAAAGCAGCCACAACCTCAACTATTGGCGGCGGGGCGATTATATAGGTTTCGGCGTTGCCGCTTCGTCCTGTATCAATAACGTGCGGTTTACCAATACTTTCGATTTGGACGAGTATTTCAAGTGCATACTTTCAGGTCACCTTGCGGTAAAGGACAGGGAAGAAATTGATAAAACCGGACAGGAAGAAGAGTTTATTATGCTTGCGCTGCGCACTTCGCGCGGGCTTGACTTAAAGGAATTTGAAAAGCTTTTCAACGAAAATTTTCTTGATAAATATGCAATTGCATTACAAAAGGTGACGGGATATATTGAAGTTAACGACGGTTTTCTAAAAATTAAGGATAGGTTTTTATTCATTCAGAACTCGATTATAGTCGAGTTTTTACAAGCCGTATAAATAAAGCGGACGGGGCATTTTTGCTCCGCCCGCTTTCAAGTATCTAAACTTGCAATTCTTTTTTTGCAATTACCTTGCCGCGTTCACCGTCTATAAGAAATGCGGTTACGTGTTTATCCTTGTTGCATACGCCCACATAGTAGTAGCATCCCTCGTCGTAAAGAAGCCTTACGAAAATTTCCCCGTCGAACAGCCCGTTTGCGGTAAGACCTTCAAACAGCTCGTTTGCGTGTTCGGCAACGCACGCAACGGCTTGCTCACAGTTCATCACGTTGCCGTCCCTGACCGAAAGCGCCTCGTAGGTCTTATCCTCTCCGTCTGCGGTAAGGGTTACTTCAACGCTGGTCTTTTTAAAAGCTGCGGCAGAAAGGGTAAGGGTGTACTGTCGCGTTACCGCCTGATAATTCATCTCTCCGCCTAAATTTTCAACGCTTACCTCAAGGGTTTGCGGGTTCTTTGAAAGAGTCGCGTAAATTTCTATCAAATCGCACGTTTCGCCTTTATAGCCGTCGGCTGAAAAGGGCTGCTCCTTGTTGACGCACTGAACTTTGATTTCGGTATTGTCGTCTTTATATAGAAAGACGTCAGAACGGCATTCCGAAACGTAATCGAAATAATTTACCTGCTTGGCGCAGGCGGGCAAAGCGCAAAGCGCGCAGATTAACGAAAGTACGACACATAGGCAAAAAACGGTTTTCCTCATATTAAAGTATATATTTTCCGTACGCTTTGTATGATTAAATTTTAAATTTCAAACAGTTGCATTTTTATCCGTGCTGTGATAAAATAAACAAAATAATTTATCAAACTGCTCTATCATGTTTTTGGGGCGGAATTCCGAAAGAAAAATGTTTAAAGTAATTTTTAAAACTGCATTAAAAACATTGCTTTTCGTGGCGGTTCTTGCGCTCGTTGCTTTCGGTGTCGCAAGCCTCGGTTTTCCGTCGGAAATGGCGGGGCTGTGCGAAAAATCGGGCAATTATTCTATGGCAACCGGTTACGCATCGCTTAGCTATGCCTATTCAAAGAACGTAAACGATTTGAACCGATGCTTTATTGACAGCGTCTACGCAGAGAACGATAACGATATAGTTAAGTTCGGGGACGAGCTTATTTCAAACGAAAAATTTCCCGAAGTATGCGAAAATAACAGCAAAAAAGTTATTACAGAAAACGGAACGGAGATAATTATCGAGTACGTTCAGTACGTTCACGGCAACGTTGCCGCGGCAAAATTCAGAAAGGGCGACAGGGAAGAGGCTTTAAAAACGGCTAAAGCGGCAATGAATGGCGTACAGGGTTTCCCCAAAAACAACGCGCTTTCAAGCCTTTCGCTGGCTGTTATTGAAAAGGGGGACTGCGATTTTGCAAAAATCCTTCTTGATGAAATTCAAAGCAACCACGCCGACGCGGAAAACAATTACTACAACGCGTTGATTAATGAATTGAAAAAGTTGGAGGACGGTAAGGAATGAACAAAATCGTTAAAGAAGCTTTAACTTTCGACGACGTGCTTTTAATACCTGCTGCATCTGACGTTTTGCCGGGCACGGTCGATTTAAAGACGACTCTTTGCGAGGGTATAAATCTGAATATTCCTCTAATGAGCGCGGCGATGGATACCGTTACCGAAAGCAAGCTTGCAATAGCAATGGCGCGTGAGGGCGGCATAGGCATAATTCATAAGAATATGTCTGTTGAAGAGCAGGCGGCGCAGGTGGACAAGGTAAAGCGCAGCGAACACGGCGTAATTACCGATCCTTTCCATCTCTCGCCCGATCAGCCCGTTTCCGCCGCGTGCGAGCTTATGGCAAAATATAAGATAAGCGGCGTTCCCATTACCGAGAACGGTAAGCTTGTCGGAATTCTGACCAACCGCGACTTGCGCTTTGAAACCAACTTTTCGCAGCCCATAGCTGACGTTATGACGAAAGACAGGCTGATTACCGCACCCGAAGGAACGTCCCTTGAAGAAGCGGCTAAAATCCTCGGCAAACACAGAATCGAAAAGCTTCCGATAGTCGATAAACGCGGCATATTAAAGGGTCTAATCACAATTAAGGACATTGAAAAATCTATTCAGTACCCCAACAGCGCACGCGACAAAAACGGCAGACTTCTTGCCGGAGCCGCAATCGGCGCGTCCGCCGACGTGCTTGAAAGGGTCGCCGAGCTCGTAAAATCGAAGGTTGACTTGGTCGTTCTCGACAGCGCGCACGGACATTCTGCCGGAATAGTCAAGGCGGTTGAAAAGGTTAAAAAAGCTTTCCCTTCGCTGCCTCTCGTTGCTGGCAACGTCGTTACGGCGGAAGCCACGCGCGATTTGCTGAATGCGGGCGCGGATGTCGTAAAGGTTGGCATAGGTCCCGGTTCGATTTGCACCACGCGTATAGTCGCCGGTATCGGCATGCCCCAACTTACCGCGGTTATGGATTGCGCTGAGCAAGCGGATAAAATGGGCAAGCGCATTATAGCCGACGGCGGCATAAAGTATTCGGGCGATATAGTAAAGGCGATAGCCGCAGGCGGCAGCGCGGTTATGATAGGTTCGCTGTTTGCGGGAACTTCCGAGTCCCCCGGCGAGCTTGAAATTTATCAGGGCAGAAGCTTTAAGTCATATCGCGGAATGGGTTCCCTTCCCGCAATGGCAAAGGGCGGCAAGGACAGATACTTCCAGACGGAAGCGAAGAAATTCGTACCCGAAGGCGTCGAGGGGCGCGTGCCTTACCGCGGCGCGCTTGCGGATATAATATTCCAGCTTTTAGGCGGACTCCGCGCGGGCATGGGATACACGGGCTGCGGCACCATAGAAGAACTCAGGAAGAATGCAAAATTCGTCAAGATGACGGCGGCTTCTCTTGCGGAAAGCCACCCTCACGACATTTCGATAACGAAGGAAGCGCCCAATTACAGCCCTAAAAACTAAATTATTTTAAACCGCATATAAGCTGCGCAATACATTGTCTTGCTTGCTTCTCTGCGGTTTTTATTTAATATTACGGAGAAAATTTTATGAAAAATCAAATAGTTTTAATTATTGATTTCGGCGGGCAGTACAACCAACTTATCGCGCGCAGAGTGCGCGAGCATAAGATTTACTGCGAGGTCAAGTCCTATAAAACGCCTATTGAAGAAATACGCGCTATGTACCCCAATGGGATTATTTTCACGGGCGGACCCAATTCCGTCTATCTCGATAATTCTCCGCAAATTGATAAGGAAATTTTTGAGTTGGGGATTCCCATTCTCGGCATTTGCTACGGCGCGCAGTTTATGGCGTATTCGTTAGGCGGCAAAATCGAAAAAGCCAACGAGTCGGCGGCTGCAGAATTCGGAAGAACGGATTGCACGTTCGACACGGGGTCCCTTATTTTTAAGGGTTTAAAGGAGAAATCAGTAGTTTGGATGAGCCATAACGACCATATCGCCACCCTTCCCGACGGTTTCCGCGCAGTTTGCCACAGCAATAAATGTCCCTACGGCGCAATCGAGAACCCTCAAAAGAAGTTTTACGCCACGCAATTCCACCCTGAAGTAAATCATACCGAGCAGGGCTTCGATATGCTCGGAAACTTCCTTTATAACGTCTGCGGTTGCACGGGCGATTGGACTATGGAGGGGTACGCCCAAACAGCCATACGCGAAATCCGCGAAAAGGTGGGCGACGGTAAGGCGCTTTTGGCGCTGTCGGGCGGCGTGGACAGCTCCGTTGCTTGCAAGCTGCTTGCCAACGCTATCGGCAGTCAGCTTACCTGTATTTTCGTGGACCACGGTCTTATGCGTAAGAACGAGGGCGACGAGGTGGAAGCGGCGTTTGCGGGCAGCGGGGTTAATTTCGTTCGCGTTAACGCGGGTGAAAGGTTTTTGGGCAAGCTTAAAGGCGTAACCGAACCCGAAGCGAAACGCAAGATAATCGGAGAAGAGTTTATCCGCGTATTCGAGGAGGAAGCAAAAAAGATAGGCAAGGTAGACTTCTTGGTTCAGGGCACTATCTATCCTGACGTAATAGAGTCGGGTACGGGCGACGCCGCGGTGATAAAATCGCACCACAACGTGGGGGGGCTTCCCGACTTGGTTGACTTTAAAGAGATTATAGAGCCTTTAAGAGCGTTGTTTAAGGACGAGGTTCGCGCGCTCGGTATCGCTTTGGGGCTTGACGAAAAGCTCGTATGGCGGCAACCGTTCCCAGGACCGGGGCTTGCAATCAGAATAATCGGTGAAATCACGCCCGGGAAGATAGCGATTCTGCAAGACGCCGACGCTATATTCCGCGAAGAAATTGCAAAAGCCCGCCTTGAACGGGATATCAACCAATATTTTGCAGTGCTTACGAATATGCGTTCCGTCGGCGTAATGGGCGACGGCAGAACGTACGATTATACGCTTGCGCTTCGCGGCGTTTCAACGACTGACTTTATGACGGCGGACTTTTCCCGCATTCCGTACGACGTTTTGGAAACGGTATCAACGCGCATCGTTAACGAGGTCGGGCATATAAACCGTATCGTGTACGATATAACTTCCAAGCCCCCCGCAACCATCGAGTGGGAGTAAATCCGTTTTAAAAATATGCGTTATTTCAAGCATATATATGGGGCAATAATGGATATAAAGTTTGAAACGGGAGAGGGAGTGTTCTCCGTAAGGGTGCGCGCAATGATTTTGAACGGCGATAAAATTCTTGCTATGCGGGACGAAAATTCGCCGTACCACTACTTGCCGGGAGGTAAAGTCGAGGTGGGTGAAACGGCTGAAGAAGCTGTTTTGCGCTAAGTCCGCGAAGAACTTTGTCTGGAAGCTCAAATGATGCGTCCGGTGTTCCTTGCCCGGAACTTTTACGGTGACGACGTTAAAAAGGGCAAAAGATATCACGAAATTGCATTATATTATTTATTGGACGTTTCGGGTACCGATTTGCTTTCCCGCGTGGATAGTTTTACGTTATACGAAGGCAAGCATACCCTTTCGTTCGTTTGGCTTGATACCGGCGGTTTAAAGGACGGATATTTTTATCCCGTTTTTATAAAGAAGGAGATACTGAATTTGTAATCGGAGATAAAAGTTATAACCGAACGCGAAAAATAAAAAGTAAAAGGCGTTAGGGCGTTTACCCGAACGCCTTTTTTATCGGCTGAAATTGACAGCGCTTAAAAGTTATGTTATACTTAGCTTTAATGACTGATTTTCAAGCTCTTAAAAATTTAATCAATCCTAAAAAAGAACCTACGAAAGATTATTTTTTAGACTTGCTTGACGGGGAAAAACAGCTTTCTTACGAGTGTGCGCACGTAGGGGCGGTTATGACGATGCTCCGCGCGCTGTACCTTGCGAAGCTGAAAACCAAGATTAACGCCGCGCGTGAAGAGAAAGAAGGACTTTTAAAGCGCGAGGGCTATAACGCCGAGGATTATCGACGGGTTTTAGAGCTTAATGCGGAAATATCTGCACTTAAAGCAAAGATGCAGGCATATAAGCCGTTTTTTGAAGAGCCCTATTTTGCCCGTATGGATTTAACGGACGATAAAGAGGGGTATAACAGTTATTATATAGGCAAGCACGGCAACGAAAAGCTTGAAATTTTAGACTGGCGGGCGCCGCTTGCGCAGAAATATTATCAGAAGAGCCGCACCTCATTCTCTATTAACGACTATAATTATAAGTTGATTTTGCGTCGCGCCGTCAAGACGGCTAACGGAAAAGTTATAGATTTCAAAAACGAGTATCTATCCCTTTCGGATTATCTTTCCAAGGAAGAGATAGGCGGGCGGGACGAAGAGCTTATTTTTGACCCCTTTTTAAAGGACATTTTAAAGGGCAGGAAGGAACAGAACAGCATTACCGATATAATACGGAC
Source organism: uncultured Christensenella sp. (assembly GCA_910583855.1). Taxonomy (GTDB): domain Bacteria; phylum Bacillota; class Clostridia; order Christensenellales; family Borkfalkiaceae; genus Coproplasma. Next base: position 93,874 of record CAJTYL010000004.1, read on the forward strand.
TATTCAGGAAAAGCAGTTCGAGATTATCACCTTGCCCGAAAAGGACGAATTCGTGCTTCAGGGCGTTGCTGGCAGCGGTAAAACTATGATACTTCTGCATCGCCTTTCCTATATAATGTACAACAATGAAAGCGTGCGCCCCGCCGACGTTATGGTGGTAACGCCGTCCGATTCTTTCAACGCGTTTATTGACGAGCTGTCTGCCGTGTTGGAGCTTGAAAAGGTGAAAACGAGCACAATCGACGACTATTTTTTGAAGCTATTGAAGAGTGTGGGCGCGGACCTTAAAGACAAAACCGACTTAAATTTACGGGTTGACGAAAACTATTTAAAATACGTCTATTCGCCCGCGTTTGAGGAGGAGTTGGACAAAAAGCTTGCAAAGGTGTTTGACGGCGTTTACGGGCTTTTCGCCTCGGACGACTGCAAAGAGGTGGCTGAAGACGTGACGTGTTCTTGCGGTGTGCAGTTGGAAGAATACGAAAGGATAAAGAACGCGTCTGTAAGATTACGCCGCTGCGTTCTCGGAGAAATTAAGGAAAAGAAAGACGGCGGGCTTTACTACACCAAGCAATTCAGGTATATGTTCAATTGCGTTTTGGACGTGCAAGAGTTTTTGTATTTGGTTAAGTCCGATGAAAGAATGAAGGGCTACGCCTACTTTTACAGGCAATTTTTGTCGTTCTACAAGTCAATAAAATTTCTTCGCCGCTACTCGCAGAAAATCTGTCTTACCGCGCTTGAAGATTTGCACGCGCTCGAAGGGACGGTGGATAAGGAAATTACCGATTACAGGCGGTATAAGATTAAAACGGCAGAGGGCGAAGTGTTCACTTATCTGGTTCAGATTGAAAAGCGTGAAGAGCTAAAAAAAGAGATTGGCACCGTAATATGTGCCGTTGAACGCATTTTAAACGCATTTTCCACCTTGTATGATTTTGCCGACGTTTTGCGCACGGAGAACTATTTAGTTGCATTAGGCAAGTGTGAAAACACCGTCGACGTCTTGCGGTTTTTCTATAAAGAAACGCTAAAAAAAGCAAAAATTAAATATGGCGTTACGGCGAAGCCTATGACCAAAAGCGACCTGTTTGCGCTGTGTTTTATTTTGGTTAAGCTCGGCTATAACCTGTCGCCGAAGTACTCCTTCGTGTTCGTCGACGAGGCGCAGGATATTTCCCCTTCGGAGTATAAAGTGCTGAAAGCCGTAAACGAACGCGCGGTTTTCAATATTTTCGGCGACTTAAAGCAAAACGTTACAGGGTTCCGCGGCATAACGGACTGGGGAGAGCTTGGCTATAAAATTTATTATTTAAGCCTTAACTACCGCAACACGACGCAGATAGTTGATTTCGTATCCGAAAATCTGGGTATCGATATGAGTTCAATCGGGTTCGACGCAGCAGAGATAGAGGAAATCTCCGCCCGCTCGGTTACGGCTTGGCTTTCTTCCAAAAACGGGCTTAAAGCCGTCATATGCGGGGGGCAATCAATTGAAAAGTATTCAAGGAAAAGCTATAACCGCATAGGCGAAACGGGCAAAATTTCAAAGACGAAAATAAACGTTATGACCGTTTACGAGAGTAAAGGGCTTGAGTTTACCGCCGTTGCCGTTGCCGACGGCGATATGACGGAGAACGAGAAGTATATTGCGTACACGCGCGCTTTAAAAGAGCTTGCAATTATAAAGGACTGAGCGTCGTTTGCGCTTAAATTTGTTTAACCGCAACTTTAAAGGCAATAATTATAAAAGCCGCTTGCCACTTATTTCAAAGAGTGGTATAATGGAAAAAATTAACAAACACCCCGGAGAAAAACGCGGAAAGTGAGGCATATATGGCTACTAAAACTAAAAAACCCGTAGAAATTTTCGAAATCGAAGGCGAAACGCTGGATTCTGTCAGCTATGCGACTTATTATTGCAGACAGCCGCTTTTCACGTCCTTTAAAATTTTCAACCGCGATACCGAGAACGCAACCGACGTGACGGTCAGGGTTAAGGGTTCTACCGCGCTAATCGTTCCCGCGGAAATTCACGTGGAAGAAATTCCGCACGAGAGCAGCGTTGAAGTTGTTCCGCAGAATATTTTAAATCCCAAGTACCTTGCCGAGATAGAGGAGCCCGAAAGCTGTACCGTTCAGGTCGAGCTTACCTGCGGCAAAGATGCGGTTTGTACGCTCGAAGCGGACGTGCAGGCGTTACCCATTGACTGCTGGTGCGGACTTTCGGGCAACGTCGAAACGCTTGCGTCCTTCGTAAGACCAAAAATTGCGGACTGTCAGAAGATTTTGGCGGAAGCGGGTTTACAGCTTAAAACGTGGGGCTATTCGTCGGAATTCGCGGGCTATTCGGGAACGGACAAGAACGGCGTAAGAAACGCCGTCGCTTCGGTATTTTCGGCAATCCGCCGTCTAAGCATAGACAGGGGCGGAGACTGCGATTTGTCGGGTATTACATCCGTAGGCGATGCGACAGAGGTGGTAAAAAATAAGACCGCAACTCCTTTGGAGCTTGCCGTATTTGCCGCAAGCTGTTTTGAAGCGACCAAGCTCAACCCCGTTATAATAGTCGGTAAATCGAGGATATGCGCGGGTGTATGGCTGTACGAAAGCTGTTTTTCCTCTGCCGTAGAGGACGATATGCAGCTTTTGGAAAAATATATTACCGAGGGTGTAAACAATCTTACGCTTTTCGATGTGGAGGATTTGTTTGCGCACAGGAACGCAAGCTACACCACAAGCGAGGCGCACGCCCGAGAGAAATTGCAGACGGGCGAGCTGGAATTTTGCATTGACGTAAAGCGTTGCAGAATAGGCGGACTGTTTCCCCTGCCGTTAAAGGTCAAGACGGAAAAAGGGTACGAGCTTCTTGCCGACAGACAGCTTTCCTTTGACGAAAAGCCCGCGGAATTTATCGACGCGGGCAAGTACGATTACGACAAAGGCGTATCCAAGGAGGCGAACTGGCAACGCCGTCTTTTGGATTTATCGTTAAAAAACAACCTTTTAAACTTCCGCTACTCGCGCGAGTGCTTGCATCTTTTGTGCGCGGATCTTGCGTCTTTCTGCGAAAAGATAGACCAAAAGGGTAAATTTACCCTTCTTGCGAACGCTACGCCTGTTCCGGACGCCGTTTATTTCGGTGAAAATAATGCCGTAAGGAATATGGCTGAACTTATAGAGATAGAAATGAAGAGCGGGAAAATCCGCTGTATCGCCTCGCCCGACGCCCTTACGGAAACGGCGACCACGCTTATCAGAAAGTCGCGTTCGGCAGAGGAAGAAACGGGCGCAAAGACCCTGTATCTTGCGCTCGGCTTTTTGAAGTGGCGGGGCGAGGACGACGGGGAAGACAGGTACGCGCCGATTGCGCTATTGCCCGTCGCCTTAAAGCGTATGAAAACGCAGGGCGCCTTTTTAGAAGCGGGCGAAGAATACGAGGTGAATACAACCCTTTTGGAGTTTTTGAAAAGAAGCTTCGGCATAGACGTGCGCGGGGTGGAGGGCAAGGGGCTTTCACCCAAGGAGATAATAGCCGTATTCCGAGCGAAAACGGCTAATATGAAGGGGTGGATGGTCTATGAGGACGTCTATCTTTCGCAGTTCACGTTCGCCCGTTACGCTATGTGGGCGGACGTCAAAAACAACATAAAAAATCTTGCGAAGAACCCGCTTATAGCTTCGCTTATGTCAAACGCCAATAAACTGGCGGAGAACAAACTTACGGGCGTATCCGAGGACGACGCAGACCCTTGCGCCGTGCTTACGCCTTTGCCCTGCGACAGTGCGCAGTATTCGGCTGTCGCCGAGTCCGCAAAGGGCACTACGTTCGTGCTTCACGGTCCTCCGGGGACAGGCAAAAGCCAGACCATAACCAATATTATCGCCAACGCGGTGGACAAGGGCAAGCGAGTGCTTTTCGTTGCGGAAAAGCAAGCGGCGTTGCAGGTAGTAAAAAAGCGACTTTGCGATATCGGGATAGGCGATTTCTGTCTCGAACTTCATTCCGGCAAGACGACGGATAAGGCGGAAATAATAAGAAATATAGAAACTACGTTGCTTTTAAAGTCGGATACGGACGGCGACAAGTTTTCCGACGCAGGGACGAGGATAAAGGACGTGCGCGATACTTTGCGCGCGCCGTTGGACGCTCTGCACAAAAAAAGACGGCTCGGACTCAGCGTATACGAGGGTATCGTTTACTATCTCCAAAACAAGTCCGCGCCCGAGCTTATGAACATCGAAAGCACCTTCTACGACTCCTTGACGAAGCAGAAGCTGGAAGACTTCGAAAATATGTTGATGGCTGCGCAGGCGGCGGCAAAGGAATGCGGCGGAGTATACCGTTCGCCATTTACGGAAGTAAGGCTTACCGAATGCGACGAAAACGCGAAACGTGCCGTAGTATGTGCCGCCGAAGTGCTTTTAGCGGAGATAAAACATCTTAAAAATTATCTCGGACTTTTTCTCGATACCTTCAAGCAGAAGACGAGTAAGTTTACCCGCGCAAAGCTTGAAAATCTTTTGAAGATTGCGGGCGTTTTAAGGGACGGAACGTTAAAAGAATTTTTTGAATGCGACGAAGAAAAGCTGTATACATTCTACAACGCGAATTTAAGGTACGACAGCGAGTGCAAGCATTGGTACAAGCACTTCAAGGTGCTGCCCGATTTCGGCAAGTTTGCCGACGATATTGAAAAGGAAATAGACAACTGGGGCGAGAACTACCGTTCGTCCCGTACGCTTTTAAACGTTATAAAAAGAATTAACCGCTGCGCTGCCCAGCCCGTCAAGGAAAAGGACGAGCTTGAATGGATTAAGCGCGCCTTAGAGATTGAAAAGGCGAGGGAGAGAATCCTGAATAGCACTTCGCTGTCCTCCAACTTCGTGGGATTTGGCGGAATAAATGAAAAGAAGCGCGAAGAGTTTTTAAAACCTCTGTACGCGCTTCACCGCCTTTGCTTGCAAACCTTTATGGACTATAATGCGGACGTGTTCAACGGCGTTTGCTGCGTTGCTTCAAGCGGAATTTTAAAGCCGCTCGTCTACGGGCTTATTGCGGCGGCGATATCTTTCACCAAGAGCGCGGACGCCTTTATGAAGACAATCAAAGCCGACAAGTCCGACTATGCCGACGCGGATATTTTTGAAACTTATACGGCAAAATGCACGTCGCTTATCGACAATATCGATATGCTTCCCGCCTGGTGCATGTACAAAGCCACCGCCAAAAAGCTGAACGAAAGCGGACTTTCGTTCATAACCGACGCTATGGAAAACGGTAAGATTTCGGGCAAACAGATTTTATCTTCTTTCCGCAAAAACGTATACAGAAACTTTATACAGACTAATATTCCCGCTGACGATTGCCTTTCCGCGTTCTCCGCAAACGTTCTGGATGAAAGCGCGGCAAACTATTCAATGCTTTTGGAGGAATTCGCCGCGCTCACCCGTGAAAAGATACGTGCGGACCTCATATCGCGTCTTCCCGCGCAGGAAACGGAAGGACCGCTTGCGCTTGAACTTATGTCTTTCCAGCGTCAGACGAAGGGCAGCCTTCGATCCCTTAATTTGAGGAATCTGTTTGCGGATATACCCGAGCTTTTGAAAGTCGTTGCTCCCTGTATGTTGATGAGCCCGGGGACGGTTTCGCAGTATCTTCCCGCCGACCCCGAGCTGTTCGATATAGTAATTTTCGACGAAGCTTCGCAAATCCCCACTTGCGAAGCGGTTCCCTCGCTTGCAAGGGCTAAGAGCGCCATTATAGTAGGCGATCCCAGACAGATGCCGCCCACGTCATTCTTTATAGGCACGGGACAGGACGACGACCACCCCGAGGCAGAGGATTTGGAAAGCGTTCTCGAAGACTGCCTTGCTTTGGGCATACCCGAAAAGCACTTAATTTGGCACTACCGTTCCAAGCACGAAAGTCTTATCGCTTTTTCTAACACAACGTATTATTCGAGCAAGCTTTGCACCTATCCCTCGCCCGACGCGCTGGACAGCCGCGTAAAGCTTCACTATATCGAAAACGGCGTATACGAGCGCGGCGGCGCAAAGTGCAACCGCGAGGAGGCGGAAGCGCTTGTGAAGGAAGTCGTAAGAAGGCTTAAAGACGAAAGGCTGCGCCGTTCAAGTATGGGCATAGTGACGTTTTCAACCCCTCAGCAGGTCTACGTTGAAAAGCTGCTTGCCAAGGCGCTTGTAAAAAACGGGCTTGAAGAGGCGGCTTACGAGCGGGAAGAACCGCTGTTTATAAAAAATCTTGAAAACGTTCAGGGCGACGAAAGAGACGTAATTTTATTCTCCGTATGCTACGGTCCCGACAGAATGGGCAGGCTCTCTTTGAACTTCGGACCGCTCAACCAATTCGGCGGTTGGCGAAGGCTCAACGTTGCGGTATCCCGCGCAAGGGAAGAAATGCTTGTGTTCTCGTCGATGCGGTATTCTATGATTGATTTGGCGCGTACCACCTCGCGCGGGGTCGCGGGGCTTAAAGCCTTTTTGGAATTTGCCGAAAAGGGCAGAACGAGCGTCTCGGTACGAAGCGAGGACGTAAACGTCAACAGGCAGGGCATAGGCAAGTTTATCGCCGAAGAGCTTTCGGCGTACGGCTACGATTGCCGCGTAAACGTGGGCGTATCCGACTTTAAAATCGACGTCGGCGTTCTCGACCCCAAGAATAAGCATAACTTTGTTTTGGGAATTCTGTGCGACGGAACAAAACAGTTCTCGGTAAAAGACCGAGCCGTTATGCAGGTGCAGGCTTTAAAGCGCACTAACTGGAACGTTTACAGACTGTATTCCATCAACTTTTTTAACAACCCCAAGCGGGAAATAAAAAAAATAAAGGAGCTTTTGGACAAGCTCACTTCTGACGGCAAGCCAACGGCTATAAACTTCAAAAAGCCGTATCGTGCCGCCAAGCTTGAAATAAAGGAAACGGAGCCCGCATATATTTTAAGCGGAGAAAACGACGCGGAGATTATGCGAGTTATAAAAGCCGTGGTCGCGGCGGAAGAACCCGTTTCGGCGCAGTTCTTAATGAAACGCACGCTGTCCGCTTTCGGAATTTCGAAGTACGGCGTAAAGCTTGAAAGCAAGCTGCGCGCGCTTATAGACAAGTGCGCTTTTGAAAGCTGTGAAATGCTCGGCAACGAGTACTACTTTAAATCCGATAAGTTCGGCGCGTTCGACCGTTACAGGGTGGAGGAGGGGACTTCGCTCCGCTCGGCGGACGTTGATTACACTCCGTACGACGTGATTTCATTGGTTAAGGGAATACTGCTAAACCGCGTAAGCGTATACGCGGACGAGCTTATACCCGCCGTCTTAAAAGAACTTAAAGTTCCACGCTCTTCGGATAAACTCGTGTCATTCGTCCATGCCTGTATTGACGAGGGCGCGTCGAAAGGGCTGTTTATAAGAAGTATATCGGATAAAATATCGTTGGCGTAAGCGTTCGTGTAACACCGCGCGTAATTTTCCGTAAACGTTATCAATCCAATTAAAGCTGCCGCGACGGTTAAGTCGCGGCAGCTTTTGCCGTCAAACAATGAACTCGGTTAATTTTTGAAGAATTTTTTCACAAATCGCTCAAAAAATTTTCACAATTTATTGACATAAGAAATAGATTAGTGATACAATATTTTCATAAAACGATCGGGAATTTTAATTTAGTTAACCCCCGCGGGGGTTTATTGTTTACAGAGTAAACAATAAAAAACATTTAATTGATTTAATTTTGTCGGTGAGAAATAAGGAGAAAAAAAGATGTTCTGTACAAACTGTGGTAAAGAAATCGACGACAAAGCGGTAATTTGTCCTAATTGCGGCGTACCTACCGAAAATTACAACAAAACTGTCGCTACCGAGGCGGGCGTTGCCCAGGATCCCAACAGCAACGGGTCTAGGTTTACGGGCGGCGCGTTTGCAAATGCGTTCATCGGTTGGCTGTCGGCGCTCGTCGGTATTCTCACGCTGGGGCTTTGCTACCCCTTTATGATGTGTTGGAGAGAGAGTTGGATGGCTAAGCACACCTACGTAAACGGCAGACAGCTTGTCTTCGACGGCAACGGCGCTCAGCTCTGGGCAAGGTTTATGTTGTGGGTGATTTTATCCGTTATAACTTTCGGCATTTATTACATAGTATGCGCAAAAGTCGCTATAGAAAAATGGAGAACCAAGCACACTCATTTTGCCGACAGCTCAGAAACGAAAGACGAGAACGACAAGAGCCTTTCCAAATTCGACGGCAAATGGTATCAACTCCTCGGCGTAAACCTTTTGACGGGTTTCGTAACGCTTATCACCTTAAGCTTCGGTTACTATTGGGCACACTGCTACAGGCAGAGATGGTTATATAAGCACAAGACTATCGACGGATTGGAGCTCGGATTTGACGGTAAGGCAATACAGTATTTCGGCAAAAGAGTGCTGTGGACGCTACTTACGATTATCACCTTCGGCATCTACGCGTTCTGGCTTAAAGTTAACTCCGTTAAGTGGACCGTATCCCACACCTTAATCAAGGGACCCAAGGATGCAACCGAAGTTGTAGACGCAAACGCTGTAGCTTAAGAATTATTCGGATTAATAATACCGCCCCCGACGGTTTGACGTCTGGGGCGGTTTCGTATGCGTAACGCTTATAAATTTTCAAGCACGTCGTTCATATCGTACTTGCCTGCGGGTTTTCCTGCGAGCCACTTTGCCGCGCGGATTGCGCCGACCGCGAAAACCTTTTTCGAGCGCGCGGAGTGGGAAAGGGTTATAATCTCGTCTTCGCCCGCAAACATAACCTCGTGTTCGCCCACGATATTCCCGCCGCGCACGGCGTGAACGCCTATTTCTTTGCCGCGCTTGCCTACGATACCTTCACGCCCGTTTATAACGGGCTTGCTGTCCCCGAAGGCGGAGCTTGCGCTCTCCGCAAGCATCAGCGCCGTGCCGGACGGCGCGTCAACCTTTTGGTTGTGGTGCCGTTCTATAATTTCTATATCAAAGCTTACGCCAAGCGTTGCGGCGGTTCTTTTTACCAATTTAACCAGCAGGTTAATTCCAAGAGAAAAATTACCCGTCTTGAATACGGCAATCTTTTTAGCCGTTTCGTCAATTAATTTCAGGTCGTCCGCGGAATATCCCGTCGACGCAAGAACAACGGGAATATTATTTTTAACCGCCCAGCTAAGTTCGCTTTTTAAAACGGCGGGGGAGGAGAAGTCTATTATCACGTCAACCTTTTCTTTAACGTAAGCAAATGCGCAGTAAACGGGGATTTTTTGCCCGTCTGTATTCAAATCCACGCCGCACACGGCGCAAATCTCGCCGTCGTTTTCCATAAGAGTGACTAAGTTTTGTCCCATTTTGCCGTTAATTCCGCAAATCAATGCGTTAATCATACGCCTTTCAACCCTGCCCTTTTTATTTCTCTTTGTAAAATTTCCTTGTTTTTGTCCTCAAGCTCGGTTAGCGGCGGACGCGGAACGCCCGCGTTGAAGCCCAGCATATTGTATGCCGCCTTGACAGGTATAGGGTTCACTTCCAAAAAGCACGCGTCCTCCAAGGGGAGGAGGAAATCCTGAACGGCGTTCGCTTCGTCAAGCTTGTTTTGTTTCACTAAGTCGTACATCTTTTTAACGAGCGCCGGCGCAACGTTTGAAGTTACGGAAATAAGCCCGACGCCGCCCACTGCAAGCATCGGCAAATTCAGGAAATCCTCTCCCGAATACAAATCCATTTTGCCGCGTATGCGCCTTATGGTTTCGCACACCTGCGCCATATCGCCGCTGGCTTCTTTTATACCTGCCATATTGGGAATGTCCGCAAGCTTTTCAACCGTTTCGGGAAGAATATTGACCGCCGTGCGCGATGGCACGTTGTATGCGATAACGGGGATTTTTACAGCGTCGCATATGGTTTTGTAGTATTCGTAAAGCCCCTTTTGCGTGCATTTGTTGTAGTAAGGGGTAACGACGAGCACTCCGTCCGCACCCAGCTTTTCCGCCCGAACGGAGTGTTTTACGGCTTTAGCCGTATCGTTGCTGCCCGTTCCTACGATAATTTTAATTCTGCCCGCAGCCTTTTTAACGGCGTACTTAATCGTTTCAACCTTTTCTTCTTCCGTCATGGTAGCGGGCTCGCCCGTGGTGCCGAGCACTACTAAGCCGTCCGCGCCGCCAGCGATTTGGAATTCAATCATCTTGCCGAACTCTTCAAGGTTCACGCCGCCTTCAGTAAAGGGGGTTATCATTGCGGTGATTATGCCGTTACAAAAGCCAACCATATTTCTCTCCCAAAATTGCGTATATACTTCGCAATACGGCGTTGCGCTATGGCAACTTTCAGTTGCTTACGACAAAATAAGCTCCTTCAAGTTTTCCTCACGCGCCTTGTCTTGCTCGCATCTGCGCAATTTTTAATTTTTGTTTTTATTTATTCCGTTTTTCAAAAATTTGTGAACTTAGCCGAAGTATCCCTTCGCCGCTAAAAGCTCGGCCAAAAGCACTGCGCCGCCCGCCGCGCCGCGAAGGGTGTTGTGTGAAAAGCCGATAAATTTATAATCGTATACGCTATCCTCTCTCAGCCTTCCTGCGCAAACCGCCATTCCGCCCTCTGAATTCCTGTCAAGAGCGGGCTGGGGGCGGTCGTCCTCGTCAAAGTAGTGCAGAAACTGCTTAGGCGCGGAGGGGAGAGCAAGCCTTTGCGGTTCGCCAGAAAATTCCTTCCACGCCTTCAAAATTTCTTCCCTTGAAGGCTTTTTTGCAAATCTGACGAAGCAAGCCGCCGTATGCCCGTCGGATACGGGCACTCTCAGGCACTGAGCCGTAATCTTTGGCGCGGCGGCGGGCACGATTTCGCTCCCGCGTATTTCGCCCCAAATTTTCAAAGGTTCTTTCTCGCTTTTTTCCTCTTCTCCGCCGATATAGGGAATAACGTTGTCAAGTATTTCGGGCATCGTTTCAAAGGTTTTGCCCGCGCCCGATATCGCCTGATAGGTGCAGACGGCAACTTCTTTTATCCCGAATTTTTTCAAAGGATGCAAAAGGGGTACGTAGGACTGCAACGAGCAGTTGCTTTTTACCGCGATAAATCCGCGTTTGGCGCCCAAACGCTTACGTTGCGCCTTAATGATTTCAAGGTGTTCAGCGTTGACTTCGGGTATAATCATCGGCACGTCGCCCGTCGCGCGGTGCGCCGAATTATTTGAAACTATCGGGCATTCGAGCTTTGCGTATGAATATTCAAGCTCTTTAAGCTCGTCCTTTTTCATATTCACGGCGCAAAAGCAAAAGTCAACCTCTTTTGCGATTTTCTCCCTGTCAGCCGTCGCGTCGTATACGGTCATATCCGCGTATTTTTCGGGCATAGCGGGGGAGAGGTGCCACTTTTTAACCGCGTCCTTGTACTTTTTGCCCGCAGAATTTGCGGAGGCGGCAAGGCGTTTTACTTCAAACCAAGGGTGGTTTGCAAGAAGAAGTAAAAATCTTTGTCCGACCATTCCCGTAGCTCCGATTATTCCCACATTAAACTTTCTCATTTATTACTCCCAAAAATAAAAGACAGTGCGTTGCACTGCCGAGGAAATCGTTAAAGGCATTAGCGCAACACTTAACTCCCACATAGCATTAACTTTGCAATACGGCGTTGCGCTACGGCAACTTTCAGCCGCTTACGCTAAGTAAGCTACTTCAAGTTTTACTCACGCACCTCGTATTGCTTGTTTCTTCTAAGCGGGCAAATGACAGTCGCAAGGGTATTAACCCGTGCGCCCGACGCGGTTTAAAGGCAGACCGCATCTCGGCGGAGGCGCCCTTTCGGCGCGGCGTATATAGCGGAATTGCCTTTTCAATTCCTCAGCCGCGGCTAATTATGCCCGTCCGCTCCTCTAAATGCAAGGCAATTTTAACATAAAAAAAACTTAAAGTAAAGTTATTTATACGCCAAAAATTTATTTGTTTATATTCCCAACGCGACAAAAACTGTTTGACACCTTTCAATTAATAGTGTAAAATAAACAGGTACAAATTGAAATTTTATCTATGGACGTTTGAAATATGAATTCGCAAAAATCCTTTAAAATAAAATTAAGTTTAATCGCCGCGCTTGCGCTTGCGTTTTTAATCGCGGTCGGCGCGTTTTTGGGCGTAACGCTTGCCCGCGCGGACGAGGCGCGTAAAGTAACCCTCAGCGGCTCGAGCATTTTCGTAACGTCAAACGCGGAGATATGGGCGCATCAGGAAGGCGAAGGCGAGGAAGCCAAAGATTACACGATGTTCGTCTTCGATAACGACGGCGACGCGGTAAATTACAGAAAGAACCTTGCCTATAAGTGGATTGAAAACGTCGCGCAGCAGGACGAGCCTTCCGAGGAAGAGGGCGCAAAAAAGCCCGATATTAAGTTTGAAGCAAAGGACGGCCGGTTTAATATGGAGTTCGGCTTCGACTATTCCGACGGCATTGAATTCAAACAGTTTGTCATCTCCTTCGACAGCCAACAGTATTCCAAGACCAAGGACGGCAAGACCACGAACTATTTAGTGTTCGTTCCCGCGGAAAACGATAAACTCAACGTTCACGTGTTGCACAGGGAGTCCGTTGACGGTAACAAGTCCGACGACGGCAGCAAAAAGGACGAAACCGCTTTAAAAGCTATGCTTGCGCGCGTCGGCGACGATAACCTTTTGGGTACGGTAGACAACGGTCGTATCAACCTGAACTTTATCGACCCCGAAACTTATTCGGGCAGCCTGACCGTCGAAGGCGGCGACTACCTCGTTCAGATTTCAAACGGGGAAAACAACAAGCTTTACGGCAAGTTTGAAAACGTAGGAAAAACGTATTCCAAATATTCTTCTTCGACATCAATGCCCGTTACCCCGCTTTCGTTCAAGGCGTTCTTCAAAGAAGAGGACGAGAACGAGCCCGAAGCTACCGGCAAAGCGTTCTTGACCCTATACAGTCTTAATAACCAAAGCTTTGAATTGTCAGGCGTAAAGGAATCCGACGGACACCGTACGGGCGGCACTATAAACGACGATACTCCCCCTGTACTGTGCCTTGACAAGGACGTGCAGTTCATAAAATATAACGGCGAAATCACCTTTAACTATACCGTTATCGATGTTCTCACTTCTTCGCCCAGCCTTACCACTTCGTACTATATGCTCACCGCAGACGACGCTGACCAAAGCAAGCTTCCCGTATATAACGAGGACGGCGGCGATTACAAAAAGGTTACCGATTCGGACAACCAGTATATCTTCCCTCACGCAAAGCACTATAAGCCTACTGCGGGCGACTATAACGCAACCGTTTATGATGACAACTTCGAAGTAAAGGCGGCGGTAAAAGTCGTTCTTACGCTCACCGATACCACTTCGACGGGCGGGCAGACGACCTACGTTCTTTTAGACTGGTTCATTAACGATAACTACCTTATCCAACTCGGTAAAGATAAAGAGCTGACTTATATCGCTGTTGCAACCGATAAGCAGGGCGCAACCTTCAAATATACTGACGACGCGGCAAAGACCAGCGACCCCGATAATCAAGCTTGGGGCGACCTCGTAGCCGCATACCAGCAAAAGGTTACCGAAGCGGCTAAGGATTTAAAAGCGGGCAGCAAGAACTATTTCTATCTTCCCTCGGCGGAAAGCCTTCTCGGCGATACCGTAACCCCTTACGCAGACCTTACTTTCTCAATTTACTATAACAACGGTTCGCAGCAGCAGTCTACGGGCAAGAGCGCGAACGACCTTTCGATAAACCTTACCAAAGCAGGCAAATACGTTTTCACCGTATACGCCAAGGACGTAGCGGACAACGGTATGTACTACTACAAGGACGGTGAAAAGACCGACCTTGAAACGGGTGATATCTGGAATATGTATAAGCAGGATAAGGACGGCGATTTCGCGGGTATGAAGAAGTATCTGCCCTGGTTCGAGTTCACGGTAGAAGAGTCCGAAATTTCCATCGAGGACCCCGACGAGCAGTCAACCGCGTACGTTGACAGTACCTTCACCCCCGACAGTTTTGAAATTAACGGCGTATCCGTTAAAACCGTCTATACTCTGTACGAATTCCAGAACGACGTTTGGGCGAAGAATAACGGCGGCAAAGCTATGACTTACGAAAGCTTTGCGAAGGACGTTGAAGATTTGCTTAAAACGGGCAGACAGTATTTCACCAGAATAAGACCCGCTTCCGAGCTTAAAGAAAACACCAAGGACTACGAGACCTTTAATGAATACGCTTGGAACGGAAGCTCGCTTTCGTTCACCCCGCAGAAGGATAACGCGTTCTACGTAATAGTTTGCGAGGCAAGCAGTTCGGAAACCGCCGAGCCCGTCACTAAGTGCATGACTATTGCGGCGGCGCCCAAGGTAAGACCTTTAAAGGGTGAGGACACCTGGGTACAGGACAACGTAACCTCCATTATATTATTATGTATCGCGGGCGCGTGCCTTGTCGGTATAGTTCTCCTGCTCGTGATCAAACCGAGAAACAAGGTCGACGTTGACGAATTGATTGAATCGCCTAAGAAGAAAATTAAAAAGAAATAAGAAAAAAGTCGCGGCGCAAAAACAGCGCCGCGACTTTTTATTTTTAAAACCTGTTAAAAACCGTTGACAAATTCGGTTTATAGTATTATTATGTTATTATCATATGAATATACATTCATATTTAAACATATAATAATAACGGAGTAAAGAAATGGAAACGAATATCAACGAAGAAGAATTGCACGGCGCGCGCGTAAAAGCCGCGCTTTCCGCGATGCCGTCCGACGGCGAAATAGAGGAGATGGGCGCAAGGTTCAAAACCCTTTCGGAGCCTTCCCGCCTTAAAATACTGCTTGCGCTGTCAGCAGGCGAGCTGTGCGTAGAGCACATAACCGAAGCAGTGGGCGGCAACCAAAGCGCAGTCTCCCACCAGCTTAAAACCCTGAAAGACAATAAAATCGTCAAGTGCCGCAGGGAGGGGAAGAAAATTCTCTACTCGGTTTCGGACGCGCACGTAATGATTATGATAGCGGTCGCAAAGGAGCACTTGAACTGTAATGAATAGTTTTAAAATCACGGGTTTGGACTGCGCCAATTGCGCAAGAGAGCTTGAGGAAGAAATTTTAAAATTAGACGGCGTAAAGGAAGCTACGGTTGACTTTATGGCGCAAAAGGTTTACGCGCTGTGCGACGGCGCAACGCTTGGAAAGGTCAAGGAAGTATGCAATAACTTCGAAGAGGTGAAGGTGGTTGAAGAGTCCGCCGCCTCCCAAGTATTCGCAGGCGAAAAGCTGAATATCGCAGGGCTGTGCTGCGCCAACTGCGCAAGAGAGCTTGAAGAAGATTTGAATAGGATTGAGGGCGTTTCGGCTGTCGTAGACTTCGTGAACTTGCGCGTTTTGCTGAACGCCGCCGACCCCTCCGCGCGTGAAAAAGCAGTCTATACGATAACCCATTTCGAGGACGTGAAAATCGTTACCGAAAAGCCCGAGCGCAAAAGCGTATTTAAGGAACGCTTAAAGGACATCATTCTTATAGCCGTAGCAACCGCGCTGTTTATCCCCGCGCTCGTTCTCGACTTGACGGGTACGGCAAAAAGCGGTTTGCCTGCGGAGATTATAACCTACGTTTTATACGGTCTGTCATATTTGACGGTGGGTCACCCCGTGCTTATAAATACGGTAAAGAATATTGCAAAGGGTAAAATTTTCGACGAAAACTTTTTGATGGCTATCGCTTCTATCGGCGCGATACTTCTCGGAATATTTGCGGGCGACGGCTTCGTCGAGGGAGTTGCCGTAATGCTTCTATATCAGCTTGGCGAGCTTTTGCAAGGCATAGCCGTGGGGTCTTCCCGCAATTCCATTTCCTCGCTTATGGATTTAAAAAGCGATACCGCAACCCGCGTAGAGGGCGGCGTTCAGCGAACGGTTTCCCCCGAAGAGCTTCGCTCGGGCGATACAATAATTATTAAAGCGGGCGAAAAGGTGCCCGTAGACTGCCGCGTTATAAGGGGAGAAAGCGCCCTTGATATGAAGAGCTTGAACGGCGAGTCCCTTCCCCGCGACATAAAGGCGGGTGACGAAATGCTTTCGGGCAGCATCAACTTGTCGGGCGTACTCGAAGCGGAGGTTATAAGGGAATACGAGAACTCCGCGGTAGCCAAAATTTTAGAACTCGTTGAAAATTCCACGGCTAAAAAATCCAAGCCCGAAAAGTTCATTACCAAGTTTGCAAAATACTACACCCCCGCGGTGTGCGCTATTGCGGCGATAGTGGCGGGCATAGTCCCCACGGTAATCTGCGCGGTAAACGCAAGCTTTATTTGGGATACCTACCGCGAATGGATATACACCGCGTTAAGCTTCCTCGTAATTTCCTGTCCGTGCGCGCTCGTCATCTCGGTGCCGTTATCGTACTTCGGCGGGATAGGCAGATGCGCTAAATTCGGCATTCTCGTAAAGGGCTCGACCTGCCTTGACGCGCTTGCGCTTTCTGCCGTCGCCGCGTTTGATAAGACGGGCACGCTGACCGAGGGAGCGTTCGAAGTGGTGAACTCCACGGACGAAAAAACGCTGCAACTTGCGGCTGCGGCGGAAAAGTTTTCTTCCCACCCCGTGTCGGTCGCCTTCAAAAACGTTTCAACCGAATACGAAGTTCAAAACGCCGAAGAGGTGGCTGGCAAGGGCGTTAAATGCCTATTGAACGGCGAAACTCTTTTAGTCGGCAACGGCAAATTTCTTAAAGAACACGGCGTTGATTTTGAAGAAAAGCAAAGCGTTTCAACCGTCGTATACGTCGCGCTTGCGGGCAAGTTCGTAGGCTTTGCGGAAATAGACGATAAGATAAAGGACGGCGCAAGGGAAGCCTTAGCCGAGCTTAAAAAGTCGGGCGTGGCACATACCGAAATGCTGACGGGCGACAGGGAAGAACGCGCAAAAATCATTGCCGAAGAGCTTGCGTTAGACGGCTTTAAAGCGGGGCTTCTCCCCGACGAAAAGTTAAATCGCGCGGTAGAGCTTAAAGCAGAGGGCAAGCTTATCTACGTCGGCGACGGTATAAACGACGCGCCCGTTATGACGGCGGCGGACTGCGCCGTGTCTATGGGCAAGGTCGGCTCGGACGCGGCGATAGAGGCAAGCGATATCGTTCTCGTATCCGACAATCTGCGCCTTCTCCCCAAGGGCAGAAGAATAGCCAAGGGCACCAGAAGACTGGTTATCGAAAACATCGCTGGCTCTCTTATCGTCAAGGTTGCGATAATGGCTTTAAGCGTTGCGCTTCCCGCATTTCCGTTGCTTGCAGCAATAGCCGCCGACGTGGGCGTTATGCTTATTGCGGTATTGAACGCATTGAGGACTAACCTCATTAAATAGCGCCGTATCTCTGCGTTTTAAGCGGAATAAAGATAAAAAATTTAACCCGTTCTACTTAAATTCGACAATATTCTATTGATTAAAGAATAAAAAGAATATACAATTACGATATAAAAGGAGAACGGATATGAACGGGTTCGGAGAATTTTTATACACTTTACGCAAGGAAAAGGGAATAACTCAGGCGGAGCTTGCCGCCGCGCTCGGCGTAACCAATAAAGCCGTGTCCAAGTGGGAAACAGGCGAAGCTATGCCCGAAACGGCGCAGCTTCTGCCTATATCGAGAATATTCGGCGTGACCGTGGATGAACTGCTTGAAGGCAAACGCGCGGATAATGCGGAGGAGGGAGACTCGTCCCAAACCGCGGGCGGCAACGCGGAGGATAAAAGGGAAGAATTAAAGGAAGAGATAAAAAACCATATCTTTACGCGCGGTAAGGACGGGGAGCCGAAAACCCTTTCGGAAAAAGTATGCGGTTTTATATGTGGCTCAATAGTTACGGCTTGCCTGCTTACGTATTTATTGCTCGGTTCGCTTGCGGAGATGTGGAATCCTTACTGGATAATAGTCGTTAACGGCGGGTTGGTCTGCGGGATAGTGGGCTGTATCTCCGATATGTTTATTCCGGCAAAAAGGCAAAAGAGAATTAACCGCGGGGAAAACCCTTACACTGGTACGGCTTGCGGAATAATTATGCTTACCGCAGTTATCGCGTATATTACGGCGTCCGTATTTACGGGGCTGTGGCATCCGCTTTGGGTTATCGTTGCGGGCGGCGGACTGGTTTGTTCGGTCGTCGGCGGGCTGGGCGATATATTCTTTCGTAAAAAATGATATATTGAAAGCCGCCGCTTGAAAAAGCGGCGGCTTTATGCTATAATTATTAAAGAGATAAAAGCAATAAACAGCGCAAGCAAAAACCGCGCTTTTGTGAGGTAATCTTTATGTTGGAAAAATATATTTTAGCCGCAAAACGTGCGCAAAAAGCCGACTTGGTCTTAAAAAACGCAACTTACGTTGACGTTTTCACAGGCAAATTAAGAAAGGGAGATATAGCAATCGTAGGCGAAAAAATCGTCGGTACGGGCGAGTACGAAGGCATTGAAGAAATAGACTGCACGGCCTTGACCGTCCTGCCGTCCTATATCGACGGGCACGTTCATATAGAAAGCTCCCAGCTCTCTCCCGAGGAGTTCGCCTCTTTGGTGGTCCCCCGCGGCACGACTACGGTTATTGCCGACCCGCACGAAATAACCAACGTTTGCGGCGCGGCGGGGTGCGAGTATATTTCAAAAGCTTCGGGGAACGTTCCGCTTGAAGTTAAGCTGCAGCTTCCTTCCTGCGTACCTGCAACCCCGTTCGAGACGAGCGGTGCGATTTTAAACGGCAAGGATATCGAAGATATTGTCGCAAAGGACTATATTTTCGGTTTAGGCGAATTTATGAATTACCCTGGCGTAATAAATTCCGACCCCGACGTTATCAAAAAATTGGAAGCGGCGCACGCGGCGGGCAAAATAATCGACGGACACGCCCCCAAAGTTTGCGGCTTAAATCTCAACGCGTATCTTTGTGGCGGCGTCTCCACCGACCACGAGTGCGGCGAGGGCGGGGAAATTGAAGAAAAGCTTTCAAAAGGGCTTTACGTGCATATCCGCCACGGCTCGTCAGCGCGCAATTTAAGCAACGCCAAATATATAACCAAGGAAAATATGCGCCGCTTTATCCTCTGCACGGACGACAGACACGCCGCAGACTTAAAAGAAAAGGGACATATAGACGACGCTTTAAGGAAGCTTGTCGCAAACGGGCTTGACCCCGTAACGGCTGTAACGTGCGCAACGCTCAACTGCGCGGAGTGCTACGGCTTAAAGTGGCGTGGGGCTATCGCGCCGTTCTACCTTGCGGATTTGGTAGCCGTCGATAACCTCAAAAACTTCAACGCAAAGTACGTTTTCAAAAACGGCAAGCTCGTCGCAAAGGACGGCAAGCCCCTATTCGAAACGTCAAAAAGATATCTGCCCGCAAGCGTTTTGAATACCGTTCACTTGAAGGACGTGACGGCGGACGACTTCGTTTTGACGCTTAAAGGCAAAAAGGCAAAAGCTATGACCATTTTCCCCGACGGGGTGGTTACTGGCTGTGAAATAGTCGAGGTCGAAAGCAAGGACGGCGACGCGCAGGTCGCGGGCACGGACTTACTTAAAATAGCCGTTGTCGAACGCCACAAAATGACGGGGAATATAGGCAAAGGACTTATTAAAGGCTACGGCTTCAAGGGCGGCGCAATGGGCATAACTATCGCCCATGACTCCCATAATATAATACTTTTGGGCGACGACAACGAGAGTATGGCGCGCGCCGCAAACCGCTTGAAGGAAATAGGCGGCGGTATGGTGATAGTGGATAAAAACAGCGAAAAAGTCTATTCCTTGACCCTCGATATAGCAGGGCTTATGTCCTCGCGCGACGCTGAAAGTTTGCAGCGCGACAGCCGCGCTTTAATTGAACGCGCCCACGCAATGGGCGTAAAAAGGGAGTACGAAGCGTTTATGTCCCTTGCGTTCACCTCGCTTGCGGTTATCCCCAAATTAAAGCTCCTCGACACGGGTCTTTTCGACGTGGAAAGCTTTTCCTTCACGGATATTAACGCGGAATAAGGCTTCCCCGCGGTGGGGAAGCTGTCAGCTTGCTAACTTGTGAGGGGTAGTAAGGTAAAGCCCGCCGCGCAAAAATTTGCGCGGCGGGCTTTAATCCTCTTTAAGAATCAGAAGAAACTCGTCAAGATTTTTTTGCATTTTTAAAATGGCGTTACAAACGCTTTCTCGCCGTTCGGTTAATTGCGGTTCCTGCGCTTCCCAATATTCGCAGGCGCGGCGTTTTATAATATTTTTTACTGAAACGGCTTTCGTAAGGTTGCCGTTCGTACAGTGACCGTCACCTAAAACCGCTAAGATTTTCCCGTGTTTGCTTTTATAATAATGTTGCCGAAAATAATAACAGTTTTCACAAAATTTTTCAGTTTGAATTTCCATACCGAAAATATAATATTACATAAATTTCTGTAAGTCAAGCAATCAACAGAAATTTATGTAAAAATTTTACTGAGGAAACGGACTATGAAATTAAATTATGGCGATGCATTAAAATATCAAAGAGAAATCAACGGGTATACACAAAACGCTCTTGCAAAAGCAACAGGTCTAAAACAGCAAATGATTAGTTGGTGGGAAGCGGGTAACGGACTTCCAAACATTGACTTTTGCGTACAGCTTGCTGATTTTTACGGTATCTCGGTAGACGAGCTTATCGGACACGAAATTAAAAAATAACTTTAAGCCCGACGGCACACACCGTCGGGCGTTGCGTTTTATGACACGTCGTCATTCTGTCGTACCGACGGCTAAGCCGTAACGCAGTGAAGAATCTGCTTGCAAGTAGATTCTTCGTTTCACTCAGAATGACATCGGGGTGGAATGACGTAGAGGCGGGACGCCCGTTTCATAAGTTTATTATTTGTTTATAAATAATAAGGGTGTTTTTTACAAGTTTTTGTGAAAAACGGATTTACATATTTTCCAAAATATAGTAAAATAAAAAAAGATATAAATTTTTGAACCGTTTCATCGGTTTCGGTAAGGGATTTTAATATGGGACTTATCAAATTCATTCTCGGCGCAGACAGCCGCAGCGCGCTCAAAAAGCTGAATAAGCTTGCGAACAAGGTCGAGGCGTTGGATTCCAAATACGCCGCTATGGACGACAAGGAGCTTAAAGGACAAACGCAGGTTTTAAAGGACAGGCTCGCAAAGGGTGAAACGCTTGACGATATTCTTTTCGACGCGTTCGCCGCGTTCCGCGAAGCAAGCTGGCGCGTACTCAAAATGAAGCACTTCCACGTTCAGATAGTCGGCGGTATCTGTTTGCATCAAGGGCGTATCGCGGAAATGAAAACGGGCGAAGGTAAAACCCTCGTTTCGACCCTGCCCGCATACCTCAACGCTTTGACGGGCAAGGGCGTTCATATAGTAACCGTCAACGACTATCTTGCAAAGCGCGACGCGGAGTGGATGGGCAAGGTCCACAGGTTTATGGGTTTGACGGTCGGCGTCGTCGTCCCCGGTATGGACGACAGCGAGAAGCAGAAGGCGTACAAGTGCGACGTTATCTACGCCACCAACAACGAGCTCGGCTTCGACTATCTCCGTGACAATCTGAAAACCTCAATCCCCGCAATGGTCCAGCGCGAGCTTAACTATTGCATTATCGACGAGGTCGACTCCATTCTAATCGACGAAGCGCGTACCCCCCTCATTATTTCGGGACGGGGCGGCGAAAGCTCTAAATTATACGAGGACGTGGATAGGTTCGTAAGAAATCTCCAAGGCGGCTTCGACGACGACAAGAAGGAAGCCGAAAAGAAGATGCCTTCGAGAAAGAAGAAGGAGCTTTCCGAAGCGGACAGAGCCGCGCAGGAGGAGCTTGCCCGCGTTCTCGAAGAAATGGAGAACTGGGACTATATTATAGACAGAAAGGATAAGTCCGTAACCATAACCGAAAAGGGCGCGGAGAAGGCGGAACGCTTCTTCGGAATAAAGAACCTCGGCGATATAGAAAACGCGGACTTGAACCACCATATACAGCAGGCGTTAAAGGCGCACGAGCTGTTCCATAACGGCGAAGAATACATCGTGTCCCCCGACGGGGAAATTCTTATCGTCGACGAGTTTACGGGCCGCGTCTTGAACGGCAGAAGATACTCCGACGGACTTCACCAGGCAATCGAGGCGAAGGAAAAGGTTAAGGTAAAGGAAGAGAACAAGACCCACGCAACCGTAACATTCCAGAACTACTTCCGCCTGTACAGTAAACTTGCGGGTATGACAGGTACCGCTATGACAGAAGAGGACGAGTTCAGAACTATTTACTCTTTGGACGTCGTGCCCATTCCGACCAACCGCCCCGTGCAGAGAATCGACCTCGCCGATATGATTTATTCCACGGTAGAGGGCAAGAAGAGGGCGATAGTAAACGAGGTCGTTGAAAGGCACGCAAAGGGTCAGCCCATTCTTATAGGTACGGTAACGGTAGAAAAGTCGGAAGAAATTTCAAGGCTTTTAAGACGAAACGGCATAAAACACAATATCTTGAACGCAAAGAACCACGAGCGCGAGGCTGAAATAGTCGCGCAGGCGGGCAGGCTCAACGCCGTGACGATAGCGACCAACATGGCGGGGCGCGGTACCGATATTCTTTTGGGCGGCAATCCCGAGTACCTTGCCAAAAAGCGCATGCGCGAGGAAGGCTACGACCACGAAATGATCGAGATTGCAATCTCCTACGCGGACAGAGAGTTCACAGAGGAAGAGCAGGTTGCGCGCAACCGCTATGCGGAGCTCTATTCCAACTATAAAAAGGAAACGGACGCGGAAAAGCAGGAAGTTATCGCCGCGGGCGGCTTATGCATTTTGGGCACGGAACGGCACGAATCACGCCGTATCGACAACCAGCTCCGCGGGCGTTCGGGCCGTCAGGGCGACCCCGGCGCGTCGGTGTTTTTCATTTCTTTGGAGGACGACCTTGCAAAGAGGTTCGGCGGCGAAAGAATGAAACAGCTTTATAACGTCTTTAAAATAGACGAAGACCAGTGCTTGCAGTCTAAGATGCTTTCGCACAGTATCGAGAACGCCCAGCGCGCAATCGAGGGCAGGAACTTCGGCATAAGAAAGCACACCCTGCAATACGACGAGGTAATGAACGAACAGCGTAAAACCATTTACCGTGAAAGGCTGAACGTTCTCCGCGGTTCGGACGTGCACGAGCAGATGTTAAAGTATATTCCCGACTACGTTGCAAAAGTAGTTGCGGAAGCCGTCAATACCGACGAGATGCCCGAAAAGTGGGACGAAGCGGCGTTGAACGAAGCGTTGCAGCAAAAGGTTTACCCCGACGAGTGCGAATACGTGGTAACGCGCGAAGCTCTTGAAAGATGGGATTACGAGCGCGCTATTAACAAAATTTCCAAGGAAGTTATTAAGGCTTACGAGCAAAAGATTATAAACGTCTCCGAGATGACCGACGGACAGGTCGATTATCACCAGATTGAAAGAAACGAGCTTTTGCGTAGCGTAGACAGAAACTGGATTGACCATATCGACGCAATGGACCAGCTCAGAAAGGGCATAGGTCTGCGCGGCTACGCCCAGCAGGACCCCGTAATCGCCTACAAGCAGGAAGGCTACGAGATGTTTGAAGAAATGATAGACCGCGTTCAAACGACTACCATTTCAAGGCTTTTAAAAGGACGTATCGTGCGCGTGCAGAACGGACAGCCCGTTCCTATGCCCACCCGTCCCGCCCGCCCGAATACGAACGGCGGCATCGCTCCTATGAACCCGTCGGTTGCGGCAGCCGCACGCGAAATTATGGATAAGAAGATTAAGGAGCAGGAGGCTAACGCTCAAGCTGCGGACGGGCTTAACCCCTCTGCGGCGGCAAACCCTGCGGCTAACACGAGCGGACCCGTCATAGGCGACGCGCCCGAGCCCCCCAAGGATTTGGCGGCGAATATCGAGGGCAAGCAAATTCCCAAAGTAGCCTCCAAGAATTCCAAGGTAGGCAGAAACGACCCTTGCCCTTGCGGGTCTGGGAAGAAGTATAAGGATTGTTGCTACTGGAAAGACAACAAGTAAAAAAATGCATATAAACTTCGCAATACGGCGTTGAACTGCGGTAGCCCTCAGTCACTTACGCCTAAATAAGCTCCCCGTCGTAAAAACCCGCCGTGCATAGCATAGCACCCAATTTGCGCATACCTGCGGCTCACCGAGAAGTGCCGCAATTATATGATTGTGTGCCATTAAAAATTACGGCACGAGGGGCGAGAAGCCCCTAAAATTCACGAAATATTTTACGCGCTTAAATAGCGTGAAATATTTGTGAGGACTTTCTTTTTATGTTTAAAGCCGACGATTACAGACTGAAAATTAAATCTCTCCAAGACACGCTTGCGGAGGCAAAGTACGCGCTTGATATCGATAATTTGGGCGCGCGCCTTGTTGCACTCAAAGAGGAGCAGGAAAAGCCCGAAGTCTGGCAGGATTTGGAAAAGTCCAAAAAGATAGGGCGGGAAATTTCCTCCGTTGAAGGGAGAATAGCGTCCTATAACAACGGTGAAAACGCGCTTGCCGACGCTTCCGCTTTTATCGACCTCATAGAGGAGGCGGACGACGAAAGCCTTATTCCCGAGCTTGAGAGTATGATTTCCGTTGCCGAAGAGGACATTGAAAATATGCGCATACGCGCACTGCTCCGCGGCAAGTACGACGCGAACAACGCAATTTTGAACCTGCACTCGGGCGCGGGCGGCACCGAAGCCTGCGATTGGACGCAGATGCTTTACAGAATGTACTGCCGTTACTGCGAAAAGCAGGGCTTTAAAGTAACCGAGCTTGACTTTGAGGACGGCGACGAAGCGGGCTTGAAGTCCGTATCCTTTAAGGTCGACGGCGAAAACGCCTACGGTTTTTTAAAGGCGGAAAAGGGCGTTCACCGCTTAGTGAGAATTTCCCCCTTCGACAGTAACAAACGCCGCCACACCTCGTTTGCTTCGTTAGAGGTTATGCCCGAGGTCGACGACGACAACTCCGTTGAAATCCGCGACGAGGACATCCGCATCGACGTTTACCGCTCGTCGGGCGCGGGCGGACAAAAAGTCAATAAGACCGAAACTGCAATACGAATTACCCACTTCCCCACGGGCATAGTCGTGACCTGTCAAAACGAAAGAAGCCAGCTTCAAAACAAGGCTATGGCGTTCGAGTATCTCCGCGCAAAGCTTGTCGAAAGGCAGATTGCCGAGCGCGAAGCCGCCGACGCAGAGATAAAGGGCGAAATCAAAAAGATAGAGTGGGGCAGCCAGATACGCAGCTATGTATTTTGCCCCTACACTTTAGTCAAGGACCACCGCACGGGCTTCGAGAACACGAACGTGCAAGCCGTTATGGACGGGGATATTCAGGGCTTTATAATTGATTACCTCAAAAAAACAGTATAAGCGTGAACGGCGCATATCACGCACTTTGCGGCGTTCGCAGCGCGGTGAAAAGCGCTTGCTTCTCTGCGTTTTTGCTCCCTGTCATTCCGCACCCCCTGTCATTCTGAGTGTTAACGAAGAATCTCATTAACTTTTACTTTTTCAACACACGCGCGCACGAAGTGCGCGCGTTCATTAATAACTATGTACGATTTATCTTCCATTATAATTAAAGATAACCCCGTAATTTTGGGGATAGAATCGAGTTGCGACGAAACCGCCGCCGCGGTAATTCGCGGCAGAAAGCTTTTGTCAAGCAAAATAATTTCCTCCGCAACCGAGCAAGCAAAATTCGGCGGAGTCGTGCCCGAAATCGCTTCCCGCGCCCATACCGAAGCGGTGGACGAGGTCGTCCGCCAAGCCGTGGAAGAGGCGGGGCTTACTCTTAAAGATATCGACGCGGTTGCCGTCACTTACGGCGCGGGGCTTTTGGGCGCTCTTCTCGTCGGGCTGTCGTTTGCAAAATCGCTTGCTTATACTTTAAACGTTCCGCTTATCGCGGTAAATCATATCCGCGGGCATATGGCGGCGGCGTACCTTGTGGACGAAGAGTTAAAGCCGCCCTTTATAACCTTGCTTGCGAGCGGCGGACATACCGCAATTCTGCACACTAAAACCTACACCGATTTTGAAATTTTGGGCGGCACCTCGGACGACGCCGCGGGCGAAGCCTTCGACAAAGTCGCGCGCGTCCTCGGTCTTTCCTACCCCGGCGGGGTGAACGTGGAGCGGCTTGCCTTAAACGGTGAAAACAGCGTTCCGCTCCCCAAATGTCAGGTCAAAAACACGCAAGTCCTGCAGTTTTCGTACAGCGGCTTAAAGACGGCAGTAATCAATTATTGCCACAATAAAGAGCAGAAGGGCGAAGAAGTCGATAAAGAAAACGTAGCCTGCTCATTCCAGCACGCCGCAGTTGACCCGCTCGTAAAAAACGCGGTTGCGCTTGCTTTAAAGCTCGGCGTAAAAACCGTTACCGCGGGCGGCGGAGTTATCGCAAACGGATACCTTCGCGCAACGCTCGAAGAGGAGTGCAAAAAAGCGGGCTTAAAGCTTATCCTGCCCGAAAAGAAGTACTGCACGGACAACGCCGCAATGATTGCCGCAGAGGGACTTATACAGTATAAAGCGGGCAACTTCGCGCCTTTGTCGATAAACGCCCGCGCCCAGATACCGTTGAAATAAGCGCATATAAGCGGCGCGATACCGCGTCAAGTTCCGCTTTTTATCGGGTCGCGTACGCCTAAGTACGCTCCCCTCAAAAATGCTCACTTTCCTTGTCTCGCTTGTTTCTCTGCGTTTATTTGACGCCTTATTTGTAAAAAGTATGTCGCCCGCGCTTTTTAAAGCGCGGGCGACTTGTTTTTAATCTTCCAAACCTAATAAATAATCGGTAGACACATTTAAAATTTTACTTAAAGCGCGTAGCATTTCAATGGGAGGTTGGCTTCTGCCCTTTTCCCACGAATAAATACTGTCGTCAGTAGTCTTAATAGCTTCCGCAAGTTGCTTTTGTGTAAATCCCTTATCTATACGGGTTTCTTTTAATTTTATTGCAAAAATATCCATATATAGATTTTACCGTAAAAATTACGGAAATGTCTTGACAACCGTAAAATTTACGGTTAGAATATAATTATGAAACAAGAGAAAAAGTGTGAAAACTGCAAATTTTATATTCAACATTATATTAAAAAAGCACATTCTTTTCAGAAATTGTTTAGAGGACACTGCTCAAATTTGGATACACCGTTAAAAATAAGAAAGCATGGCGTTTATTTTGATAGCTGTTGCGATAAGTGGGAGCAAAGCGAAGACTTAAAAACCGATAATCGGGAAAGCATAAAAACCGTAATCAGAGATATTCGCAAAAGCCTTGCGGAAATTGCCTTTATTCTTAAAGACGATTAAATTTTATTAAAGATGATTGAAATAAAAAATTTCAATAATTTGCTTTACTTTTTTAGGGTGGTTGGGTATAATCTAACTATAACTTAATTCAAAGGCGATGACGAAGGACAACGCCGTGCGGACGGGTTTCAAAGAGAGCTTTCGGTTGGTGTAAGAAAGCAAGCTCCCCGCGCAGGATATCACCTTTCAGCCCGCATTACGAAAGTAGACGAGTAGTTTTGCGCGGATTCGTAACCCGTTACAAGTTACGGCAAATGTCAGTTTGTTTTGGTGGTATATAAAAACGCTTATTTTCAGGTGTCCGGACAAAATCTCGGATACCTTTTTTTATAGGAGACAATATGTACAGAAAAGTAGATACCTCATTAAATTTCGTTGAACGCGAAAAGGAAATTATCGACTTTTGGAAAAAGAACGGTATATTTCCCCAAAGCATTGAAAAGAACGCGGGCGGGGAAGAGTTTTCTTTCTACGACGGTCCTCCCACGGCTAACGGCAAGCCGCACGTGGGGCATATTTTAACGCGCGTTATGAAGGACTTAATCCCGCGCTATCAGACGATGAAGGGCAAGCACGTTTTAAGAAAGGCGGGCTGGGATACGCACGGGCTTCCCGTAGAGCTCGAGGTAGAAAAGCTGTTAGGCTTGGACGGCAAGCAGCAGATTGAAAGCTTCGGCATAGAGCCATTTATAAAAAAGTGCAAAGAGTCCGTGTGGAAGTACAAGGGCGAATGGGAGAAGATGTCCGATCGCGTAGGCTATTGGGCGGATATGGACAACCCCTACGTAACCTACGACGATAAGTATATAGAGTCGGAGTGGTGGGCGCTCAAAGAAATGCATAAAAAAGGACTTTTGTACAAGGGGCATAAGATAGTGCCCTATTGCCCGCGTTGCGGCACCGCGCTTTCCTCGCACGAGGTGGCGCAGGGATATAAGCTTGTTAAAGAGAATTCCGCCGTCGCGCGCTTTAAAGTCAAAAACAGCGACAACCGCTATATTTTGGCGTGGACTACAACCCCTTGGACGTTGCCTTCGAACGTCGCACTCTGTATGAATCCCGACGAACCGTACGTTGAAATAGAAGCCGACGGAACGCGCTATATTTTGGCGGAAGCGTTGGTTTCCAAATTCTTTGAAGATTATAATGTAATAAACAAAAAGCTCGGCAAGGAGTGGGAACGCCTTGAATACGAACCGCTTTTTAGTGAAACCGCCGAAGAGATAAAGCGCATATCCCCCGCGAGCGCGCCCGTAAAAGCGCACTACGTGGTTTGTGATAACTACGTGACTATGGGCGACGGCACGGGCGTGGTGCATATCGCGCCCGCTTTTGGCGAGGACGACTACAAGGTCGGCAAAAAGTACGGCTTGCCCGTCGTCCAGCTTGTAAACGAAAGGGGCTGCTTCGACGAACGCTTCCCCTCCTTGAACGGCGTATTCGCCAAAAAAGGCGACAAAGCGATTTTGGACAGACTTGAAAAAGAGGGGCTGCTCTTCAAGGTCATTTCCTTCGAGCACGACTACCCGCATTGCTGGCGTTGTGACACGCCGCTTTTGTATTACGCAAAGTCAAGCTGGTTCATACAGGTCACCGCCGTCAAGGATGAAATTATAAAGTCCAACCGCTCGGTTAATTGGATGCCCGACAATATAAAAGAGGGCAGAATGGGCAACTTCCTTGAAAACGTCATCGATTGGGGACTTTCGCGCGACAGGTATTGGGGAACGCCCCTGCCCGTCTGGGTCTGCCCCGAATGCGGCGAAATCGATGTCATAGGCAGCAAAAAGGAGCTTAAAGAAAAGTGCGGCTTGCCTGCGGATAAGGATATCGAACTGCACCGCCCGTACCTCGATAACTTAACCTGCGCCTGCCCCAAGTGCGGCGGCAAGATGAAGCGCACGCACGAGGTCATAGACTGCTGGTTCGATTCTGGCTCGATGCCATTTGCGCAGTATCACTACCCGTTTGAAAACAAAGACTTATTTGAAGAAACCTTCCCCGCCGACTTCATTTCGGAGGCGGTGGACCAAACGCGCGGGTGGTTCTATACCCTGCTCGTAATAAACACGATTTTATTCGGCAAAGCGCCCTTCAAAAACTGCATAGTTTTGGGGCATGTTAACGATAAAAACGGTATAAAGATGTCCAAGCACAAGGGCAACGTGGTTGATCCGTGGTCGGTTTTGGATAAGCAGGGCGCGGATGCGGTAAGGTGGTATTTCTACTCGTCAAGCGCGCCGTGGTTGCCTTCGAGATTCTCCGAGGAAACGGTCTCCGAAGCCCAAAGAAAGTATATCGGTACGCTTTGGAACACTTACGCCTTCTTCACTCTCTATGCCGAAATCGACAAGTACGACCCGTCAAAGTTCGACTTAAAACAATGCAAGCTTTCCCTTATGGATAAGTGGATACTTTCCAAATTAAATTCGCTTATTGGGTTTATCGATAAATCGCTTGCAAATTACGAAATCTGCGAAAGCTCCCGTGCGCTTCAAGACTTTTCGGACGTTCTCTCGAATTGGTACGTGCGCCGTTGCCGCGACAGGTATTGGGGCGCGGATATGACGGACGACAAGGCGGCGGCGTACACCACACTGTACACGGTTTTGGTAACGCTTGCAAAGCTCACCGCGCCGTACACGCCGTTCATCGCCGAAATGATTTATCTTAACTTAGTGCCCGCCTTTTTCAAAGACGCGCCCAAGTCCGTTCACCTTTGCGCTTTCCCTAAAAGCGAAAAACGCTATATCGACAAGGCGTTGGAGGACGGTATGGACGAGGTCTACGATATAGTAATTTTGGGCAGAGCGGCACGCAACGCGGGCAACTTGAAGAACCGCCAACCGCTTTCCGAAATGTACGTCGTAACCGATAAAAAGGTCGACCTGTCCGAAGAGGAGAAATCGATAGTTTTGGACGAGCTTAACGTCAAGTCGTTCAAGGTTTCGGACAATGCGGAAAAATTTTTAAACTACAAGTTAAAACCCCAGCTAAAAACGCTCGGTCCAAAGTACGGCAAAAAGCTTGGCGCAATTTCCGCGTTCCTTGCAACCTGCAACGCCAAAGAGGTAGTAAACGCCGTTAAAGGCGGCGGCAGTTACGAAATTGCGGGCGAGGGCGTAGTTTTAACGCAGGAGGACTTGCAGATTTTTCCCGAAAGCGCGAACGGCTTCGTCGCGGCGGAAGATAAGGGCATAACAGTAGCCTTGAATTCCGCGCTCACCGAAGAGCTGATTTTCGAGGGGATAGAGCGCGAGCTCGTCTCCAAAATCCAGAATATGCGAAAGGAAACTGGCTTTGAAGTAACCGACAGGATAGAGGTGTACTATAAAGCCGACGGCAAGGCGAAAAAGGTCCTTGAAAAGGCGGCCTTCGCCCCCGACGTTCTTGCGCAAAAGGTTGAAGAATCGACAGGTAAACCGGAAATAGAACTAATCGAAGAATTTGCAAAAACAGGCGAAGGATTAAGCTTTTCAAAGGTCCAAAACATCAACGGCGAAACCGTAACCTTGACTTTGATAAGAAAATAATTTATAAAAAACGCGCCCCGCAGCTTTAAGCCGCGGGGCGTTCCGCTATTTTATTAGTTTAAAACATTTAGGTTCCTCAAATCCTAACAACTCATTTGGGGTTATTTCGAAATTTTTATATATCATAAGCATACTGCTTGCTTTTGGCGTTTCGCAACCGTTAAGCCAATTACTTATTGCTTTTATCCCCAAAATCCGACATTAAACCGCACGGGCGTTCATAGTTTATTCTATGAACGTTTTTGATTTAAAGATGGGCGAAACGGCGAGGATAAAGAGAATCGACCTTACGGGCAGTGCGCTTGAAAGGCTTAATTCGTTGGGTTTTAAAGCGGGAGAGCAGGTCGAGGTTTTAAGCTATTCCCTGTTCAAGTCCGGCGTGCTTATATCCTGTAACGCCGTCCGCCTCGGCTTGCGCAAGCCGCTTGCCTTAAAAATAGAGGTAGAGCGATGAAAAAGCATTCATCACGAAATACTGCGTTGTTGCCCCCGTTCGCTTGGTCACTTACGCAAAGTAAGCTCCCTGCGCTTACGGTTACATCGCCTTGTCTTTCGCGCGACTTCTTTTCCATAAGGAGGTGTTATATATGAGGGTGGCAGTCTTAAAGCGCAAAACTGCGGAAAAGGTCGCAACCAAAAAGGTCGTGCTTGCGGGCAACCCCAACGCGGGCAAAACCACACTTTTTAACGCGCTTACCAAAAGCAATTTGCGCACGGGCAACTTCCACGGCGTAACCACTTCTCCCGCAAAAAAAACGCGCGGCGGCGTAACCTACGCGGACGTTCCGGGGATGTACGCTTTCCGCCCGTACTCTATGGAAGAGCAGTCTGCCATTGACGAGGTGAAGTCCGCAGACCTCGTAATAAACGTGGTTGACGCGCTCACGCTTGAAAACAGCCTGAACCTTACCCGCCAGATTATCGGAAGCGGCGTAAAAACGATTGTATATATAACCAAGTCTGCAAGTTTAAAGCGTCGTGGCGGCAGTGTCGATACCGAAAAGCTGTCCGCCCACCTCGGTGCGCCCGTCTACGACTGCCCGCCCAAAAAGCTGAAAAAGCTCATTGAAAACGGCCTTGACGTTTTAGTAAAAAAAGACCCCGCGATGCGGCTTTCGGAAGCGTATTCGGGCGGGAATTTAAGGATTTTCAAAGCAGACAAACTCTTTTACAACCGTTTCTTTTCGCTGGCGTTTTTCGTTGCGGCAATCCTTTTAATGTTTTTTCTTGCGTTCCACCCGATTATGCCCGGCGTTCTTTTAAAGAATTTAGTCGAAAATTTAATCTGCGTAAAATTATCGGACGCGATATGCGCGAATATGCAAAGCCCCGCGGTAATTTCGCTCGTGTCGGAAGGAATTTTAGGCGGCGCGGGCGGGGTACTGTCGTTCATTCCTCAGCTTATAATTCTGTACTTTTTCCTCACGGTTTTAGACGAGAGCGGCATAACCTCCGCGCTTGCCTTTGCAACCGACGGACTTTTTGAAAAGGTAAGGCTTTCTGGCAGGGCGGCGTTTTCTTTGACTTCGGGCTTCGGCTGTACGGCTGCGGCAATTTTGACGACCCGCGGCTATTCCACAAAAAGCGCGCAAAAGCGCACGGTTGCAATACTGCCGTTTGTGCCCTGCGGAGCTAAGCTGCCCGTTTTTTTGACGTTTTTATCCCCGCTGTTTGAAAACCCTTTCCCCGTGATAACCGCCTTTTACTTTGCAGGCTTGGCGGTAGCGCTTTTATGTTCGTTTTTAATGAAGGGCGGCAAAGAGGACTTACTGTCCGAGGTTACGCCCGTAAGCCTTCCGCAACTCAAAGCCGTGGTAATTAAGTTGTATTTTTACGCGAAAGGGTTTATAATTAAGGTGGCGGGCGTGGTAATGCTTTTCTGCGTTCTTTCCTGGTTTCTTTCGCACTTCTCGTTTTCGTTTTGCTACGTCGAGGAGGAGGGGGAAAGCATGCTCTGCGCGATAAGCAAAGTCGTTTTGCCCGTGTTCTACCCTATGGGTGTGACCGACTGGCGCATAGCCTACGCCGTATTGGGCGGGTTCGCCGCCAAGGAAAACATAGCGGCAACCGTCGCGCTTTTAATGCCCCTCGGCACCGGGCTATCGCTTTCGGCAAGCCTTGCAGTATGCACGTTTATACTTTTAAGCCCCGCTTGCATCTCGGCATTTTCGGCTTCCTGCAAGGAAGTGGGCTTCAAATTTTCGATAAAGTGCGTCGCCGTACAGCTACTGTTAGCGTTTTTGGGCGCGTATCTTATACGCCTTATATTTATTTGGATATGAAAAAATTCACAGTTACAACCCCCGCTTCATTAAAAGAGTTTACCGACGCAACCTATCCGCAGGGCTCGTTTTGCTTGCCTGCGCTTCTGCGCGAACGCGACGTAAAAGTGAACGGTGTGCGCGTGGGGCGGAATACGCCGTTGAAGGCAGGTGACGAGGTCGTGTATTATACGACCCCCAAGCAGGAGAGTCTGAAAAGTCACTCCGTCGTATACGAGGACGAAAACGTCCTTATTGCGGACAAGCCCGACGGGGTGGAAACCTCCGCGCTCCTTAGCGAGCTTGGGGAGGGAGGGGAGTTTTACGCCGTGCACCGCCTTGACAGGAACACAAAGGGGCTCATAGTCTTTGCAAAAAATATTGGCGCGGAAGAGGAGCTTTTAGCCGCCTTTAAGGAAAGAAGGGTTGAAAAGGTATACCTTGCGCGTTGCAAGAACGATTTCAAAAAGGATACTGCCGTTTTGACGGCATACTTAAAGAAGAACGCGGAAAACTCGTCGGTGAAGATTTTCGATAAGGAAGTTGCGGACGGCGTGAAAATAGTTACGGAGTACCGCGTCTTGGAAAAGCGCGGGGATACCGCCTTGGTCGAGGTTACTCTGCACACGGGCAAAACCCACCAGATACGCGCCCACCTTGCGCATATCGGTTGCCCCGTTTTGGGCGACGAAAAGTACGGCGACTGCGCGCTAAATAAAAAATACGGTGCAAAAAGGCAACGCCTCGTATCTAACAGGCTTTGCTTTAAGACGGGCGGCGTGCTTGAATATCTGAACGGAAAGGAATTTTTGTCGGGCTTTGAGCCTTAATTCCGGTTGTTGCGCCGTTTGCGCACGGCGTAAACGGTTTATTAATTATATATAAGAAAAGGAAAAGGAACGGATTATGCAACAGGTTAAACTATTGTCGGCAGACGATAAACTTATTTTTTCGCTTTCGGGCGAAATCGACGCGGCGACGAGCGAGGATTTTTTCGCGCAGGTCGCGGCTGCGTATAACCACGATAAAAAGGATGTAGTTTTCGATTGCGCCGCGCTGGCTTTTATCGACAGTACGACGATAGGAACGTTCGTCAAAATATATAAAATGCTGAAAGCGGACGGGCACGTAACAGTGTTGGAAAACGTCCGCCCCAACGTAAAAAAGTTGTTTGAAATATGCGCCTTAAACACGCTTATGGAGATACGATAATGAAAGATTTTACCGTTAAATTTCATCTTGCGGACAGCGGGTATATGACGGCGCTCCGTCTCGTTTGCGGCGCGGTGTGCAGTGCGCACGGTCTGGATATGGATGATCTTGAAGATTTCAAGGTGTGCGTGACCGAAAGCGCTATAATTTTAAAAAACTGTGGCTTTGAAAGCGTGACGGCAACCTTTGCCGGCGGGGAAGAAGTAGTCTGCACCGTTTACGGCGAGGGAGGCGCGCCCAAAGCCGGCGATAACGAACTGTCCTTGGCGCTCGTTTCCGCGCTCGTTAAAGAGTGCGATATAGTAAGACGCGGCGATATAATAGAAAGAGTAACTTTAAAAGTATGATGGACGAGCGGGAAGCAAACGAGCTGTTCCGTAGTTACAGACTTACGGGCGATAAAAATTTAAGGAACAGGCTCGTTGAAAATTATTTTAATATTGCCGAAATTCTTGCCAAAAAGTTTTCGGGCAGGGGCGTGGAGTACGACGACCTTTTGCAGATCGCTTCCGAAGCGCTTATTGCGGGGGTAGAAAAGTTCGACCCCGATTTAGGCAACCGCTTCACTACGTACGTGACGCCCACGATAACGGGTATGATAAAAAATTACTTCCGCGACTTTTCGCGCTCGGTGCGGCTTCCGAGAAGGGTGTATGCCGTCGCGGCAAAAGTCAGGGAAGCGCAGAACGAATATTATAAAGAAACGGGCGCACAGCCCACTATCTCATATATTGCGGAAAAGCTCGGCTATTCGGAAGAGCTTATTATGGAAGCTTTGGAGTGCCGCGCCCCCGTAAGTCTGGACACGCGCGTGAACGGAGATGACGGGGAGAAGGACGTCGCCCTGTACGACGCGATTCCCGCCGCCGATAATTTTGAAAATTTTGAGGACGCCGAGGCGTTGAAAACAGAAATTGAAAAGCTTGACCCCACCGAAAAGCAGGTAATAACGCTTAGGTACGTACAGGGGAAATCCCAGTCCGAGGTAGGAAAAATTTTAGGGGTTTCCCAAATGTTCGTATCCCGCGCTGAGCGTAAAATCGTTGAAAAATTGAAGGAAGCGCTTATCTCATGATTACTTTCAGGATTGACGATTTAAAGAATATGACGGCGAATTTAAAAACCTTTGCCGAGTTTCTGCGCGGCATGGGTGTTGCCGAAGAGGACGTTTTTGCTAGCCGTTTAGTTTCAAGCGAGCTTATCTCAAACGTGATTATACACGGCGGTGAGGGGGCGGAGTTCAGGTGCGAGGTTTTAGACGACAGGATTTGCATAAACGTGCTGTCGCCGAGCTTCAAGGGCGTAAATCTCTACCCGCCTAAGCCGGACCCTCTTGCGGAAAGCGGCAGGGGAATGTATATAGTAAGAAGCGTCTGCCTCGGCGAAATCGAGCGCGACGCCGACGGAATAAAGGTTTTCATACAACTTCATTAAAATAAATTAAGCCCCCGCGCTATTGGCGCGGGGGCTTAATTTATTTGATAATTAATAATTATAATTAATACTTCGGTTAAGCGGAACGCTTACGCTTATTACATAAGGTTGCCGTATTCGTACATCTTGTTGAACAGTCCGTCGGAAACCACGCTTCTCAATCTTGCGAAGTAGATGAATACGCTGTTGAAGAATCTGTCGTTGCTTCCGCCTACGATATACTCGGGAATAAATCCAAGGTTACCGTTCTGGCGTTCAAGGAATACTCTTGAGAATTCAATCTTCTGGTCGTTAGAAAGAGTATTGATAAATTCGTCGGAAGGACCGTTGTAGATAACGGGATTGTAAACTTCGGGCTCTTCAACGGGCTTCTCTTCCTCGAATGTAGGAGGAACGTAAACGTAAGGCTTTTCTTCTTCGGCTTCGGTAACTTCTACGGGTTGTTCGTTGTCGATGGGTTTAGCCGGCGTATGAATTACTGCCGCAACGGCTACGCTAATCTTCTTTCTCTTTCTGTCGAATCTGACAAGCCTGATTATATTAAGGATAAGAGCTACCAAAGCAAGAGATGCTATAACTATGCTCATAAGCCCCGTCGTCGCGCTGTCGATAAAGAAAGGAAGAACGATGACCAAAGCCGCTGCAACGAGTTCAAGCGTGTATCTTATCACGTTGCTTACAAGCATATAGCGCTTAGTCACCTTGCCGAGTCCCATAGCGTCCAAAAGGAAGTTGATAAGGACGAGCAGCGCAAGTATAAGCGTGCAGAGGAACAGGGTCTGCTGGATAGCCGTCATTCCCTCCATAGCCGCCGTGAGAGTGGTGGGGAAACCGCTCTCCGTACCGCAGAAAAGCATAAGCACGGGAAGAATGCCGATGACCGAAGTTCCGAGCGCAACCGAGTAATACAGTTTGCCGTCGAACGTGCCTTCCGTCTTTGTAATCAATTCTCCGAGCGGTTCTTTTAAAGGAGGAATAATCGCACCGAGGTCGTAAACGGCGAGCATAAGCGCAAGCGTGGATAAAAGAAGTAAAACGAACTTAAACACGCCGCTGCCCTTCTTATAGAACACGCTTTGGATAACGAGCATTACGAACGTGCCGCCGAACGCGCCCAAAAGAGGCCAGCTCCAACGATACGACATCTGTTCAAGAAGTTCGGGAGTGAAAAGAGTAAAGCTCGTAAGCTGAACGAACACGAAGAAGCTTACGAAAAGGAACGCAACAACTTCTATAAAGCTTGCCGCGCTTAGCGCGGTATTTCTCTTTGACTTTTTGCTGAACGTGCTTACGATAGCGGGTATTAACGCGATAAGCCCCGCAAGTACCACGAGTGCGTAAAGTACGGTGAAAAGCGCGCCCAAATCGTAGCCGCCCTCTATAACGCCGTTAAGCGTAATGGGCAGGGAATAGGCGAAAGGCGAACCTAAAATGTTGCCCTCCGCGTCTTTGAGCAGGTTGACGAAAGCTTCTAAAGGAATTGCCTTGGAAAGCGCGTCAGGTAACTGGAACGCCCAGATTGCCGCCGTCGTTCCGTCGTGAGCGGGATTAGTGCCGTAAGGCAAAAACAACCCAAGAAGCAAAGCTATAAGCGCGATGATATAAGTTACCAGCGCAACAACTCTGTTGGGACGTTTATTCGTTTCTTTTTTGTTTCCCATAATCGTATATCTCCGTATTATGAATTGTAAAATCCACCGTTTTATGCGGTTAATCTACTTATTATAGTGGTTCGTATATTTAACATTTTATACCAAACGAATTCGGTTGTCAACAATATCGCCCCTGTTTTCATTGATAAAAACATTATTTTGTGCGTCCGAATCCGATGCGTTTTTCACAGCAAAAACCGCTTAACAACAGCATATGGCGGGGGGTAACGTTTTTTATATTGACCTTAACGTAAGAAAAAATACCTTACACCGAGTTTGTGCAATCACCGCTTAAATAACTCGTTTTAAAGGGTATATAGTTTGATTTTGATGAAAAATTATTGCAAAAATGGCAAATATTTGATATAGTGTAGTTACGGAGAACGAAAAATGAGCGAAAACACGTTTGACGGCGAAGTACGCGAAAAAAACGAAAAATTTCAAAGAGTGCCTGATATGCTTGAACTAAATAGGTTTTTTGAGGGTGAAACGTGCACGAAAGTCAATTATCGCGAGGTTGCGGCGTCGCTGCCCAAATCGGTAAGGGAAAAGATAACTTCACGCTTTGAAATGAAAAATCTCGCCAAAATCTTCGAGGACCAAAGTATGATGCAGACGGTGGAAACGTATCTGGATTGCGGTATGAATATTTCGGAAACCGCCAGAAGACTGTATATGCACCGCAACACACTGATGTACAGACTTAATTCTATCCGCAAAAATACGGGAATGGACTTAAGCAGTTTCGACGACGCGGTAACATTCAGATTACTGCACTATCTTTATATTATTAAATAAGGTACAGGATTTTATTTATGGGCAAACACGATTACGGAAATAAATTTTTAAGGATGGCTGCCGTCGTTATAGTTGCGGTTATTCTTGCCGCCGCGGCGCTCTTTTCGGGGTGCGGTATTTTTGGCTCGACTGACACCAGAAAGTGGGTTATAAATACAGTAAAGCAAAATTATTATTTTTACGACGAAATGGATAAAACGGATATCGACAATCTTTCGGTAGAGGAGATTGTCGCCCGCCTCGATATTTATTCGGAGTTTTATACCCGTGAGGAAATGCAGGCTCTTATAAAGGACAATTCGGGGCAAAAGGCGGGCGTGGGATTTTCCTATATCTACGTAGCCGCGGGCGCAAGCTCAATCTATCCCGAAGGCGGCTGTCTCATTGTGACGGTGGTCGGCAACTCCCCTGCGGAGAAGGCGGGAATGAAAACGGGGCAGCTTCTCGTAAGCGGAACATACGAGGGTCGTACTTCGGAGTTTAAAACGTCCGACGATGTGGGCAACTTCATCGACCCGATATCGGCGGGAGTCAAGTTCACTCTTACCGTGTCCACGGGCGAAAGCTTTGAAGTATCAAAGCAAGAATACACCGCAAGCTATATGTTTATGGCAACCAAAAACTCGGCGTGGACGCCTACTTTTGACGGCGACGGCGACGCGAACGGAGTTAAAGAAGTTAGCGACAGGGCGATAAATTATTTGCCCGACGGAGCGGCTTATTTCAGTATGTCGCAGTTCTACGGCGGTGCGGCGGACGAATTCGGCTACCTTCTCAAAGAATACAACGCACAGCGTTGCACTTCGCTCATACTCGATTTGCGCAACAACGGCGGCGGCTACGTTGACGTTATGCAGGATATGGCGGGGTACTTCACCTCGTCGCTAGGCAAACAGACGCGCGTCGCTATGACCGCAAGGTACAAAAGCGGCAGGGAGGAAGTAGCCGATTGCTTATACCACGGCGGTGAAAACCTGGTACCCGCCGATAATACGGTATACGTTCTTGCGAATTCGGGAACGGCTAGTGCGTCCGAAGCGCTTATCGGCGTGCTCGTCAGCTACGGTTTTTTAAAATACGAAAATATCTTTCTTTCCGATTACGGCGAAGAATTTATGAGTTGGGCGGGCGGCGATTACGGAACAGCGAAGAGCTACGGCAAGGGTATAATGCAGTCCACCTTCACGAACTTTATGACGGGCGAAGCGTTGAAGCTGACCACCGCGCAGATTTACTGGCCCAACGGAAAGTGTATTCACGGCATCGGGCTTACGGCGGAGGACGGCTGCCGCTTGGTTGAAGCCGACTGGATTGTAACGCCCGAAGACGACGAGCTTAAAAAGGTAATAACGATGATAAAGGGATAAGAAAAGCCGCGCGGCAATGCGCAATTCCCATAGGGATTAAAAAACAAAAATTTTATAAGAGTTGCACTTTCAAGCGAGACAAAATGCTCTTGGACAAATAGTTCAAGAGCATTTTTATGTATAGTTACTGATTAAGCAGTTCTTTGATTTGTTCTTCTGTATAGGGGCTTACATAATCGCGCTCACACAAATGTGTTTGACTCCAAATCATCATTTGCGTTAAGATGGGAACAAAACTTTTTCCAAGCTCAGTCAAAGAATATTCTACTTTCGGCGGCACTTCTTTATAAATTTCACGGTGTATAAAACCGTCGTCTTCCAACTCTCGCAACTGCTTCGTAAGAGTAGATTGCGTGATTCCGTCAATTCTTCTCAATAGTTCGCCAAATCGTTGCACCTTACCAACAGCTATATACCACAAAATAAGGAACTTCCATTTGCCGCTTAAAACGGATTGCAATGTACTCATCGGCACACAACGTGCCATAACTTCTCTTTTTCTGAATTTGTTGTCTGTCATAATGAACCTCGATATTTATTATAACGAATTTTCAAAGTTAAGTCAATCGCCATAGTATCTTTTTTGATACTACTACTAAATAAAGACAGTACTTGAATTGCAATACTATTAGGATTTATAATAGAAGAAAAACAAAGGACGGTTTTTATTATGCACTATACAGGTACGGTTTGGCGTCCGCCTTACGAAGCGTGGTCGGCTCTATTACAAGTTACGGCAGGTTGCACACATCATAAGTGCAAGTTCTGCACTTTATACGACGATGTTCCATTCAAGTTCCGTATGTCTCCTATGGACGAAATCGAAGAAGATATAAAAGAATTGTATCACTATACACCCGATGTAACGAGAGTATTTTTAGTCGGGGCAAATCCTTTTGTGCTTTCTTCGGAAAAGCTACGCAATATTGCGTATATGGCAAAACAGTATTTAAACCGACTGAAAACTATCGGCTGTTTTGCTCGAATAACCGATATTACCCCGAAAAGCATAGAGGAATTAAGACAACTACGAAGTTGCGGTTATAACGGCATTACTATCGGTGTAGAAACGGGCGATGACGAAGCATTGACCTTTATGCACAAAGGCTATACGTCTGCCGACATTTTGGAACAATGCCTTAAACTCGACAAAGCAGGAATAGAATATAACTTTTTCTATCTCACGGGCATTTGCGGTAAAGGTAAAAGCAACCAAGGCGTCGAGAATACGCTAAAAGTATTTAATGAGCTCAATCCTAAAATCATCGGCGCGTCTATGCTTACCGTTTACCCCGCTTCGGAATTATATACCGAAATACAAAACGGAAATTGGGTTGAAGAAAGCGAAACGGAAAAATACAACGAGCTGAAAATGCTTATAAACGGTTTGACTATAAAAACACACTTTGCCGCTTTGGGTGCGTCAAATGCAGTACAGTTGCACGGCAATCTTCCGTCCGATAGATCAGAACTGGTTACAATAATAGACCAAGTGATTAACCGCTTTGGCGAAAAAAAATTAAAAAGATATAGAAAGAACTTGAAACACCTTTAAACAAAAAAGCCGAGATTTGCTCTCGGCTTTCTACACTAAATTACTGTTTATCTTACAGCCATTACATAGCTTATAATACCAAATCATCAATTTAGCTTTTGCCCGCATTCGGGACAAAAGTTTGCACCTGCGACAATCGGCTTTCCGCACTTAGAGCAAA
This sequence comes from uncultured Christensenella sp., assembly GCA_910583855.1. Taxonomy (GTDB): domain Bacteria; phylum Bacillota; class Clostridia; order Christensenellales; family Borkfalkiaceae; genus Coproplasma. Next base: position 135,233 of record CAJTYL010000004.1, read on the forward strand.
ATTGGTGAATGGGATTACCGCATCCGGAGCAAAATTTGCTATCGGGTTGAATAGGTTTTCGGCATACGGAGCAAATATCCGACGGCGACACGGTATTTGACGAAATCACTTCTTTGCCAAGCACATTACCGACGCCAACGCCCAAAATCGTCCCCGCCGTCCCGTTTCCTGCCGCCGCTTTTAAGGCGTCTGCCTGCGCTATTTTAGCATACACGTCAACATTATTTCGCATAAGCCCAAGTCTTGCGTTTTCGTCTACGGCTTTTTCCAACTCGGGCGGAACGGAAAGATTTTCTATGTCGAATGCGGTCAGTGTGACGCCGAGTTCGCCGCAACGTGCCGCAACGGATTTTTTCACCTCCTCACTCAATTCGGCATATTTGGACGTCATATCCGAAAGGCTTACGTTACAAGTCGCAAACGCAGACGAAATGCTTCCCACCAGCAAAGTCCGCAATGCTTTATTCAACTTGTTCGTCTCGTAGCATTCCGCCATACCCGCGACCGACGTAAGAAACAATTCGGGAACTGTAATTTTGAACGAATATGCTCCGTTTCCTCTGATTCTTATAATTCCGTATTCTGTTTGTACGGGAACGGGATTCGACGTTCCCCACCGTATTCCCGTAATCTCCTTTACGTTAACAAAATAAATCTCGGATTTGAACGGTGTTTCAAATCCGTATTTCCAGGCAAGTAACTTACTTATAACAGGCAAACTGTCGGTGTTGAGTTTATACGTTCCCGCCCCGAAGACATCCGCCGTTTTACCTTTGTCGCAAAATACAGCCACTTGACTTTCGCGCACGGTAAGCGAAGACCCTTTTTTTATTACGTTGTCTTTCATATCGAACTTTTGCACCAACGTTTCATCGTCAAATGCGTGCAGCTCTATTATTTTAAGCATTCCCATATCTGAATTTCCTTTTATTAGTTAAACTCCATAGTTTTTATTGCATGTTCGAAAATCGGCGCCCAATACCATCTGTCTTTACCGAGACAGTTCCAACTGCCGATACCTTGTTTCCCGTCCAACGAGAAGAAAAACATTGCGTTATATATAGGCTGGTCAATGGCATCGGAAATAAAATCGACAAAGAAAATATTGCCGCTTGACGCGATGATTTTCGCTTCCCCGAATTTTGCCGAAGAGAGCGAGTATTTCAACATAGCGAGCATTTGCTTACCGAAAGCCGCAACGTCTTTGCTATTGAGCGAACCGCCGAAATTCACGTTCAGATTCACCGTTGCGTCGGGCGTAGTATATATGTAACGCGGCGCATTTGCGGGATACTTTATACGGCGCAATTCGTCCGACATCACTTCAAAACTTTCGGGCATTACGGCGGTGATTTTACCGTCCGCTATACGCGCCCGCACGAACTTTACATCGGGCAGTTCACATCCCTGCGGCATATCGGCGCGGATATTTTCGTAGTTTATGCCTCCCACAGTGCAGTCGAGCGCGTTACCTTTTACGATGAAAGTCGTCCCGCACGCCGAGCAATACGCGGTCTTTCCGTTTTCGTCAAGCACAATGGGGCTGCCGCATTGCGTGCATATAAGAGCTTCGAGTTCGTTTGCACGCCGAATTTCTATTCCGTCTGCTTTGCCGCGGATATTGCCGCAAGACATGCATACTCCGTCTTCACCTAGCGTACCGCCGCAAGCGGGACAAATATTGCTTTCCAGCCGCTCGCCGTCCGAAATTTTAATTTTTATTTCCGCGTCGGAAAGTATATCGACGGAATCGCTCTTTGCTTTGACCATCGGCTTTGCATCACCGTAATTGTATTTGCGCTCTCCTTTAACATAAATTTCGCCCTGCGGTATATTGGTCTTTTCCGCAATAATCTCAAACGCTTCAATTAAATTATCGGTCAATCTGTCGAAATATGCGCCGTTATCTCTGCCGCGCACAAACGCGCAATACACGATTTCTTTATCTGTCTGATAGCCGTTGGTCTGCTCCAAACGCACGGTAACAAAGTAAGCGTTTTTGTAATCGACGACGTCAAAGCATCCCGCAGGAACAACGTCCACGCTGAATGCGGAATATTTGTGTTTAAGTTGTGATACCCACATTTTTAGCTTATTAAACAAAACCAAGTCATCGGTTTCGTCAATCAGTTTTGCGCGTTTACCATAATTTTTCAATATTCGGTGCGCTTTTGCAAAGCCGTACTGCTCCGTGATTGCACAGCAATAATAGGCTTTTTTCTCGTCATAATACGGACTTTTTTTATCGCCGTAAAGAAAATACCCGATAAGCGCACAATCGCAGTTTATGTTATCCAACGCATTGTCAAGATACGTCAAATCACTGTCCGTAATCGCATTATTCCGCAAGCGACATAAAACATAATGCGCACAAGCGTTATCGTCGCCGTTAAGCAAAAGTGTCATCAGTTCTTCTTCCGACGCATTAAAGTAATCGGTCGAAGACTTGCAATAAACTTCCCTGTCACGCTCCGTGTCGCATTTTATCGCTTTCAAATATTTTCCGGTAACTTTTCTTGCAAAAGCCACCGCCTGTTTATTTTGCTTTTCAATCATTCGCTTTTATCTCTTATTTGCGTAAATCCGTTGCTGATGCAACCGTATTTTTGGTTCGTATGATACCGTATAAATTATAACACTTTATTTATCGCATTGCAAGAAGTATAGAAACAAAAACAGATACTCTTATAGCTCTGCACGGTAAGCGAAAAACATTATTCGTCAAATCTTAAAATTTGTCCTTTACTACTTGCAAATTCGCTGTTTATGGGTAATCGTTTCTGATGATTTTATGGTATAATTAAAAATCATAAATAAGGAGCAACGTCTATGGATATGCAAAAAATCGGCTCGTTTTTAGCTGAGTTGCGAAAAGAAAAAAATCTGACGCAGGATGAACTCGGTGCGCAAATCGGAGTCACGAATAAAACCATATCGCGCTGGGAAACCGGCAACTATCTACCGCCCGTCGAAATGCTGCAAACTCTTGGCGACAATTTCGGCGTAAGCATAAACGAAATATTGAACGGCGAAAGGATAAGCGACGGAAACTATAAAGATATTTCGGAACAAAATATCAAATCCGCGCTGACAAAAAGCGATTCGGTAATAGCGAAACACAGAAAAATTATGAACTGGGTTATCGCTGTCGTTGTGGCCGCGTTATACATAACGATTAGTCTTATAACTTTGAAATGGCAATATACCTGGATTATCTGGGCGGTTTATTGTGTGTATCGAACAGTCGAGAGTATAATAATTTACTGCCTGAACGTTCACGTCAAATCAAAATAGACGTTATTAATCGGGTGTGAAGTTATTTGCTTTTTATTATTCTCAGTGCTATAATTTAGAATAAATAATTAGTAAGGAGTCAAAAATGGATATCGAAAAATTAAAAATCGGCGCCAAAAACGGCAACGCGGAAGCACAGTGTGCGTTAGGTAAAATCTTATTGCGTATCGATTACGATGGTACGGAGATAGACGAAAACGCAGACGAAGGCGTCGGGCTGCTTAAAAGCGCGGCAAAGCAAGGCAATGCTGAAGCCGAGTTCAATTTGGGCTTGTGCTATCTTTACGGGCGCGGAGTTGACGAAGATAAAACGGAAGCATTCAAGCATACCCTATCCGCCGCAAAAAAGAATTATGCTTCCGCGCAAAATAATATTGGTACTTTTTACGAAAACGGGATAGGCGTTGAAAAAGACGAAAATGCCGCCTTCGAGTGGTATAAAAAATCGGCAGACCAAGGCAATGATATCGGGCAACTGAACGTAGGTAATTGCTATAAGGATGGAATTGCCGTAAAGCGAGATTTCTCGGAAGCTCTCAAATGGATGAAGCTGTCCGCCGAACAAGGGAATGCCGACGCTTTGTTCGAGATTGGTATTTTTTACGAAAACGGTTACGGCGTCAGCCGCGACGCTAAAGAATCGTTCAACTGGTATAAAAAAGCCGCCGAAAAAAATCACGGCAAAGCCATGTGTTACGTCGGCTATTGCTATCAGTACGGCGACGGTGTGGAGCGCAATCTTCAAGAAGCCGTTAAGTGGTATCAGGCGTCTATGGAACAAAAATATTTTCAGGCTTTCACCAATATGGGTTATTGCTATCAGTACGGCGAAGGCGTAGAAGAGAATATGAATGCGGCAATTATGATGTATCGTGCGGGCGCCCAACTCGGCAGTACGGACGCGCTTTATAATCTCGGCATCTGCTACTCTTACGGCTACGGCGTTAAACAAAGCGACGAGGAAGCCGCGAAATATTTTCTCGCCGGAGCAAACGCGGGCTGCGACAGATGCCAATTCAGAATAGGCGTTTGTTACGGTTGCGGCGACGGCGTCGAAGAAGATGCCGACAAGGCTATCGAATATCTGACTCGTGCCGCAAAACAAGGCAACGACGACGCAATGTATTCGCTCGGCGAATTTTACGAAAACGGTATTGGTGTCGAAGAAGATCTTAACGAAGCCGTGAAATACTATAAAGCCGCCGCCACGGAAGGCAATGAAGATGCAATAAAGAAATTGAAAAAAAGAAAATTCAAAAGATATATATAAGCCGAATTAAAGGAATATAGCGCATATTTCTCCCTGTTCCCTTTTATATTCCGGACACTACTGTTCTATTCGCAAATATCAAATAAAGCCGCAATACAGCGGTGGCACATAGTTATGGACTAAAATAACACTAGAGCGGCACTATTCACACAAGGAAAGGTTTTGAAATTAAAAATCAATGAAAACAAAAAGTCGGGACTCCTTTCGGAATCTCGACTTTTTGCCAACTCTGCGGTGGGCAAATGCTCATAGAGCGCGGAAGGTTTGGGCAGTATAGCCGCCCGTGCCTTAGCTTACGGAAAGGGCGTAAGTTTTGTTTTGTTACGCAAAATTCGTAAGCCGTGATAGGCTTTTATAAGTGTACGATTTTTTCGGAAAACGGCACTAAAATCAATTCTCTAACTTAATAGAATGACCAACCATCATAGAGCACATTATGTTGCTAAACACGGTTAGAAGTCGGTGATACAAGAAGTTAAGGTTACGGGTAAAATCTCGGAAGAACGGTATTTGAAAATGAGCGATACATACGAAGCCGAGCAAGCCACGCTGAAAGAGCGGGTTAAGACTTTGAAAGCTGAAATAGAGAAAGCCAAAGCGCAAGACGATAAAATTCTCGACTTTATGCTACTCATCTACAAGTACAACAATTTTGAAGAACTCACGCCCGAAATTCTGCGTTCGTTCATTGACAAGGTAATCGTCCACGAGAAAACGAAAATAAACGGACATTACAGACAGACCGTTGAAATAGTCTATAATTTCGTGGGCACAATCCAGCCGCAGTTCTTCGACGATGACGAAACCTACAACTGACACAAGCAGCTAAACCAAGACAAGAGAAAAGGCGTGGCTTCACGCTACGCCTTAATCTCTACAACCTGCGGCTTACCGTTTATTCCCTATGGGAATTACAGTAATGCCGCGCGGCTTTTCTGTTAAATAGGGTGTTTTAAGGATTTTATGCGCCGCGTTGAAAATATAACGCAAACCAAAAATCCGTCCTCTGTACGCGTTATTTCCAAAGACGGGCTTTTGTCGCACTCGAAGTATTCCTCGTTTACGCGCTGCACGTCCCTCAAAAAAAGTTCCCGCTCGAAGTCGGACATATCGTCTCTGTCCAAAAGTATCGCGTTTTTTTTCATAGCTTCGCCCTCATCTTTCTTTTAATTACTCCGTTAATTCCGCCGTAGCCCTTTAAAACGTTGCAAAAGCTTTCGCGTTTGCCCGTTATCGTTTCGGCTGCGGTTTTAAAGGCTTTCAAAGTCGTCTGCTTCCAATCGCCAGCAGGCAAAAGCAAATCTTCGGGTATAACGGCTTTAAGCGGCAGGTGCAAAAGAGTTGCAATTTCGTGCGCGGTCATCACCTCGCCGTTCAGTATCTGCCCGCCGTTGATTTTGTTGACGACAAGCCCGATATCCTTTATCCCGCCGTCGTACAGCGCGGAACGGCAGCAGTCGGCGCTCTTTACCGATGGGGTGAACGGCTCGGTAACTATAAGCGCGCCGTCGCAAACCTCGGGCGCAACCTTATCGAGCAGAATAAAATCGAACAGTCCGTCTACGTCCTTTACAGCCTGCGCCGCGACCGATAAATCGGTTACGCCCATAGATGGCATAAAACACAGATTGCCGTTCATCGGGTGAAAGGTAAGCGTTTGTTTTGCCCTGCACGCGCCCCGTTCGTAATCTCCCAGGGTATAAACCTGTAAATCGCGGCACTCGCCGATAATCGCCGCGCTGCAGCAACGGAAGTCGCCGTCAACTATAAGCGTCCGTTCGCCCATGGCCGCAAGCGCAACCCCCAGCCCCACGGCGCAGGTTGTTACGCCTGTGCCTCCTTTAAAGCTGGTTAAATATATTTTTCTTGCCATAAAAGTTCTCCTTCACAAATTTTTTTTGCTATTCTGCGCAAATAAAATTCTGTGATTTTTAGCGGCTCTGCCGCTCTTTGCGCGATTTTAAGCGCACACAATATTTAATCTGCACATTATTATCTAAACTTGTACAATAACGTGTGCAGAGCCGCACTTCGTTCGCGCACGCAAATTTACCCCGCTGAGGTGCTTGCGCATAAATTGAGTGCGCTAACCCAAAAGCGCGGTTTTTGGTTTCACAGTTCATTATTTTTTACTAAATAATAGAGTGAATAAGGGGTAAAATATTGTAAAGTTTTGTAATTAATGCGCTTTTGCACACGATTTTGCCCGTACGCCTGCGGGTATATCCGCAGGCGTACGGGCATAGTTTATTTTATGAAACTTTTAGAACAGATTATGGAAGAGCTCGGCGGCGATACGTTAAAGTCGTTCTCGGTAGTGCCGTCGTTCGGCGGGTACTTCCGCAGCATAAAAAGCATAGCGGAATATACTTCCGAAAAAATTATACTATTGCAGAAGAAAACTTTGATAATTTTAGAGGGCGAAAAGTTGGAAGTCGGCAAATATTTTGAAGAAGATATATTCATAAAGGGCAATATAAAGGTAATAACCGTTGACAAACAGGGCTGAAATTTCTATAGTTTCCACGGCAGAGGGCGCTTTAAGAAAGCTTAAAAAGGCGCAAATACCCGTTTATAACTGCAAAAAAGACGGGGCTTTATTCATATTCGCGGTTAAAGATAAAGATACCCCAAAAGTTTTTGCAATTTTCGATAAAGCGTGTTATAATGTTACTATAATAAAGAAAAGCCGTAACCGAAGGCTTTTATCCTTTTTGTCGGTCCGTGCAGGTCTGGTTGCGGGCGCGGCGGCTTTCGTTGCCGCTTGCCTTATTGCAAACTCCTTCGTTCTCAAAATAGAAGTGAGCGGAAGCGGCAGTTATCTCGAACCCGAGGTCCGCAAGATAGTCTACGACGAGGGCGCAAGGGAATTCAAAGCCTTTTCATCGTTTAACGCGTCGGTTGCCACGGGCAGAATACTTGCACTGCCTCAGGTCACTTTCTGCAATATAGAAAAGCGCGGCAGCGTCCTCATCGTCGACGTGCAGGTGGACGAAGAGCATTACGGCGCGGCGAGCAATAAGCCCCTTATAAGCGATTGCGACGGCGTGGTAAAAAACGTGGTCGCCGTGTGCGGCACCGCCGCGGTGAACGCGGGGGACAGCGTAAAGAAGGGCGACGTTCTTATATACGCGCGTACGCTTGCGGGCGAGGAAGAAATAGACTGCATTGCGGCAGGCTTTGCCGAATTAGAATGCAAGGGCCACGCTGAGTATTTTGCCAAAGCCGACACGGAAGAAGGCTTAAAGGAAGCGTATTCCTCTCTTCTTATAGAAGCGGAGAATATTTTAAGTCGGACGCACACCGTCAGCCCTACCGAGGGCGGGGTGCTTTATAAAATAGATTTTACTTACTTGCACAGAATAAGTATCAACTTAAGTTAAAACGCATATAAGCGGCGCGATACTGCGTTCAACTTGCGTTTTGTTTCGGTTGTGTACGGGAAGTACACTTCCTGCAACAAATCCGCGTTCGCCTTGTCCCGCTTGCATCTCTGCGTTTTAACCGTCCGAAAATATATGACTAACCAATCAATAAGAAAGATTAACGCAAAAAACGCCGATATACTTCAAAGATTTTTGGGTACGTTTGACGAGAACGTCAATCTCGTAATGCAGGAAACGGGCGCGATTATCCGCGTTGACGGCGTTCAACTTATAATAAGCGGTGCGGAAAAGGGCGTCAATATCGCCGCCGATGCGGTCGATAGCCTTATCGAGCTCTCGTCAAAGGGAGAAACGGTGGACAGGGGCAGGGTTATTTACTGCCTTGAACTTGCGCGCGAGGGGAAGGCAAAGGATATTTGCAAGCTTTCGGCGGGTACCGTTGCCGTAACGTCGCGCGGGAAACAGATTAAGTGTAAGACGGTGGGACAGAAAACCTACGTAGACAGTATAAAAAAGGACGCTGTCACTTTCGGCATAGGTCCCGCAGGCACGGGCAAAACCTATTTGGCAGTGTGCCTTGCCGTACAAGCCTACAAGCAAAAACAGGCGGACAAGATTATACTCACCCGCCCCGCAGTTGAAGCGGGCGAAAAGCTCGGCTTTCTCCCCGGTGATTTGCAGACCAAGGTCGACCCCTATTTAAGACCGCTGTACGACGCGCTGGAAGAAATGCTCGGCTCGGAAACCTATTTGAAACTTATGGAGCGCGGTACTATCGAGGTTGCGCCTTTGGCGTATATGCGCGGGCGTACGCTTTCAAACGCGTTCATAATCTTGGACGAAGCGCAAAACACAACGCGCGAACAGATGAAAATGTTTTTGACCCGTCTTGGCGACAATTCGAAGATGGTCGTCACGGGCGATATTACGCAGATTGATTTGCCGGACGGTAAGAAAAGCGGACTCGAACACGCGGTTTCCGTGCTTGAAAACGTAGCGGGGATATCCGTCGTTTACCTTTCGGAAAAAGACGTCGTCCGCAACCCTTTGGTTATGAGAATAGTCAAGGCTTACAGCGAAGCCGATCGGGCATCGAAGCCCTGAGCAATACGCCCGAAAACGTATAGGAGGAAGAAAATTGACTAAGACCAAGCTTAGCAATAAAGAGATTGCGCTCAGTATTTTGACGTTTGCAATTTGTCAGATACTGCTTCTTTTGGATTTATTTATATTGACGGTAATCAATACCGACGGCAACGTTATCCCGTTTATAACGGATAACTCCAACAGCGTCATCACAGTCGCCGTGTCGTCGGTGGTACTATCCGTCATCATTTACATCTATTTTTTCACGGAAAATAAAGCTGTGCTTGCGCACTACAGCAGAATAATAGAAATATATTTGCTTTTATACCTTGCGCTGCTCGTAAACAACGTGGTCTGCCGTTTCGTTTCGCCTACGGCGCGCCCGTTGATGTTTTTTCCTTTGATTACCGCAATGTTTTTAAAGCGCAGGGAAGCTATATTCTTAACAATCGTGTACGGCTTGCAGATGTTCATATTCAACCGTTTTTTAAACAGCGAGCTCGTTCCCGAGCCTTATCCGCACTATATCGAGGCGATATCAAGCTTTTCGGGACTTCTCGTTATGTTCTGCAGCGGCGTTCTCGGCGTATTCCTTTTAAAGGGAATAAAAACCAGAATGGGCACCGTAATGGTTGCGCTCGTGCTGTTTATTCCTACGGTAATTATCAACATAGTTATGCAGCTGTCGCAGATCGTCGAAGACAATCTTTTCCAACTCGTCGAGCTGGCAGTGTTCAGTATGCTTGACTGCATCTTCTCCGTTCTGCTGTTCCTGTTTATTCTTCCGATAGTCGAAGTAATGTTCTCGGAGCTTACTCAGTTCAGGCTGAGGGAGCTTACCTCCGACAACGCGAAGCTTATCAAGAAATTAAAGCAGCAGGCTCTCGGCACCTATAACCATTGCGTGGTGGTAGCGCAGCTTGCGGAAGCCTGCGCAACAGCAATAAATGAGGACCCCGAGCTTGCCCGCGCCGCCGCGTACTATCACGATATAGGCAAGCTTAAAAACCCCGAAATGTTCGCGGAAAACCAAAGCGAGTACGACCTGCACAAGGAACTTACCCCCGAGCTTTCCGTCGATATTATCCGTTCGCATGCAAGAGAGGGTGCAAAGCTCATAAAAAAATACAAGCTTCCCGAATTCTTCGCGGACATCGCGGTTCAGCACCACGGCACGCTGCCCATAAAATACTTCTACGCCAAGGCGCTTAAAATGAGCGACGGCGAACTGAACGTTGCAAACTATTCTTATTCGGGTCCTACGCCCACGACGAAGATTGCGGCAATAATTATGATTGCCGACGCTTCGGAAGCGGCTGCGCGTTCCCTTTCGGACCGTTCGCCCGAAAAGGTCGCGGCTCTCGTAACTTCCATCGTCGAAGAGCGTATGAACCTCGAACAGTTTATCGACTGTAACATAACTCTCCGCGAATTGAACGTGGTTACGCAGACCGTCGTAAACCAGCTTGCGGGCGTGTATCATTCGCGCGTAAAATATCCTAAGCTCGTACTTTCCAAAAATAGATAAAAAACTCATATAAACTGTGCAATAGTTCGTTGAACTTGCGTTTTTCCTAAGTAAGGCTAACGCCTTCGGTACGACGTTTGCGCATAAGTAAATTCATGTCGGAAAATCCGCGTTCGCCTTGTCTTGCTTGCATTTCTGCGTTTTTTGGTTGCGCAACGCGCCAGGCATTGTACTGCATCTCCGCGTTTTTCTTCTTACCGTCATTCTGAGAGAGGGTGTAGCCCTGTGTCGTACTGAGCGTTAGAAAAGTATCTCTATGAATTCTTCGTTTTACTCAGAATGACGCTTTCTAATAGCAAAGAAAATTTGTAAATAATATTAATATGTTAAAAATCTATTGTGAAGAACGGAATTTTTCCGCGCTTGCGGGCGCGTTTGACGGCGAGGTTACGGCAGATTGCAACCTTGCCGCCGAAGTCGTTCTCGTCGACAGGGAAGAGATATGCCGTTTAAACCGCGAAATGCGCGGGGTGGACGCCGTGACCGATGTTTTAAGCTTCCCTTCGCTTGACGGAATCAAGGGCAAAAAATTGCAAAAAAAAGCCTTCCCCGCCGATATGGACGAGGAGGGCAACCTTTTTTTGGGCAGTATCGCAATATGTACTAAACGCGCAGAAGAGCAGGCGGAGGAGTACGGGCACGGCTATGAAAGGGAGCTTAACTACCTTTTGACGCACGGGCTTTTCCACCTTTTGGGTTACGACCATATGAACGATACTGACAAGGCTGAAATGCGCGCCCGCGAAGAGCGCGTAATGAATAAATTAGGATTGACAAGGTAGTATGAGGAGCGGATTCATAGCCGTTATAGGCAAAGCCAACGCGGGCAAAAGCACGCTTATAAACGTTATGGTGGGTGAAAAGGTTGCAATAGTTTCCCCCAAACCCCAGACCACGCGCAACTCAATTTTGGGCGTTCTTACGCGCGAAGATTATCAACTCGTTTTCGTCGACACCCCCGGAATTTACAGGAGCGCGAACCGTCTTACAGATATGATGATGAAAACTACGGACGATACCGCGAAGGACGTCGACTTTATTCTCTTCGTTCACGACGGTCACGCCGGCGTTACCGAAAGCGATATTTCTTTAATGAAAAAATATTCATCCGGTAAAATCCCTATGGCGATAGCGTATACAAAAACCGACATAATGCCAAAGGACAATATCGCAAAGGACGCGTTTACCTTATCCGAAAACGGCGTAACCTGCGACGTTTTTCCCGTTTCCGCCCGCAAGTACCGCAATATCAAAAAGCTTGAAAAATACCTTGCGGAGCAAATGCCCGAGGGGGAAAAAGTTATCGCCGACGATATAGTTTCGGACAAAAGCGAAAAGTTTATGATAGCCGAAATCATGCGCGAAAAAATTCTTCTTAAATTCGACGAAGAAATTCCGCACGGTGTCGGCATAGTGATAAACGAATTCAAGCGCAAGGAAAACGGAACTTACGAAGTAAACCTTGATATAGTCTGCGAAAAGCCCAACCACAAAGCAATACTCATAGGCAAGCAGGGCAGGGCGATAAAGGAAGTTTCCTCCTTTGCCCGCGAAGGCATGGAAAAATTTCTCGGCGCAAAGGTTTTCTTAACGACTTACGTCCGTGTGGAGGAGGATTGGCGGAACCGCCCGGGGCTTATTAAAGACATCTTTATTGAGTAACAGGCGGGGCGGCGTATATCACGCACTCTGCGTTGCGTTTCGCTTTGCTTCGGGTCGTTTACGCAAAGTAAGGCTTTCAGCCTTCGGTACGAAAACTTCCATTGCAAATACTCACGCGCCTTGCATAGCACGCAATCTCGCCGCCCGCAGCGGTTAAAATCGCTGCTTGCTTCTCTGCGTCTTTTCGCCTTCGGTTGTCACTCTGAGCTAACGGCGAATAAGCTTTGCGTTCTTGCGCAACTCTTCAACTTAATCCTTGCCTTCTAACTGCTTATAAAGCATATAATAGCTCACGTTGCCTGTCTTTTCAAACATTTTCCAAGCGAGCTCGGCAGCGTCTTTATCTCTTTTCATAAAACACCTCTTTACAAAAAGTGTGTGTTAAAAGTCAAAAATTATTTATGGAACTAAAAACGAACGCCTTGATGTTAAGGGCGGTTGATTACAACGAAAACGACAAAATTTTAACCTTGCTGTCCGACGGATACGGAAAAATTTCGGCAGGGATAAAGGGCGTAAAAAAGCCCAATGCCAAGTTAAAATTCGCCGCACAACCCTTCTGTTTCGCGGAGTATATTCTTGCAAAGCGCGGGGATAAATACACCGTGATAAATTGCTCGGAATGCGAAAGCTTTTACGAGCTACGCACGGACATAAACAAATTTTACGCGGCAAGCGCGGTTACGGAAGCCGCCAATATTCTCACTTACGAGGGCGACGAGTGCGCGGAAATTTTCTCGGAATGCGTAAAAACTCTCTCCGCAATGTGCGCGGGCGACGAACGGTTGCCCTTGATAAAATTTCTTGCGTTCGCGCTCAAATCGTCCGGTTACGGCATAGCCCTCGATAATTGCGCGGAGTGCGGGGCTGAGCTCGTCCACGCCGAAAAGCTCCGTTTCGATATGGATACGGGTGCGTTCACCTGCTTTGACTGCGGCAAGGGGATAGGCGCAAGCCGCGTAACCTACAACGTTTTAAGAAAGCTTGACGGAAAAGCTTACGAAGAGGACTTTATTACGGACGACGGAGAAAAGCGCGCCCTGCGCCTTTTGCGGGAATACTTTTCCTACAAAACCGACAACCAGTTAAAAAGCCTCGCCGAATACATAAGATTGATATAAAAGGTTATTAAAAACAGCGGTACGGAACTACCGCTGTTTTTTGCTATAATTGAGCCTTCCCCTTAGGGGAAGGTGGCTTGACTGTAACGAAGTGAAGTCAAGTCGGATGAGGTTTTTGTGTAGAATTATTAGCCTCATCAGCCCCTTACGCAAGCTACGGGGCAGCTTCCCCCAAGGGGAAGCCTATAATAAGGTTAAATGTTGCGCAAAGCGCAAAGATTCCTCGGCTACGCTTTGTACAGTAATTATAGAAAAGATTCCTCGGCTACGCTCGGGCGGAATGACAATGTGGTGTGCAAACCTTCGCTAACGCTCGGGCGGAATGACAATAAGGTGGGCTTTGTTAGTTATATTAAAAAAGTTCTATATACCACTCAAAAAGTTCGGGATTGTTTATGTATATTATAATATCTACAATTATAATGCAAATAAAAACGAATACTAAACAGCCCCCGATACCGACGGCTTTACGGTTTTTATACAACCATCTTTTAAAGGCTTGCTTACTTTTTTTCCTGCGCGCTCTTTTTTCTTTTTTTGTTAATTGCTCCATATAATTAGTGTGGTTGTAGAATATTCTACAACCTATTTTATTGTCGAAAATTCGTTAAGTCAAGTAATTTAGTAGAATTTTCTACATAATAAAATTATGGAAGGGTCGTTTGCAAAAATTTTAGAAGATTTTTTAAGCGAAAATAACTTTTCGCGCTCGGAATTTGCACGAAAAATAGGCGTGCGCCCCAGTCAGGTTAGCGAATGGTTGCATTGTAAGGCAAAGCCCGGTTACGATACGCTGAAAGCAATGTCAAAAGCGTTCAACGTTTCTGCGGATTACTTTTTAGGACTTACCGACGAATATTAAAAATTAAGCGCGGCAGGCAATTCAGCCCGCCGCGCTCATATTTTTTTGCAAATATCGCCTAAACACTTGATTAATCGATATTTTTATATTAAAATATAAAAGTTAGAAAAATTAATTAATTTGGAGGAACTCTAAATGGCAAAGAAGTATTGCTATCTCTTCACCGAGGGAGACGCAACGATGCGCGAACTGTTGGGCGGCAAAGGCGCAAACCTTGCCGAGATGACCAAAATCGGTCTTCCCGTGCCCCAAGGCTTCACGATTTCAACCGAGGCTTGTACCCAGTACTACGAGGACGGCAGAAAAATCAACGACGGTATTCAGAAGGAAATTTTAACCTACATCGAAAAGATGGAAAAGGTTTGCGGCAAAAAGTTCGGCGACAAGGAAAATCCCTTGCTCGTTTCCGTCCGTTCGGGCGCACGCGCTTCTATGCCCGGTATGATGGATACCATACTGAACTTAGGTCTTAACGAGGACGTAGTAAACACCATCGCGGCAAAATCGAACAACCCCCGCTGGGCTTGGGACTGCTACCGCCGCTTTATCCAGATGTTCTCCGACGTCGTTATGGAAGTGGGCAAGAAGTACTTTGAAAAGCTCATCGACGAAATGAAGGAGAAGAAGGGCGTAACGCAGGACGTTGAGCTTAACGCAGACGACTTGAAGGCTCTTGCCCACCAGTTCAAGGCAGAGTACAAAAAGCAACTCGGCAAAGACTTCCCCAACGACCCCAAGGAACAGCTTTTCGAGGCTGTCAAAGCCGTATTCCGTTCGTGGGACAACCCTCGCGCCAACATCTACCGTATGGACCACGACATTCCCTATTCGTGGGGTACTGCCGTAAACGTACAGATGATGGCGTTCGGCAATATGGGCGACAACTGCGGAACGGGCGTTGCCTTCACTCGTAACCCCGCCACGGGCGAAAAGGGACTTATGGGCGAATTCCTTACAAACGCGCAGGGCGAAGACGTCGTTGCGGGCGTTCGTACTCCAATGCCTATCGCAAAGATGGCGGAAGTGTTCCCCGACGTTTACAAGCAGTTCCTTAAAGTCTGCGATATTCTCGAAGACCATTACCGCGATATGCAGGATATGGAATTCACAGTTGAAAACGAAAAGCTTTATATGCTGCAGACCCGTAACGGCAAGCGTACCGCGGCGGCTGCAATTAAGATTGCCTGCGACCTTATCGACGAGGGTATGATTACGGAAAAGGAAGCGTTGATGCAGATTGACGCAAAATCCCTCGATATGCTTCTTCATCCCCAGTTCGACGCTAAGGCTTTGAAGAATGCCGACAAGAACAACGTAGTAGGCAAAGGTATCGCGGCTTCGCCCGGCGCAGCCGCAGGTTCGATAGTTTTCACCGCAGAGGACGCGGTTATCGAAGGCAAGAAGGGCAAGAAGGTCGTTTTAGTCCGTCTTGAAACCTCACCCGAGGATATCGAGGGTATGAAGTACTCTCAGGGTATTCTGACCGTCCGCGGCGGACAGACATCGCACGCGGCAGTCGTTGCGCGCGGTATGGGCACCTGCTGCGTATCGGGTTGCGGCGATATTAAAATGGACGAGGAGAACAAACGGTTCACCCTCGCGGGCAAAGTATTCAAGGAAGGCGACGGCATTTCTTTGGACGGCTCGACGGGCAACATCTACGATTGCCTTATTCCCACCGTTCCCGCAGACCCCAACTCTGGCTACTTCGGCAGAATTATGGAGCTTGCCGATAAATACAAGGCGTTAGGCGTAAGAACAAACGCGGACACCCCCGCGGACGCTAAGCAGGCGGCGGCGTTCGGCGCGCAGGGCATCGGTCTTTGCCGCACCGAGCATATGTTCTTCGACCCCGCAAGAATAGGCGCGTTCAGAGAAATGATTTGCTCCGACACCGTTGAAGAGAGGGAGGCGGCGCTCGCTAAAATCGAGCCTATGCAGCAGGCGGACTTCGAGGGCTTAATGGAAGCCTTGGAGGGTCAGCCCGTAACTATCCGTTTCTTAGACCCGCCCCTTCACGAGTTCGTTCCTACCGACGAAGAGGACATCGCGGCGCTTGCCAAAACGCAGGGCAAGACCGTTGCGCAGATTAAGCAGATTATTTCCGACTTGCACGAGTTCAACCCTATGATGGGACACCGCGGCTGCCGTCTTACGGTAACCTATCCCGAAATCGCGGTTATGCAGACCAACGCAGTTATCAAAGCGGCTATAAACGTACAGAAGAAGCACAAGAACTGGAACGTCGTTCCCGAAATTATGATTCCTTTGACGGGCGAAGTCAAAGAGCTTAAATTCGTCAAGGATATCGTCGTAAAGACGGCGGACGGACTTATCGCAAAGTCGGGCGTCAAACTTCACTACGAAGTGGGCACCATGATTGAAATTCCCCGCGCTGCGCTCACTGCAGACGATATTGCAAAAGAAGCCGATTTCTTCTGCTTCGGCACCAACGATTTAACCCAAATGACATTCGGCTTCAGCCGTGACGACGCAGGCAAATTCCTGCCTTCGTACTACGCAAACAAGATTTACGAAAGCGACCCGTTCAGCCGTCTCGATACGGTTGGCGTAGGTAAGCTTATGGAAACTGCCGTCAAGCTCGGCAAGGTCGGCAACGATAAGCTTCACGTAGGTATCTGCGGCGAACACGGCGGCGACCCCTCGTCAATCGAGTTCTGCCACAAAATCGGTCTTAACTACGTTTCCTGCTCGCCTTACCGCGTACCCATCGCAAGACTTGCGGCAGCACAGGCAAATATCCGCAGTCCGAGGGCGACTAAATAGTGGTCGGTTAAATCTTAAACACAATATATAGTATATTTGGGCTTATTTCCAAGTGAAATAAGCCCATTTTTTATACTAAAAATTCCTGAAAATCGATTAAAAATATTTTATTTCCAGACAAGTTGAACACTTGATTTTTATTAAAAATTATGCTAAAATGAATACGAAAAGGAGAGAGCAATGACGAATTATAGAGCTATTCTACAATATTATAGTCAAGGCAATACGACAACGCAGATTGCTACTATTTGTCAATGCTCTCGTACTACTGTTATTAAGACTATTAAGAGGGCAAAACAGATCAAGCTAAATATTCCTGTTGCTAATACTATTTCTGATGAGCAACTTTATTTAATGTTATATCCGGCAAGAGGGCGCAAACAAGATTATTACTTGCCGAATTGGTATGAGTTGGATAAAGACAGATTAAAGCGCAGTTTCTCGAAACGTCGTGCATGGAAAAAATATTGTAGAGTGGCGCAAAAAAGAGGATTAAAAGCGTATTGCAAAACTCGTTTTTATGATCTTTATAATGAATATTATTATTCTCTGCCCAAGAAGAAAGGTAAGATAGGCACAGTTCTTTCTAAAATCAGGTATTATACTTTTGGCGCAGATGTTATCGCACAACAAAAAGGCACGGATAGTTATCCATACCAAAAATTTATTGCTGAAAGAGATTCTTGGTGTAAAGGTTTAAGATTAGATAAGACAAAAATATGGGCAACTTAAAAGTTGTCTTATTTAACGCACCCAAAGGATGTAAATAGTATATTGATGTTAGAGAAAGTATCAGCGATTTACATCCCACAAATAGTTATTGAATACTTTGAAGAAAAAGAAATTATCAATAGAGAAGTCCTAAAAGCACGAAAAAAGTACATTACTCTTGATTTTGCAAGTAATAGTGTAATGGAATAGTATTGAGAGCCGCTACATTGGGTAGTGGCTTTTTCATTGGCGGTATTCTTGCTTTTAGTCTTTTTTTATGATATAATAATTGTACGATAAACAGTAATTTAGCAAAGGTAAAAATAATAATGAACGATACATTGACCTTTTCCGATAGGGCGGAATTCCGAAATTGGCTAACTGAAAATTGTCTTTCTACCGACGGCGTTTGGCTATTGTTTGGTAAGCACGGCAATTCGAAAACTATTAAAGCAAACGAAGCATTGGAAGAAGCTCTTTGCTTTGGTTGGATAGACGGACAAATGCAAAGCATTGATAGCAATACCTATAAAAAGTATTTTTCTATGC
>CAJTYL010000005.1 GCA_910583855.1 uncultured Christensenella sp.
ATGCCTTACGGGAGATAAATCGTCGCCCTTTACAATTTGTCAAGGCGGCGTATTCTGTCCTCAGATGGTAAGCACAAGCGAAAAACAAATCTACTAAATTCTTATGTAAAAAAATATAAAATCTCACGTTGATTTTATCACGAATATAACAAGAAAATTTATCAAAGAGTTGTGAATTATGTCGAATATTATAAATAAAAATTTTTATAAAAATTACTTAAAAATGCTTGCTTGTTACGCTGCGTAATGAATTATAATATACGCAAGGAGTTTTTTATGGCAAAGTATAAAGCAATTCCGCAAGGGTATATGACAGTCGGAGAAGTCGCAAAGAAAATGGGACTAACAATTAGGGCATTACAATATTATGACCGCGAAGGGCTTTTCAGTCCGTCTTGTATCAGCGAAGGCGGACGGCGTTTATATAGTAATAAAGATATTGTTAAGTTGCATCAGATACTTACTCTTAAATCGTTAGGGTTTTCATTTGATGAAATAAAGAACTGTTTGACTTCTATTGATACGCCGCAAAAGGCAATAATCGCGTTGACTGAACAAAGTAATTCAATACAAACACAAATAAATACGCTTACACAATCTTTACAAGCAATCGAACTATTGAAAAACGAAATAGAACAAATGCAAACAGTTGATTTTTCAAAGTATGCCGATATAATTGTCAACTTGCAAATGGGAAATAAATATTACGGTTTAATTAAACATTTTGACGATAGTATGCTTGATTACTGTCATAAGAAATTCGATAAAGATACGGGTGTCGCGTTTATAAATAAGTTTAACTTTATTGTCAGTAAAATAGAAAAATGCGTTGAAAACGGCATAGCACCCGACAGCGAACAAGGACAAATTATAGCAAAAGAATTTTGGGAACTTATCACGGAGTTTTTGGACGGCGATATGAGTATGCTGCCGCAACTAATGAATACTATAAACCTACAAGCAAGTGAATATGGCTATATAAACAGTTTTATCGAGCCTGCATTGGGCGTTTATTTTAATAACTTGGGTATTAACCCTTTCGAGGCAAAAAATGAATAATATAATCGCGGTCAATGAATTAAAAAAGAGTTACGGCACTAATACCGTATTGAAAAGTATAAATTTAACCGTGCAAAAAGGCGAAATATTTGCTTTGCTCGGTGTAAACGGTGCGGGAAAAACTACGGCTTTGGAATGTATCGAGGGTTTACGCACTTACGATAGCGGAAATATAACCGTAAACGGGAAAATCGGTATCCAATTACAATCGTCCGCTTTACAAGCCTATATTAAACCTATGGAAGCCGTTAAACTGTTTGCGAATTGGCATAAAACCGTACCCGATAAAGAAATGTTAAATGCTTTTGGAATACCCGAATTGTCCAAAAAGAAATATGCAGATTTATCTACGGGGCAAAAACGCCGCTTACACCTTGCGCTTGCCCTTATAGGCAACCCCGATATTATTTTTCTTGACGAACCGACGGCGGGGCTTGACGTTGAAGGGCGCGTATCGCTACACGAACAAATACGAGCATTAAAAACGCAGGGCAAAACAATAATTCTTGCAAGCCACGATATGGCGGAAGTTGAAGAATTATGCGACAGAGTAGCAGTTTTACGGGACGGGCATATTGCTTTTATTGGAACGGTTGACGAATTTACCGCTATGGGCGGCAAAAGGCATATTATACGCATTAAAACTGCCGACGGGCAAAATGAATATGAAACGGAAAATATAACAGAAACTTTGTTTACGCTATTATCGGAATACAAGCAAAAAGGAATACCGATTTCCGAAATTCAGACCGACAGAGTGTCGCTTGAACAAAATTTTATAAACATTGTGAGAGGTGCGGAATAATGAAAGCATTATTGTATGGAATTGGTTTGCAATTCAAGTTTGATATACGCAGTAAAGGTATGCTTATCACTTGCTATATCGTGCCTCTTGTATTTTTCCTATTTATGGGCGGAATTTTCACGTCTATTGACCCAAACGCTACAAAAACGCTTATCTCGTCAATGACGGTATTCACTATAATAATGAGCGCATTATTCGGTGTGCCACCCGCAGTTGCGGAAATCTACGGAACAGACGTTAAAAAGGTCTATAAAGCAAACGGTGCACCTATATGGTTTGGCGTTATATCACAATTTATTTCGTCTTTTATACATACGCTTATATGCTGTCTTATAGTTTTTGCACTTTCGCCTTTAATTTTTAAAGCGGAATTGCCGTCTAATTTATTGTGGTATTTCTTATCACTTGTAGCATTACTTGCGGTAACTCTTGCTATCGGTTGTATTTTCGGGCTTTTGATTAAACAGCAAGCAAAGTTGACAATGGTAGCAATGGCAATATTTTTGCCTTCCACTATGCTGTCGGGCATTATGTTTCCCGCAGATATGTTGCCGCAGTTTATGCAATATATTGCCTATGCTTTCCCCGCTACAATAGCATTTAAGGTAATGACGAGTTTTCAAGTTTGGCATTTACCCGTATTGTTCGGTATATTTATTTTGCTTTGCGGCGTTATTGCTTTACTGTTAAAATTAAAAGTCAAGCGGTAATTTATGGAAGAAATGGAAACACTTAAAATTCAATATTATTATGCTTGCTGTCCTAAATGTAAAGCGGTATTGATACAAGCGCAAAACGGATTGGATGGCTATACAAAATGCGCGAAATGCGGCGAGTATGTACATATCGTTATACGCCACGGGTTAATTACAACGAGATTAAAAGCGCAAGGAGCAAATCAATGACTTATTATGTTGTATGTCCCGAATGCGGGTATAAATTATTAAAAGTGGGCGACGGTTCTACGATAGAAATCTATTGCCCGAAATGTAAGGGCAAATATTTGATAGCCGTAAAAGACGGTAAAGTTACCGTGCAAAAAGCAACCGTTGATAATAAATAATAATAGTATTACTTTATACGCCACTATGTAACACTGTCACACTTTTGACATTAAACCGCGACGCAGTGCCGATAAGTTACTATTACCTTATAGGCACTGCGTCGCACGGAACATAAAAAGGCAATATGTGCGGGCGGCGACAGCCGCCCGCACTGTGGCGTATAGTATTACCACGCCACCCCGTAACGTGTAACACATTTAGGGGCGTTTAATGTAAAATCGGCTATTATTCAATTAAAAATGACAAAATACTCTTTATGCCTTATTGTACCATTTAGGGTGGGTATGGGTGGGAGAAAATCAAGGAGTTTTTTTATGAGTAAAATACTGAACGGCTTAACGGTCATTTATTTTGACGATAAAGACAAGAATATATATGCGGAATTACCACCCGATAAAGAACAAGCAAAAAGGCTGTCAAGGCTCGTTTACCGTGAGGCAATGACAACCATTAGTACCGAAAAGACAACCGACAAGCCGCAAGATTAACTTGCGGCTATTTGCTTACCGTAAAGCGGGTAATCAGACAGCGGCAATTCCACTTGGCAAAATAATTCCGTATTATTCACCTTGAATATTACTATGTTCTTATTTGCAATAATCCGCTTCACCACTCAGTAACAAAGTCGAACCTTTCACAATGTTGGAAGGTCGGCTTTGTTTTTTTGTGCCGTCAAGCCGTACAGTTTAGGCTGTACGGCTTTTTCGCTTATTTTATCAAGCGCCCGCCACAGTGCCATTTTACTTTTTACGGCTTTATATGGTTGAAAAATTGTCTTGTATGTTGTATAATTATTTTGCTTAAATCAAGCGATAAACAGTAATTTGGTGGAGTGCCTTCAAATGAAATTACTATTCAAAAACAAAGATGAAATACACCCTCAACCCAAAGTTCCGTCGCTTTGCTATATAAAAAACGTGATAACAAATCCGAATATTATCGTCGGTGATTATACCTATTATGACGATATACATTCAGGTGGAGAAGATTTCGAAAACCACGTTACGCACTTTTATCCGCATTTAGGCGACAAACTCATTATCGGTAAGTTTTGTAGCATTGCAAAAGGCGTTGAATTCATTATGAACGGCGCAAATCACCCTATGAACGGCATTTCGGCGTTTCCTTTCGGAATTTTTATAGAAAATCAACCGACGATACCCAAAGATATTGTGCCGTATAAGGGTGATACCGTTATAGGAAGCGACGTTTGGATTGGGCAAAACGTAGTTTTTATGCCCGGCGTTAAGGTGAGCGACGGTTGTATCATAGGCGCGAATGCCGTTGTAGCAAAAGATATTCCGCCGTATTCCATAGCGGTAGGTAATCCTGCAAGAGTGATTAAAAGACGATTTAACGACAGCACGATTGAACGGCTGATTAAACTTAAATGGTGGGATATGCCCATTGAAACGATAGAAGAAAATTACGAACTATTGCAAGATAAAAATATAGAATCGTTTATTTCTAAATTCGAGCGCTAAATTTCAATTTAGCGGGGCATTTCGGTTTAGTCATTAAGTCGGTCATCAATAAGTAACAAAATCGAACCTTTTTGCAAAAATTTATTGAGAGCGGACGGCAAGGAATAACGTACGGAGAATGGAACGACAACGGGCGTTTGCTTAGTTAATGATAAAGTTCGTTTAAATGTAACTAATGCCATTGTTGCATCTTAAAATAAAAATATAATGTTTTAAACAATAGGAGTTGCGTATGAGCAAAAAACTTGTAATCAATAACGATAACTGTCCTAAAAATCACGCATGTCCCGCAGTAAAAATCTGTCCCGTAGGCGCGCTGTCGCAAAACGGTTTCAACGCCCCCGTAATTGATTACGGGAAGTGTATAGCTTGCGGCAAGTGTTCAAATTTTTGCCCTAAAAAGGCATTGGTTTTAAAATTAAATTAAAAATATGCGGGGAATCGAATTTCCGTTCCCCGCATATTTCCATTCTGCCGAATTGAGCACGCTAAGATTTTAAGCCTTAAACTATGGCGTCGCTCATCGTGTATCCGCCGAGCGAATTTGCTTTAACCTGAATACATATATATTTTAAAGCTTTTTCAGTCGAAGCGAAGAACCGTCTTCTTGCAGACGCCGATACGCGCAACCAATCGCCAGCTTTTAAAGCAACGTTTTCACCGTCTATCTCGGCGTAGCCTTCGCCTTCAAGAACGGCATAAATTTCTTCGTTTTCCTTGTGTGAATGAACGAACGGCACGCTTGCGCCCGCGGGCAAGGCATTAACGCTTACTTCCGCTCCCGTAAGGTTTAGTAGATCGTGAAGCTCGGTTCTTGCCTCTCCCGCAACGCTGATTTTATTAAAATTGTTCATAAATAAATCCTCCGAAATTTAATTTATACCCAAAGTATAGCAAAGCAAATAAACCGTTGCAAGACCGTTACTTTTTTATTATTTGATAATAGATTTGTAACTTTGTTTATTTTTTGAACTATTGACACGGCATTTTATTTGTGGTATGCTGAAATAAAGAGAGGTGGAGTATGCTGACGAGAGAAGAATTACCCGAATGCCCCGTTGCAACCACGGTGCGGCTTATCGGCAACAAATGGAAGCTTCTTATAATACGCAATTTAATTTTTAACGATAAGCAGCGGTTCACCGATTTTTTAAAGTCGATTTCAGGGATAAGTAAAAAAGTTTTAACCGACGACTTGCGCGCGTTGGAGGACAACGGACTCATTGAAAGAAAAGTCTTTGCCGAGGTTCCGCCGCGGGTTGAGTATTCGCTGACGGCTCTCGGAAAAACCTTAAAGCCCATTTTGGATGCAATGTCCGTCTGGGGAACCGATTATAAAAACAGTCTATAATTTAAGGGGACAAAACGGTGGGAACTAAAAGTAAAGCTTTTTCCGCAATATGTATGGTAACGTGCGCATTGTTTCTTGTGTGCGCGTGTGACAATCAAGTAAACCTTGAATGGAATATTATAAATGTTGGCGCGGACGTAAGATGCCATACTGCGGAGCAACGCAATTATTTAGACGGCGATTATACGAAAATAAGTGCAAAGGGCACGGAAGAATTAAGCCGCCCGCAAGCCGTAACTTTCTCGTGGTCGGCGGAAAATAACGGCGTTGCGGCTTTGACGGAAAACTATACTTTGGAGCTATCCCTTACTGAAGACTTTTCCGAAAGCGTGAAGTATGAAACCGACGAAACGCAAATAGACGTTTACAATCTCTTGTTGGGCTCGCTGTATTTCTGGCGGGTTACCGCGGATTTGGAGGGCGGGCAGAAGAGTACTTCTTCGGTTTCGCTGTTCACCACGTCGGCGGCTGCGCCCCGCAACTTATATGTCGACGGAATAACCAACGCCCGCGACTTGGGCGGTTGGGAAACGGTAGGCGGCGGCAAGGTAAAACAGGGTTTGATTTACCGTTGCGGCAGACTCAACGAAAGCAAGCGCACGGACGTTAATATCGAAATAACCGATAAAGGTATAAAGGAAATGAAAGACGTACTCGGCGTAAAGACCGAGATTGATTTGCGTCTTAAAGAAAATAACGAAACGGGCGGAATAACTTCAAGTCCCCTTGGCGACGACGTAAAATACGTTAATATTTCGATGGAGGGGGCTATGGGCAGCAACTGCCTGACCGATACTAAATTTCATCCGTCTATCAAACGGTTTTTTACACTGCTTGCCGACGAAAGCAATTATCCGCTTGCGTTCCACTGTGACATAGGCACGGACAGAACGGGTTTCTTCGCGTTTCTTATAAACGGCTTGTCGGGAGTGGCGGAAGAGGACTTGTATCGCGACTATCTGTTTTCCAACTTCGGCAATATAGGCGGGCCGAGAAGCCTTACCAATATAAAACCCTACGTTGACACGATAAAGAAAAGTCAAGGCGCCACTTTAAGCGAGAAAATCGAATATTGTCTTATACATACCGTCGGCGTACAGAAGTCTGAAATCGACGCTTTGCGCGCAATAATGACGGCGTAAAACCAATAATTATTATATAATAGAGTAAGAAAAACGTCCCTCTTGCGAGGGGCGTTTTTTTGTTTTGTATTAAGCCCATTCTTTATCAAGCCAAGCTATGCGGTCGGCAAACCATTTTCTAAGAAGCTTGCTGTCGTTTACCCAGTCGTTTTCGGCGGCTGACTGCGTTTTCTTGTTCCATTTTGCATAATTCTTGCCCATTGCAGCTCTGTTTGTTGCGTAAACTTCTTCGTTCATTCTTTCGTTCAAAAACGCCGTTATCTTGGGAGAAAGCAACTTCCAACGCGCTTTTACCGCGCTCTTGAAAGCGGGGACTTCATTGTAAAGCGTTATATAAAGCTCGCTTGCCGTGTGCGCAGATTCCGTCTGAACGGAACCCGCTACGTAAATTCCCTCGGGGCTGCCGTCTCCGCGCGATGCGTTCGTAGTTGCGTCGAAGTCCCAAGGAGGACCGGCATACAGTTTGCCGTCAGGCTTTTTATAGAGGAAGAAGGAACTGTATCCGGTATCAGAATTCTTAAAGAGCTCGTGCAGGATATACATATCCACAAACGAATTTGCGTCGGCAAGCTCCTTAAACGTGTTGTAATCCTTTGAAAGCGCCGCGTTGTACACGCGCGTTACGTAATTTTTAATATACGCAACCTGTTGCTGGTATTCCGCCTTGCTTATGCCGTCTTCCAGATAGTCCTCGGGGTCGGGAGATTTAACTGTGAAGGGATATTTAAGTCCTGCGACTCTGAAATAATTTATGCCTTCTTCAAAAGAGGTTTCGCCTTTGTCTGCATTCGGCTGGTCGCCGTAAGCGTCGTACTCGACGAGGAAACCGTTATGCTCGGGCGCAGTGGTATATTCTGAGTCAATATCGACTCTGCCTTTTCCTACGCGCACGTGTTCGCACAAAAGATATACGCCGCGGTACTCGCCGTTCACGTATAAATCCAACCAACGCGCGGTGGTGGAGTATTCGATATCTGTGAACACTTCGCTTGCCATATTATAAGCAAGATAATTGTGGTACATAGTGTTATCGTTAAAGTTCGAGCATGCTATTAACACCCAATGTTTGTTGGCAGCCCTCCCGAAAAGCGACTGTTTTTTATCGAACTTAATCTTATAACCTCTTTTGCCTATGGGATCAGCCGAAAAATCAATGTCCGTCCAGGAACCGTTTCCGCGTCCCCTGAATTCCGCAACTACCGAATTTAAAAGATAATCGTCCTCGGTGTTGGTAACGGTAACGGTGCTGGGCACGTAATCTTTGCGGTTTACCGAACTTAACGGAACGTTGTCTAAATCAATAAATATTGCGGGCAGGTTAGTAAGCTTTTCCCATACCGCAGTTAAAGTCGCGTCCTTGTCGGGCATAACCTTAAAATCGAACTTTTGTCCGTTGAGCTTCCAATAATTCAGGTAATAACCCTGCCTGTGTACGACGGGCGGGGTAATGGCTCCGCCTGCAACTTCTACGAGCGGCTCAACCGTTATACCGTTTACGCCCGTGCTGAAAGTTAAAGTTATTGCTTCCGCCCAGCTTGCCGTAAGGGTAAGGTCTTTATCGGGCATTACTGTGGAGGTAAAGGGTGCGCCGTTTTCCGTCCAGCCCGTAAATTTATAGTGCGGGCGCGATACCGTTTCCGGCAAATCCAAAGCGTCGCCCGCCGCGTAAGTCGCGCTTTGGACTGTTTCGGCGTCGGCTGCCGTCACGAATGTCAATGAGTACAGCTTGCTCCATTTTGCGGTAAGCGTCGTATCGTTTTCGGGCATAACGTCAAAAACGAACTCTTGCCCGTTCGCCTCCCAGTACTCAAAGCGGTAGCCTTCGCGCACAGGGTCTGCGGGGGGGTAAATCTTGCTTCCCGCCTTTGCGGTTACAGGATTAACCGTCAATCCGTCAATGCCCGTCACGTAGGTTATCGTCACATTGCCGTTTCCGCCGCTGTTATCGCAAGCGGACATTAAGGGCGCGCAAGCCAAAACGAACGCAAGCACTACCGCCAATAAAGCGGTTTTAAGCCTTGTACATTTCATTATCGTTATCTCCTTAATTTAGAGTAGTCTATAATTATAGTATCATTAAAACTTTTGCAAAGTCAATAAAGTTGTTAAAATTATTAAAATATTTTTAATTAGTAACATAAAATACCAGTGTAAATATGTTACAATACATCACGTTTAGAAAATATTTATCAATATTTATTGACAAAGCTTGATAAAAGTGAGATAATATATAAGGTTAACTATATATTATCAAAAAAGGGATATCCCTTTTGCGTTTGCAAACAAACGCAAATATTTTTAATGGTTACTTAAGGGGGCAAATCAGGTGAAAAAGTTCATACATGTGCTTGCGTCTATAATGATATGTATAACAGCGTGTCTTTGCGGCGCGTGTAGCGAAGGCGAAGAAGAAACGAAGCCGCTTATTACGCAGAACACGCAAACTTTTATCAATATCGTAGCGCAGATACAGGAACCCGTCACCGTCGATTCCGGCTATAAAATAGAAGCGGCGCTACTTGTTTACGACTATCTGAACGCCGATGAGAAAGGCAACGCCGAGGTTGCTGCATCCAAGACCCGTCTTGACGGGCTTAAATCCAAGTACGACGTGGTAAAAGCCGAAGCAGACAAACAAGCGGAAATCGCGCGTGAAGAAAAACTTGTTACGAATTTTATAAACGCTGTAAACGAACTGCCGGTTAAACTTAAAACCGAGGACAGGGAAGCTATCGACGGTTTGTTTGAAAAGTACGTTCAGCTTAAAGACGAAAGCAAACAGAAAACCGAAGTTATCGACGCTTACCTAAAGCTTAAGGAAGCCGATGCTAAGGTTGCGGAGCTTGAAGAAACCGTGCGACTTGAACTGATTAAAGAAACTGCCGAAAAATTCATAAGCGCAGTGGAAGAAATAGAGGAAGTGACTCTTGAAACCGGCACGGTTTTAGAAAATCTGCTTTACGATTACGAAGATTTTGACGAGGACGTAAAGGCGTACGAGGGCGTTGCCGCCGCTAAATCTAAGCTTGACGATATGTATGCCGAGTATTCGGTTATGCGCGACGAGGAAGACGTAAAGAATTTCAAAGCGCTCGTTGAAGCGCTAACTCCTATAGAGGAAAAAGTTACGCTCGAAAACGAATCCGCCGTCACGAAAGCGG
The DNA here is from genome assembly GCA_910583855.1 of uncultured Christensenella sp. Lineage (GTDB taxonomy): Bacteria > Bacillota > Clostridia > Christensenellales > Borkfalkiaceae > Coproplasma. The sequence continues at coordinate 10,067 of CAJTYL010000005.1, forward strand.
AGTCCGCTTATAAGTATATGTCCGACAACGCAAAGAACGCTGAAGGAGTTGCCGAAGCGTACGCGATTTTGCAGCAAGCAAGGGAAAAATTCGACGCGCTGTTCGCCGTGGCGGAAGCTGAAAGAGTGCAGCAATTTATCGCGGCGGCAAATCAAGTGGGTACGGATATCGAAAACGTGGATATCTCGTGGTTCGACGTTCTCGATGCGGCAAGCAGAGCATATAACGCGCTTGCGTGGGATTCCCACGACCTTCCCGAGGTTAAGGAAGCATTTACACGTTGGAACGCCGCGCAGACCGTCTTTGACAAAAAGGGATATAAACAAATACCCATATCGGACCCCAACGTTATTTTCTCCGGACATACGGTTGACGCGCTCATCGTTCTTCAGAACGAACGCAATATGATTAATCCCGTACTTGAATTTTATAACGCCGACAGTCTTAGCGAAATTGCGGATAAAGTTACGCTTTGGCTCAACGTTTATATGGACGGAGAGTACGCGGGGCGCGGAGAGTTGTCGGTAACGCTGCTCGGTCACGAAATAGCCGCGAGTCACGTTCAAGGCGTTTTAAGACAGGTCGCGGCAGATAACGATAGAGTGGTAAGCGGCGGTACGTTCGGTTTCTCGTTCAATTTCGAGGATAATAAAAACGAATTTATCCCTTCCGCTAAAACCAAAGTTTCCGCAAGCAAAGCGTATACTTTTTAATTGATAAGGAGCAAGAGGACGAAATGGCAAAAATGAAAAAGCGCCCTTTAACACGTGAAGAAAAACTTTTAAAGGGCTACCAAAGAAAACTGACGTTAGAAGCGATTGTAAAGTCGCTTGTATTAGCGCTCATTGCGGGCTTTATGCTCTGCATACTCGTCAGCATAATATCTTTTGCAACAAAATTTAACGCGATATGGATAGCGCTTGGCGTATGGGCTGCCGCAACGGTCGGTTTCTCCGTGCTGTTTTATTTTAAGATATTCCGCACCACGCTCGATAAAACGGCTTCCCGCGTGGACGGAATGGGTCTTGACGAGCGCGTTATAACTATGATTGAGTTCGCCGACAGCGACAACTTGATTGCCCAAATGCAAAGACAGGATACGGCGGCTATTCTTCAAAGCGTTACGCCCAAAAGAATGAAGTTTGCAAAGACTAAAGTATTCATAATACTTGCTTCGTTTATGGCGGCAATCGCTTGCGCGGCAATTTTAATGATGTCTTTTTCCACCGTAAAGGCGGAGGAGTATAAGCGGCAAGAAGCTGAAAAAGAAGCCGCGGCGGGTCAACCCCCCGAGCTTTCGGAAGAAGACAAGATAATTAAGCAAATGCTTGAAGATCTCCGCAAGATTATCGCGGACGCAAAAATACAGACTTCTTTGCGCGATAAACTCAACGGTATGGTTGACGATTTGGAGGAAAGCCTTAAACCGACTGATACCACGGAAGTTAAAATTGCAAAGATATCTGAAACCGCGCAAAAAATACACAAGATTTTAGAGAACGATATTCCCTATCAGTTGCAGCAGCACGACACTACTAAATTGCTTGGCGAAGCGTTGGATTCGGGGGATATTACGAAAATCGAAAAAGCTTTCGAAGATATGTATAACTCGATAGCAGTTTTAGCGGGGCAGAAAAAATACGACCAGTTGAAACAGACGGCAGAGGACATCTTGCAGTCGATAGACGATGCGGAAGCGGTGGACGAAGAGCTTGCCGAAGCGCTTGAAAAGCTTGCGGAAGCTTTCCTAAAAGCTATACCGCCTCCTCCCGAAGAAGAAGGTGAAGAGCCTAAGTCTGACGCAGAAGTCAATCAGGAAGTGCAGGATGCTATAAAAGACGCGCTTGACGCCATTAAAGACAATAAGGACGACGTTGACGAGCTAGATAAAGATATTCAGGACACGATGGACGACGCGATGACTAATCTCGGTCAGGAAACGGCGCCGCCAAAAGATGAAGAGGACGATAAAAAAGACGAGGATGAGGAAGAAGCTGAGGCGAATAAGCCCTCTCATCCTTCCGCCGACGGTGAAATCGTATACGACTCAGTTATCGATGGCAAAACGCCCTATATTGACGTTTATGACGAATATTACAAGAAGGCGCTTGAGCTTTTGGCAAGCGGAAATCTGACGGACGAAGAACGTCGGATTATAGAAAACTATATAGGTCTTTTAAATTAATTAACAGAGGGAGATAAAAATGGTTCAGGAAAAGGATTTACAGCAATTCAGCGCACAGTGTAAAAAGATATACGAAGAAATCGGGCGCGACGTCATAGGGCAGAAAGAGGTGGTGGAATACACCGTCATTGCAATGATAGCCGGCGGCAACGTCCTGTTGGAAGGCGTGCCCGGCGTTGGTAAAACTAGGCTCGTGCGTACTTTGGGGCGCGTTTTCGACCTTCCGTTTTCCCGTATCCAGTTTACCCCCGATCTTATGCCTGCGGACGTGACGGGTACCAACATAATAGTAAAGGACGAAAAGGGCAACTCGCAGTTCCAATTCCAGAAAGGACCAATTTTCAGCAACATTATCCTTGCGGACGAAATCAACCGCGCAACTCCCAAAACGCAGTCTGCGCTTCTCGAAGCCATGCAGGAACACAAAGTTACTGTTATGGGCGTATCCCGAAAGCTTGAAGAGCCGTTCTTCGTACTTGCAACCCAAAACCCCATAGAGCAGGACGGAACCTATCCCCTGCCCGAAGCGCAGATGGATAGGTTTATGTTCAAGCTTTTGGTAACTTACCCCAATCTTGAAGAGCTCGGGCAGATAGTCGGAATGACGCAGGTCACTATGGACGAAACCGCGGACGCGGCTTGCAATGCGGAGCAGCTTTTAAATATGCGCACCACCGCAAAAGAAATCCCCGTCGCCAAGGAGGTTATGACTTACGCGCTCAAACTTACCCTTGCAACCCAGCCCGAAAGCGAGCACGCCGCCAAGATAACTAAAAAATACATACGTTGCGGAGCTTCGCCCCGTGCAGCGCAGGCAATCATATCGGCGGCAAAGGTGCGCGCGCTTATGAACGGACGCTATAACGTTTCTTATAACGATTTGAACGCCTTGGCTTGCCCTGTGCTCCGTCACAGAATTAAGCTCACTTTTGAAGCCGTTACGGATAACGTGTCGGCAGACGATATAGTAAACGAGATTATCCGCGAGCTAAAAACGGGCTCGGAACCCGTAAAAGATGCTCCTAAGGAAAAGCCTGCGGAAAATAACGACCCCGTCGAAAAGACGGCGACGGACGGAGAAACTTCCGAAAAGCCCGCAAAGCGCGGTTTGTTCGGCGGTAAGAAAAAATAAAGATGGGAAAGGTCATTGACGACAAATTCCTGAATAGGCTCGAAGCGGCGGCGCTCTACGTCCGCACGAATATGCAGGGCTACTTCGGCGGCAATCACCAAACGCACTTCCACGGCTCGACCGTGGAGTTTGCAGATTACCGCGAATACGTTCTTGGCGACGACATCCGCCGTATCGACTGGAATTTGTACAGCCGTTTTGAAAAATATTTCATAAAACTGTTTGTTGACGAACGTCAGATGCATATCCAGACGTTTTTGGACTGCTCCGCTTCCATGCAGAAAGCGGATGAGAACAAAGCGCTTTACGCTATGCGGATTGCCGCCGCAATAGGCTACCTTTCGGTAAGGAATATGGACAGAACGTCCATAAGACTTATAAAGGGCGACGTAGCTGAAGATTTATGCGGAACGATTACGGGCAAAAACTCTTTTTTCCGCGGTATAGGCAAGTTCGATACCTTGCAGTTCAAAGGTAGCTCCGATTTGGAAAAGGCGATAATAAATTGCCCGCATCCCGGTTCCAATAACGGTCTTACCGTCATAATTTCGGACTTTATGACCGAAAGCAACTGGAAAAAGGCGGTTGACTTTCTACTGTTCCAGAAGAGACAGGTTATGCTTATTCAGGTTCTTTCTCCCGAAGAGGTGGATCCGGAATACAACGGTAGAATCCGTCTCGTCGATTTGGAGGCGCAAGACCCCATGGACGACAGACATATTAAAATGAAAATAACTAAAAGTCACATAAAAGCTTATAAAGAAGCTTTAAAGGACTTTATAGACGATATCAAAAGATTTTGCTCCTCGCGTGAGGTTGACTTTTTATCGGTCACCTGTGACGAACCTATCGAAAAGCTTTTATTTGAACGGATGTATTTAACGGGTACTATCAGATGAAATTTGCGCTTCCTTTGGGTTTGTTGGGTCTGATTGCTATCGCTGCACTCATACTCATCTATATCCTAAAACCCAAATATCAGGACAAAAAAGTTTCCAGCACTTACGTATGGAAGCTGTCCTTGCGTTACCAAAAGCGCAAAGTGCCTTTGCAGTGGCTTAAAAGCTCACTGCTTTTAGTCGTTCAAATAATTATAATTATAGTAATGGCTTTTATGATGGCGCAGCCTCTCGTTGTGCTTGCTACTAAAACGGGTGAAAAGATAGTGGTGCTTGAAGCGTCCGCTTCAATGCTTGCCGAGGACGGCGGCAAAAGCCGTTTTGACCGAGCCGTTACCGAAATAGGCAGTCTTGCCGAAAAAACCGCGGTAGAGGGAGATAAGTTCACGGTAATTTTAGCGGGGGAAGAAGCTTCTTTCGTAGTTCGCCGCTCCGATTCCGCAAGCTATATTAAACAAAAGCTTTCCGAAGCTAAGTGTACTTTTGCAAGTTCAGACGTTGAAGAAGCCATGTCTCTTGCCGAAGAAGTGCTGAAAGAAAACCCTCAGGCAGATGTTTACCTTTATACCGACTGCGACTATGCGGACGCGGGCAAGGTTACGGTGGTAAATATGGCGCGCTCAGAGTGGAACGCCGCAGTCCTTGATTTTTCCGCCAAGAGAGAGAAAGGGAGATATATCTTTACCGCAAAGGTAGCAAGCTACGGCAGGTCTGCCGAAATTGCGGTAAACCTCAACGTTGACGGCAAAGCTCGGCTTCCCAAGCTTGCGCAATGCGAAGCGGATGAAACTGTGTCCGTCGTATGGGACGCTCTTGATATAAACGAATACGATAGTGCGGACGTGCATTTGGTTGCGGACGACAGTTTTGTTTACGACAACGAGTTTTACATTTACAGAGCAAATACGTCTAAGTTCAAAGTTCAGCTTGACAGTGTTGACCCTGGCTTTTTATACAGTGCGTTGCACTCCGTTGAAAGATGTCAGGTCGATTTGGTAACGAAACCCGAGCAAGACACGGAGGAGACCAAGGATCCCGCTCCTGCAAAGACGAGCGGTTACGACCTGTATATTTACGACGGTACTTATCCCGAAAAAATACCTACGGACGGCACGGTTTGGCTCATTAACCCGCCCCGTGACCTTCCTGTTTCCAAGTGGGGTATTTCATTTAACGGTACGCGTAGCGGAAATTACGCGCTCACCGCTGATAACGTAAGCGGCGAAACTTACAAAAAGATAATGAACGGCGTGTCCGTTTCTTCGATGAAAGCGACGGAGTATTCCCGTGCGGTAAGCTATGCGGGGTACGAAAGCATATTAAAGTGCAACGGCGATCCCGTTTTGCTTGCAAGAGATATTGGCGGCGTTAAAACCGTTGTGCTTGCGTTCGACCTGCATATGTCGACGCTCCCCGTGCTATTAGTCGATTTCCCTTTGTTGATAAACAATCTTTGCAGCTATTCGATGGCTCATACCGTCGATAATACCTTATATAACGTAGGCGACTTAGTAACCGTGAACACTAAAGCTGACGCCGAAATCGTGTCAATCAGCGCCAAATACGCATCGGGCGAAGAGGAAAAGACCGATTACACGGAATTCCCCGTAGTTTTAGATGCAACACAAGCGGGCGCTTTTACGGTTACGCAAACTCTTGCGTCGGGCAGAGTGGTTGAGGATAGCTACTTCGTGCGTTTGCCCGAAAACGAAAGCCTATTCAATTTTACGGGAGATATGCTCGTAAATCCCATAGTCATATCAAGCGTCGGTACCGATACCGAAATCGAGAACGACACTATGGATATTTACGTTTATTTTGCCGCTGTGCTTTTAGCGCTCGTCTGCGTGGAATGGGGGTTACAGTATCGTGAACAGTATTAACGCCTTTTGTGCGCTCAGCGTAAGTTTTAAAATTCCATGGCTCCTGTTTTTGCTTATACCTGCGTTCGCGCTGATGCTCTGGCCCTATTTCAGACTTCCAAAGCAGCACAGAAGAACCACTAGCCGCGTCGTGTCCCTAGTGTTACACTCCGTGATATTATTGTTGTGCGTATTTATGCTCTGCGGAATGAACTTCGAGTACACGAGCGTATCCATCAAAAACGACGTAATTTTGCTCGTTGACGTTTCGGACAGCAACAAGGCGTCCGAAGACGATATGAATTCGTTCATTCGGGATATAGTCGACGAAAGCGAGGAGGGCTACCGCTTAGGCATAGTAACGTTTGCTAACGGACAGGTCTACGCTGCAGAGTTAAACGGCAACGGCGCACAGGCTTACGAAAACTATATTGCAAAGTCTGAAACCGACAAGCCCGAGGGAAACGCTTCGGATATATCTACGGCGCTTTTATTTGCCCGTGATAAGCTTGCCGACCCTTCTTCGGGGCGCATAATCGTGCTTTCGGACGGCTTGCAGACCGACGGTAACGCGCTTGCCGTAGTTAAAACTCTTGCAGACGGCGGTACGCGTGTGGATACAGTATGCTTCTCGCCTAAGGGCTATAAAAGCGAAGTGCAGATAAATTCGCTGGAAGTGCCGCAAAGAATTGCCGTCGGAGAAACGTCTCAAATCACCGTAGAATTGCAAAGCGCTTCCGCAGGCTCCGCCATTGTTACGCTCTACGATAACGGCGAATATTACGACAGACAGGAAGTAGTGCTCGGCGGAGGAACGGAGCACTGCCAATTCAATTACACTTTAGTAACTCCAAAATTCCACGAATTCCGCGCGGAAGTTACGGCGGAAAACGATACCCTTTCGCAAAACAACGTATATTATTCTTATATCGATGTGGAGTCCTCCAATAAAGTTTTGCTAGTCGACGGTACGGGCAACGAAACCGCACGGTTAGAAAGTATTTTAAGCGGCGAATACGACATTACGAAAATAACTCTTGACGGATTGCCTAAAACGCTTGAAGAGTTGTGCAGGTATGACGAGGTCGTGTTTGCAAACGTTGCCAACGCCGACCTTCCCGCAGGGTTTGACGATATTTTAACCGAGTACGTTGAAATCTACGGCGGCGGTTTCTATACAGTCGGCGGCGACAAAGCTTATAAGCAAGAGGATATGGAGGGCACTAAATATCAGGAGCTGCTGCCCGTCATTGCCAATACCGAGGCAAGAACTCTGGGACTTATACTCGTAATCGACTGTTCCACCAGTATGAAGGAAACTCCTTCCGGCAGCTCGTCACAGCGAATAGACCTTGCAAAAGAAGCTGCAATTGCCAGTGTTGAAGCGTTGGGGCCAGACGATTACGTCGGCGTAGTAACCTTCAATAATAAAGCAACGCGGCTTGTGGAAATGTCACCCTTATCTCGTAAGGAGTCTATTATACGTCAGATAAGGGAGGGAATTAAGATATCGGAACAGGGAACCCATTACACCAACGCGCTTAAAGCCGCGGAAGGTATGTTTTTAGGTTTCAAAGAAACCGAAATGAAGCATATCATTTTCCTTACCGACGGTGTGCCGGTAGGGGACAGCGAAGCCAACTTTATGAATGAAATTGATAGAATAGCGCGTATGGACGTAACTCTTTCAACGATAGCGTTGGGCTCCGACGTATCCACTGAAACTGCAGAGGAAATGGCTGAGCGCGGCGGCGGGCGATTTTACAACGTCTCGCGTGAGACGGAGCTTAAAAGAATAATGGTGGAGGAAACCACCGTTGCCGCAAGCCAGTATGAAAACGAAATTAAAGCAACGCCGAAAATAACCAGTATTACCGCTGCGGCGGTTTCGGGCATTACCGAGCTTCCCGAGCTCGGCGGCTTCTACGGCACGAGAATGAAAGACGGCGCTATAATGGTGCTAGGCTATGAAGGTAACCCCATTTACGCCGAGTGGCAGCGCGGTGCGGGCAGGGTCGGCAGCTTTATGAGCGATTTAAGCGGTAAGTGGTCTGACAAGTTTTTATCCGACGACAACGGCAAAAAATTCATAATAAATTCCGTAGGCAGTCTTTTGCCAACGGAAACGAACCAGATCTATGCAGAGATAAAGGCGGAAATAACCAACGTCAACTTCACGTCTGAAATCCGCGTCTACACTGATACGGCGGAAGGTCAAACCGTAACGGCGCAGCTTATTTCACCCGACGGGCAAATTTCCCAAATTAACCTTGAAAAGCAGACGGGCAACCTCTATGCGGGCGTTTTCGATACCCGTACGGTCGGCATTTACGAGATTAAGATAACGAAAAGCGGCGCGGGGGAGACGACGGAAACTTCAGTATACACGGTATTATCTTATTCGGCGGAATATTCCGCGTTTGCCGACGATACCGAGTGTTTCCGTTTCCTTGAAAGCGTAGCGGAAAACGGCAACGGTTCAGTGTTGTTCTCTGCGGAGAATCTGTTCGGAAGACAGAATGAGGTAACGCGTAGTACGTTTAACCCGCAACTTACGTTTTTAATATTAAGTATCGTTCTGTTTCTATTAGATATCGTCGTTCGTAAATTCAAAATTAAGTGGCCGCACGAAATTATCCGTGAACGCCGCAATACTAACCAGGGAAAAGCTGCATAGTGATAAGGTAAGGAGAAATTTTATCATGAAAAAGATGCTGAGGATATTAGCCGCTATAATGTCGGTTTTGCTTATTCCGGCTATGTTCGCAGCCTGCTCAACGGAAGAGCAGGTTACCGACCCCGTATTCACGCTTGATAAAACAAGCGTGGACCTCACCGCAGGTGGCAACGTTGAAGTTTTAACGCTTACGATTGCCAACGTGAACGAAACGCCCGAGTGGGCGTCTTCCAATTCTTCCGTTGCAACCGTATCCGTCGGTTCAAGCGCGAACAAGGCAACGGTAAAAGGCGTTGGTGCAGGCGCTGCGGTAATTACGGTAAAAGCGGGCGCAAACTTGGCGATTTGCGCCGTGACCGTCAAACCGGGCGCGTATATCAATCTTGATAAAACAAGTGTAAGCTTGCTTGCGGGCACTACGACAACGCTGTCCGTTGAGACCAATGTAACGTCGTCGCTGACTTATACGTCATCAAATCCTTCCGTTGCAACAGTATCCCCAACAGGGCTTATTACGGCGGTTTCGGGCGGCGTTGCAAAAATTACCGTTTCGGGCGGTAACGCTTCCGCAACCTGTACGGTAATAGTTACCGACCCTTATGTAGTTTTAAATAAAGAAATGGTCTTGCTCACCTTGGAAGAAGGGCAAAACACATTCCAGCTTGAAGCGGATTCCAACGGCGACGTTGAATGGTATTCGGATAACGAGGATGCGGTAACGGTAAGCGAAGAGGGCTTGGTAACCGCAGTCGCTAAAGGTGAAGCAACTATTACGGCAAGTTACGCTTCCGCAAGCGCCCTGTGCGTCGTAAAAGTCAAGGAAGAAATTTTAACTGTAACGATATTTAACGAGGGCGTCGAGGTGGAAGATACGCTCACCCTTCAGCCTAAATCTTCACTTGCTCTTACGGCAACGATAACCCCCGAACAGCAGGACGACGACGCAAAAGTCACTTGGTCCGTTAAATCTGGAGAAACCGTCGTATCCGTTGACGAAAACGGCGTTGTAACCTCTCTCGGCGATATCTACGGTACTGCGGTTATAGTCGCAACGAGTGTAAAAGACCCCGATTGCACTGCGGAATGCACAGTAAACGTACCCGACCCCTATGCCGATTGGCTCGTTATTTCGGATAAAGCTTCGCTCGTTGCGGCTTTCAAATCTGGCAACGAAAATAAAAATATGTACCTTACCGGCGATATCGACTTCGACGGCGCAACGTTGAACAGCTCTATGGGCAACTTCAACGGCACGTTCGACGGCAGAGGTTACGAGATTATGAACTTCTCATGCAACGGTCTTTTCGGGAGCGTTGACAGAAAGGGCACGGTAAGAAATCTTGCCATAACCTGTACTTCTGGTCGCGGCGCGGAGTTCAACGGACTTTTCGGACAATTCGTTTTGGGTAAAGTCGAAAATTGTCGTTTCGATATTACGGTAAACGAAAACAATATGGCGACTATTGCGCACCATACCGACGGATCAAGCGTTATAAACAACGTAATTATGCTCGTCAGAAATCCGTTAAACAAAGAAAATATTTACGCGGGTTGTTTCCTCAACGGCGCTTGGAGCAATTCCTACTGTGCGGTTTTGGAAGGCAAAGTTGCGCAGGTATTCGGACCGCAATCCAAGACCGAAGCAGAACTTAAACAGGCTTCGCTGTATGCTGATTGGGACGGGACCGTATGGCAAATAGAAGACGGTGAAATCCCCGTATTGAAGAACGGCGGCAATATCGGCGAACTCAGAGTTGTTCTCAACACGACGGCTGAAACTATTTATAAAGGCAGTTTCTTGGACCTCGTTGCGACCGTAAAGCCGACTAAGCTTCCCATAGCAGACAAAGGCGTAATTTGGTCGTCGGATAACGAAGACGTTGCAACCGTTGACCAAAACGGTTCCGTAACGGCTGTCGGCGAGGGCATAGCTGTGATAACCGCAACCTCCGTCAAGGACGACACGAAGTTTGCAAGCTGCACGATAACGGTTGAGCTTCCCGACACTCAACCCGAACCTATAGTTGAAATAACTAATAAGTCGGCAGTTTCGGAAGGCTTAAAGATAAATAATTCTTTAACTCTGACTACCAGAGTGAATAGAGACGACGGCTCGGTAAGCTGGTCTTCTTCGGACAGCGGCGTAGCGAGCGTTGACGATAGTGGCAAAGTAACCGCAAAAGGCGAAGGCGAAGTTACCATAACCGCAACCTTTACGACCGAAAACGGCAAAATTGCAACGGACAGCGTTACCATCACGGTATACGGCGACGGTTATATAGAGCTTGCGCTTCGTGCGCGCTCCGTAAGTGTCGGCGGCACGTACAAAATTGATTTCAAAGCTTTGGGCGGCACGGTAAACTGGACTTCGAGCAATCCTCACTTTGCAACTGTTGACGCAAGCGGCACTGTAAACGGCATTGCGGTAGGTAAAACTACCATTACCGCAAAAGTCGGAGATAAGACCGCTACGATGGTAATTCAAGTCTACGACAAACCCGCAGGCGCAACCGAAGTGTCCACGCCCGCACAGTTCAAGAATATCGGCAACGGCACGTACTTCATCGTCAATGATATCGATATGGGCGGCGAAACGGTAAATACGCTTAACGAGTTTGCAAAAATAAACGGCTTGGGCTATAAAGTAAGCAATTTCAGTACGCCTAAACTGTTCACGCAGTTCCAGGGCTATATGAGGAATATCGAAATATCCTGCGTGCTTAACGGTAACGGCAACTTTGACGGCTTGTTCGGCACGTGGATAGGCGCAGCGGACGGAACCGTTGAGAACTGTATCCTCGATATAACTTTCTCGGGCTCCGCAAATCAATGCGCCCTCGTTCACCACAACAATAACGGTACTGTAAGGAATATAATTTTAAAGGTAACCTGTGAAAACGGCGCAAGCGGGCAAAAGTTTCCCGCGTGGTTTGAGAAACCCGGTAACGGCAACGTAGAGAATATATTCCTTCTTAAAGGTAAAGGTACGTATTCGGCTACCAACGGCGCAACCGAAAAAACCGAAGCTCAGCTTAAATCGGCTTCGACCTTTGACGAAAGCTGGGATGAGGGCTGGGTAATTATCGACGGACAGCTTCCCGTATTAAAGGGCGCACTCGTAACCGAACCCTTAAAAATTAAGCTTGACAAAACGACCGCTGAGCTTTTCGTAGGAGAAACCGAAACGCTTACAGCAACGGTAACCCCTACCGAGCTTACCGAAGAAGAGCGCGCAATCAAGTGGATTTCAAGCGATACCAAGATTGCAACGGTTGCAAACGGCGTTATAACGGCGGTTAAGGACGGGACCGTCACTGTTAAGGCCGTATCGGTAAACGACGAAACCGTCTTTGCAACCTGCACCGTAACCGTAACTGCAATTGAAATTTCAATCAACAACGAGGATAAGATTTCAGAGCTTAAACTTAACGGCGCAAAGCAATTAAACGCAACGGTGAACTGCGGCAAATACGAGTGGGAAACCTCTGACAGCAGCGTTGCAACCGTTACCGACGGACTCGTAACCGCTGTGGGAGCAGGTACAGTAACGATCACCGTCCGTTCCGAAAACGATCCCACGAAGTTTGACAGTATCACCATAGAAGTTAAAACTACGATAGTAATTACCGTAGAAATTTCCGAAACGTCGCTTTCGCTTGATCGCGACGATACCGCAACCCTTACCGTAACCGTTGGCAATTCGGACAGCGGCGTAACCTGGACTTCCGATAACGAAAGCGTGGCAACGGTTGATGAAAACGGCAAAGTGACCACCCACGGTGCGGACGGCACCGCAACCATTACGGCAACGTCTAAGGACGACGACGGCAACGGCAATCATACGACGGCAACCTGCATCGTAACCGTAACCTATGTACCCGTAGAAATCGAGCTTAAAGCTCAAAACTTCAACCTGTTCACGGGCGGTATACTCAGCGTTTCGGAAATAGCCGAAGCAAGCAAGGGTGAACTTACCCTTTCGGTTGTAAGCGGCAGCGACGTGGTTTCGATTGAAAACGGCAAAGTAACCGCAACGGGCGAAGGTACGGCGACCGTGCGCGTAACCTCGTCAATCTCTTACGACGACGTAACCGCGGTTTACGAAGAGGTTGAAATAACCGTTGTCGAAGCCAAAGTTGCAATAAGCATCAACGTTGAAAAACGTTCCCTTCACGTGGGTGGAAGCGGCAACGCTTGGACTTTGGAAGTTACTCTTGACCCGATGCCCGCTTCACCTGCGGCAAGCGACGTGGTTTGGACTTCATCCAATCCTTCGGCAATTTCGGTCGTTGGCGGATTTTCTGACGGTAAGTACACGGGTAAACTTACGACTTCGGCAGTAGGTAAATCGACGATAACCGCAACTAGAACGGTAGACGGAATAGATTATACTGTAACCTGTGAAGTAAACGCGTTCACGGCACAAGGCTCTTGGAGACCCGTCGACACACCCGATACATTGAAGACTATTACAGTCCCCGGAACGAACTGGTATCTTGCAAATGATTTGGATTTTGCGGATATAGAAATTACGTCAAATTATTTGGGTAATATGGATAGCGTACATCTGGACGGCAGGGGATATTCAATTAAAAATATCAAGACGAACTTTACAGACCGTGAAGCTGGATTTATCTCAATTCTGGTAGGCTTGACGGTTGTGGAAAATGTTAATTTCATAGGTTTTGATATTAACGGAAGCAATTCGTTTATGTACGGCGGCTTAATACGTCAAATTGACGGTAGCGCATCGATTCGTAACTGCTATTTTGAAGGTACGATTAGCGCAAGGGGTACGGGTAACGAAGCGTATATCGGTTCAATAGGCGCTAAATTCGGCGGTGGCGTTATAGAAAATTGCGTATTTAACGTTGGACTTGGCGACGTGGCACCTAATTCGAGCGCTAACAGTAATCCTCGCATTATGGTAGCCCGTTGGATTGGCGGCGAAGTAAAAAATTGTATAGCGTTTAAAGATGCTGTAAGTTCGCCTGTACACGCGGCTCCGGGTGACGGATTCTCCGCAGATAAGTACGCTTCCGCATTCAAGACGGAAGAGCAGATCAAAACAGCGGCAACTTTCGACGGTTGGACGGCTTGGGTAGCCGTAGACGGCGAATTGCCCCGTCTTGTATGCGACTGGGAAGAATAAAAATACGGTAAGGAATTACGGCGGAGTTGCCAAATAGGCAACTCCGCCGCTATATTTTAAAAGTATTAACCCAAAATTTAACACCCCGCCGAAATATGAAAATACTTGACTATATACGCCCTTTTTATTATAATAATGTAAAATATAAAAAACGGGAGGTAAAGAGGTGAAAGCAAAAAGAATCCGTTACTTTTACGGCGTATTTTTAAGCGTATTCACGGCGGTTTTGGGCACGCTTTTCATAGCTGCTGCGGTGGGTATTTTATCCGACGGCAACTGGGAGCAGGGTGCGTATTCAAGAGAAATCGTCGCTGCCCGCCTTTTCCCCGTATCGATAGTATTCTATATTTGGATTGCGGCGATAATTGCGGGCTTCGTTTTATCGCTTGTCTATACCTATGACGAAAAACCCGATAAAATCCCTCAGGAAGATGCAACGTTAAGGCGTTTAAGCACTCGCATTCCCGCAGGCGGCGGAGAGAAGTACGACGGCGAAATGAAGCAACTGCGCGACGAAAAGCGAAACCGCCTTGTTGCATATATAATCTGTACGGCAGTCTGTTTTGCCTGTGCCGTAGCAAGCGCCGTTTATTTGTTGCAGCCCGCTAATTTCAAGGGCTTGACTGCAAACGACGCAATGCTCAATATGATGCTGTGGGTTCTTCCTTGCGTGTCTGTCGCGCTTATAAGCTGCGTTTGGATAACGTTGTACGAAAGGGAAAGCCAAATCCGCGAAATTAGCACGATAAAGCGTATGATGTCGTCCTATAAGGGTAATCCCGTAATTCAAGCCGATATTAAACCCAACGCTGCGATAGCGGCAGTAAATAAGTTTTTTGCAAACAAGTATACCTTGCTCGGCATCAGGGTGGGGGTTGCGGCTCTTGCAGTAACGTTCGTTATTCTCGGCATTTTTAACGAGGGCGCACGCGACGTACTCGTCAAAGCTATCAATATTTGTACCGAATGTATAGGTCTTGGCTAAAATGAAAGCAAAATTCAAGAGTTTTTTTATAAAAATTAAAGATTGGTTCGTGCGGCATAAGCCAAGTAAAAGGCGGCTTATTCAAGTCTACGCCGCACTTTTGTATAACGCCAATATAAAAGGGTTCGTTAACGGCAGAATATATACCGGCAATACTAAATATGCCTGTGTTCCGGGGTTCAACTGTTATTCCTGTCCCGGCGCGGTAGGAGCGTGTCCGTTGGGTTCTTTGCAAAACGCTCTTGCGGCTTCCGGCACCACAGCCCCGTATTACGTCTTGGGCATTTTGGCTTTATTCGGAATATTACTCGGCAGAACGATTTGTGGTTTCTTGTGTCCCGTTGGGCTCGGTCAGGAGCTGTTGTATAAAATTAAAACTCCGAAGATTAGAAAGAATAGGGTTTCAAGGGTATTTACATATTTAAAATATATTCTGTTGGTAGCGCTCGTTATCGTAATTCCGATAATGCTTCAATCTCCGACTTTCTGTAAGTATATATGCCCTGCAGGAACGTTCGGCGGAGGAATAGGACTTCTCGTCCATCCCGAAAACGCAGACTTCTTTGCAATGCTGAGCGGCTTATTTACCTGGAAATTCTTTTTATTGATTGCAATAATAGTACTCAGCATATTCTGTTTCAGATTTTTCTGCCGCTTTCTGTGCCCTCTCGGCGCGATATACGGTTTCTTCAATAAGTTTGCGCTTATCGGCGTAAAGTTGGATAAATCAAAATGTACCGATTGCGGACTGTGCGTAAGCCATTGTAAGATGGATATAAAGCGCGTCGGCGACCACGAATGTATCAACTGCGGAGAGTGTATTGCAGTTTGCCCCACGCAGGCAATAAGCTGGAAGGGCTCGCAAATCTTCCTTCACTCCAACGCTATAGAGAAAGAGGAAGAAGCCCAACCCACGCTGAACTCTATTTTAGAGAAGGGGACGACTGTACAGCTTGCAGGCGATGCTGAAGTAACGGAAGTTAATTCGGTTTCTGCTATGGCTGTAACGGTCGTCGAACCCGACCCCGTGCCGTCAAGCGAGGTTAAAGAGCAGGAAAGCAGCTTAGGCGAAGTTGCAAAGCCCGTTGAAAGCTCAGCTGCGTCAAGGGTTAGGAAACGCAACAAATGGCTTGAAATAGCGGCGTGGGCGCTTGCAACGTTGATTTTGGTATCTGCGCTCGTGTACTACAACTTCTTTGCAAAGGAACAGGAAATCTTCGTTTACGGCGTCGGCGATAAGTGTCCCGCGTTCACAGTACAAACTTATGAAGGAGAAACGGCGGGAGAGTTTTCCCTTTCAGATAATTACGGCAAAGTCGCAGTTTTGAATTTCTGGGCAACTTGGTGTACGCCGTGCAAAGAGGAACTTCCCGAGTTTAACGAATTGCAGGTAAATTATTCCGATGAAGTAGTAGTCGTGGCATTCCACCAGATTGGATACGAATACGACGACGTGCAAAGTCTTATAAATTCGGAAGGTTGGGGCGATTACTCTTTGATATTCGCTCAGGACGATAAGGTATTAAATCAGGGCACGGCTCCGTTATTTGATTCTCTCGGTGGCAAAAGCGTTTGGCCTATGACCGTAATACTGGATAAAGAAGGTAGAATCAATTCCGTCCGTCAAGGAAAAATGTCTTACGCTGATCTTGAAAAAGCAGTGTTGGAAGCACTAAATAATTAAGCAAAATGCTGCAGATGAATAATGTCAACCTCGGCACACAAAAAGCCCCGCCAAGCGGGGCTTTTTGTGTGAGTTTCGATGCGGCTATTTATACGTTTTCAATCTTTACAGTATAATTTAAAGACGTAGTGCCATCGCTAACGAGGTTAGCATAATCGTCGACAGCGGGTCCGAATGAGATTATATATTCGGTATCAGCGTTAAGCGTATAAGTGAAACAAAGTTCATTATCGTTAGAACTTGATTCGGGGACGTCGGGATAATGTGAATAATCCTTAGCATAAATATCAGGGTCGATATCGTCATTAGCAAGCCCAAGAGTTAACGTAACTTTATATGTGCCCGCCGTGGTCGCTGTAAAAGAGAAGTGGTAAGCTTCCCACGTCAATAACGTTGGAAGCTTTCCGGTTTCCGGATCGGGTTGACCCCATCTGTTTTCCTGCTCAACCAATTCTACCGTGAAATTTGCCGTTGTGCCTAACGTAAGCTCCTTGGGATTTTCAGCCGTACCTTCTGCAGTAGACTCAGTTTTAGCAATGAGCAGCGTGCAAGGACCTCCAACCGTCACATTAACCGATTCGTTTGCCTTAATGGTTAAGCTGCTTTCGGTTGAATTGAATTGGGTAACGCCGTTAATTGTCCAGTTGACGTCTGTGTTGTCAACTGTTATTTTGTAGAAACCTTCTTCGGTTGCGGTAAACACGTAATTGTGTCCTGCAACCGCATTTATAGGGGTGCCGAGCGTTAAAGCGGTGGAAGGGTCGACTTTTTTAGCGAGGGTAATAGTCAAAGCGGAGGGGTCTGTTATATCTACGTGGACGCCTTTACTTTTTTCGTAAGGCGTACCGTTTGCATCAACGTACTGATACCCTTCGGGGATTGCGGTAAGATGAACTTCGTATATCTTGCCGTTAGCTTCGTCAATACCTCTCGTAATCGTCGCAACGCCCTGAGCGTCAGTTCCGACCGGTTCAAGGCAAGCGCCAAGCGTACCGTTTTCACCAACTACGCAAAGCTGGACCCACACGCCCTGTGCGGCGGTATTATTGTCAAGCTTAACGGTTATGCTTACAGACGTAGGGAAAGTATCTTTATTTTCGTCTGGATCATTGTTGCAGGCTGCCGCAAAAATACCGAGACACGCCGTCATACAAACGGTAAATAAAGCAATCATAAAAGCTTTTAAGTGTTTACTCATAGTAAAACCTCCAAATTTTAATTCATAGATAGTTTATCATTATTTTATATAATGTGCAAACGTTTTAATCAAAAAACTATAATATTTTTTGAATATTCCGTTAATAAATGTATAATTATGAATATTTTATTAAGTAAACCGCCCGTACTTTTAACTGTACGGGCGGATATGCCTTTAATAAGTTTTACGCTTCGGCGTCGTCTGCGTAATAACCGCAACCCAAAAGCCAAGGGTGCAGGGGTTTAGTCATACTACCTGTTACGCTTGAATAATGTTGGTTCATATACCTATCGAGGAACAGCTTCAATTCATCGTTTACCTGATATACGCCGTCGCTGTTAACGTAGCCATCGTGCTCAACATTGCTTGCGTCCGTATAGCCTGCGTATTTTTCAATAAAGCCGGTATAGTTCCATGTAGTGTCTAAAGTTGACAAATCTTCGTAAACGGTAAGGGCGTTGTTAACTCTTGTATCGGATATTTGTTCTTTTTCACCCCAATATTCAATCGTTGCAAAGGAATAATGCCATTCGCGCAAATTCTTGGTTATCGCTATGACTAAAGGTTTCTCCGTGCCGTCTGGAAGTTTAACGAACCATTTTCCGTCATCGTGGCGGACGGTTTCCAAAGAACCGTTAGCGGGCATCCAGGTAAATGTGCCTTGCTGGTCGGCAAATTTTTCGGAAACGTCCGTCGTTGCGGTTTTTCGCTCAATTTCTTTTTCAAGTGCATCTCCGGTTCTTTCAATGTTGACTTTAATCTGTAAGGGATAGTCTATAACTTCGTCTTTGATTATTATTCTGTATTCCAAAGTTACGCCAACATATCTTTGCGACAGTTCTCTTGTGAAAATAAAGTTTTTGCCGTCGCCCGCCCCGTTATCGTTACCTGCATAGCCTTTGTAATCGCCTGTTAAATCGCTGTTGTCGTCTAATGCAGGGAAGCTGTTTGCATATTCTACAATCATAACGTCGTATTTGTCGGAAACAGAAGTAAACTTATAAGTGCCCTGACCGAATCCTTCTTTAGGGTTATTAGATGTAACGAACCATATTACAGCCGTATTGTAGTTTTGGAATGTCAACGTGCATTCACCGGGTGAAATAACCGTGGTGGAAATAGGCGCAGGTACGGGCAAGCAAACAAGAACTTCCACATTGCAAGCCTGCCGCTTTGTCGATTTGACGGAGAAAGTAAGCGTTTTGTTCTCTTCAATACGCATTTTCTGTACGTTGTTGCCTTGATTCATTTGACTTGAAATAGTTAAACTGCTGTCAACGTAGGTTAAGTCGTCGGAATAGAACTGGATAATATAGTCGTTGCCCTGTTTTGAAGCAATCGTGTATTCGCCTGTTTTGGGTGCGTGTATTTTGTAAAATACTTCTTCGCGTTCGCCCAATTCGGCAATATACTGATAGCAGTCGCCGTCTTTATTAAACCTAAGCATAGAAAGGTTATCGTAACTGTTAAGCGCGTCGTCCCAAGGTTTAATCGTATCTTCGTTGAGCTTATCGGCGTCGTCAAATGTAATATCAGTTATGCGTAAAGCTGTAATGGAAAGAGGGGATGCAGCAATTGTCGTTGAAGCCGGTTTATAAGTATAACCATTAGGCATATTTACAAGCTGGACAGTGTACACGCCGCGTTCAATTGTTGCGCTTGTTGCAACGCCTTCGCTGTCGGAAATCGCCGTTGCAACCGTTTCGGTTCCATTCATGAGCTTGACTACGACGTCTTCTACAGCCGAACCGTCATAATATTTGACGTTTACCTTGTAAGAGGTAGGTGCGTCAAGTTTTAAGCTTACGGTATAGTACGCTTGTTCAGCTGAAGTCTTGACTTTTTCAAAAACGTAGCCGGTGGGGTAGTCGTTTACCTGAATATAATACTCACCGGGAGTAAAATAGTTAATCTGAGCAATACCTGATTCGTTGATTTCCGCATAGGCGGCTTCGTGTACTCTTTTCCCGTCAGCGTCAACTAATTCTACGTTTATGGTATCCAGGCGGTATTCTGCATCGCTACCTTTTACTATGGAGCCATCTGGGTATTTAACAGTTATAACGTATCCGTCTACGGCAGGGTCGCCCAAATCTTCCTGAACGGTACACGCCGCAATTATGCCGAACGTTAAAGTCAGGCAGAAAGTTGCCGTTAAAACAATCAGCATTTTTAATTTCATTTTCATTTTTCACCTCTGAACGTTTTTAAAAATTTCCCCCGTACCGTGAAGTACGGGGGACTTTCGGTTACAGTAAATTAATTATTACCTTTAACGACTACCTTATAGCAACAAGCTTTTAACCACTCGGTATCGGTGTCGTATCCCATAAATTTTGCATTGTACAGTTGAAGTATACCGTATAACTCTGCGTTTACAGGCAAAAGTCCGTACATTTCGTCGTCCTTATTTATGTCTTCCGTTGCCTTTGCAAAATACTGCTTCATTATATCGGTATAATCTTTTATCTCAAGTCCCTTTAACGATTCGGGAATCTTGTCAACCCCGCCGAATACCTTTTCAAGATTGAGCGAAATATCGATTTCTTCACCGCTTGATGTTACGAATTTTTCCTTAGCAATATCAAACGTAAACTGACCCGTGCCGGTCGTGCTGTAAAGGATTTGTTCTATCGTAAAGTTGTTGAACATAAGCGAATGCTGCGTGAAATCAAGATAGATTAAACTTCCGCTTTGCTTGTCGTACCATACTTTTTCGCCGCCAACCGTATGAGTTTCGTCGAACGCAGGGTCAACGAAGAGGGGCAGTACCATCTTGTTGTCTACGTCAAGGGTATAATAACCTGCGGTAGTTTTGTCGATATAGCTGTATTCGTCGTCGGCAATCTTGTCAATTCTGAACGCGAATTCGCCTAATGCTTCAACCGTTCTGAAGTTGACGGAAACGTAATACGTCTTATTTGCCTTAAGATAATGGTATATTTTGAAGCTCAGCTCATTTCCGTCTCTGGAAAACCTGTCTTCATCGCTATCCTTCAAAGATTTAGCGTAAACGCTTGAAAGGTTAATACTGTCGTCGAACAACTGTGCGTCCGTATATTCGTAAACGATTGCGGATGTTAATTCGTTCACATAGTAGCAGTCTAATGCCTGTATACGGTAGACGCCGTCGGTTTTAGGTACGAATTTAAACATATAACCGCGCGGCATTATTATTTTTTCGAACATAACGGTATTCAAACCTTCGTTCCAGTTATATTCGCCTTCGTCAGCACGTTTCGTTCCTTCAACGTCTACGTATTCACCCGTTTTCTCGTCAAAAATGAATTGACCGGTGCCTTTTTCTACTTTTACGTAATTATCAACTATATCGGTCGTATCCTTTGCTTCAAAAGCGGAGAAGTATGCCAAGCCCTTTATAGGGTCTTTAAGCTCCTTCTGGACGCCGTACTGTCTGTAGCTTACGCAGAACTGCAACCAACCTTCGTCGCTCCAATATTCGTCTGGTGCGTTCTCCTCTTCCATAAGATGTTCGTAAAGCATCATGAGCATATCGCCCATATCTTCAGTCACCGGTATAAGACCGTGATAATCCGAATTGCCGGAGAACAGGACGTAAGATTGAAATTTTTCGGTGTAGTTTATGCCGTCGATAATTACGCCGCCCTGAATCAGATTGTATAAGCTGCTTGCATGGCTTCCGAAGTAGGGAACCGAGTGCGTCAAATCAAGCATAAGATAGGGGTCGTTTGCTTTCGCGGTTTCGGCAGTACCGATATGATAATAACCGTCGGACGCAAGGTAAACGTCATCTATTACCGTGAACTGTTTATTGCGGTATTCGCGCGTTGCAAAGTAAGGAATTTCAAGCGTTTCATTTCTGTCCGTAAGATTCGCATTCATCTCGTTGACGGATACTATTCTCAGGTTATTTATATAAATCTTGTCATCTATAGAAGAAGGGGCGTTTGCCATCGATCTATAGTAGGAGAACGCAATCTCGTGCGTGCCCTTTTCAAGTGCGGCGTATGCGTAACCCGTCTGCCAATCCTGCACGCCTGTAAGCATCGAAATCTGTCTGCCGGTACCTTTGCGTGCGTCTACGGTAACGTAGAAGTAGTCGTTTTCGGCGTTGGTTGACATCTTGTAATCGAATGCCAAAGCCTCGCCTTCGTTGAGCTCTAACTGTGCGTAAATCGTTCCCAACGTAGAGCGGTGTCCGCTGTTCGCGGGATAGATTGCCGTACCGTCTTCAGTTAAAACCCAAGGCCAACCGTTGCTGCTCGTCATGTTTTCGGAAGAGAACACTATGTTCTTGTTCGTGTTGTTAATTGCCGAGCTGATTAATGAAGAATCGGGCATGGTTACGTCGGGTTCGTCCGGAACAAATACTTCGCCGCCGTTACTATCGTTATTAATATCTTGCGAATAATCAGGGCTGGTGTATTTTTCAAACCAAGCTTCCCACCAGTTTTGGTCAAGCTGACCACCCACATACCAATCGGCTATGATGCCGTATCTGTCAATCATAATGGCGGTGGGGTAGCCGCTTTTAAGCGCGTTGAACCAAACGCCTACGTTGCTTTTGTCTTTACATACGAGATAAGGAATTTTGTCCTCAACGACGAGCTTTTGCAACTCGCTCAGCGTTTCGTCGGGGTTGCTTTCGGAAATATCGTTTATGCCCAATATTTCAATGTCGTCGGAATACTTCTCGTAAGCGGCTTTCAAATAGGGGTATTCCCGTTGGCACCAGCTGCACGTGTTGTAGAAGAAATCTATCATAACGGCTTTCTTACCTTCTTCAAAGAAATCCGAAAGTTTTTTCTTTACGGTTCTCATCTGAGTTTTGTTGCTGCCGTCATAGGTATAGTAAGTCTGTTCGAAGTCGTACATTACGTCGCCTACGGAGTATGCGCGTTTGGGTGTGCCTTCTATAATTTGGGACTCCAAACGAATATAGGTCGTCGCGTCAGCGCCCTTTACGTTGTAGCTTGGCTTGCAGATAAACCCGTCCGGAGTACCGGTAAGCTTTGCGGTGTATTCTTTATCCGAGATAAGGTCGTAAGAAACCTTGCCCTCCTCGTCCGTTATCTTTGCGCCGAGCCCGTCGTCTCCGTTAAATAACTCAACTGTAACGTTTTTTAGCGGCATCCCGCCCAGTGACGTAACGTAAACGGTGTTGCTGCCGTTCGCTCCGTTCGGACCGCACGCGGCAACCGGTAAAAGCAACATCGCAGATAAAAGCGCTACGACTAACGCCGCAATAAATGATTTGAACCTTTTCATTAGGTATACCTCGCCTATTATTTTCCGTTCAGGCAAAAAGCTAAACGGGTCATTTTAAAAATTAACTATTTTTATTATATATATTATAATAGTGTAAGTCAACTAAAAATTGTATTAAAAATGCATTAAAAATTTAAAGAACGGGTAAAATTGCGCGATTTTTTTTATTAATATAAATTTATGCGTTTTTTTGAATAAAATTGCGGAATTTTTTCACTAAAATTTTACAACGATTCAATTGACTTTTTTAGCAAATTTTCATTATAATACTTTATAAAAACGATACGATATTTATTAAGTTAACCGGAGCGTGTATGATAAAAACTTTACTTAAAAGCGTAAGGGAATATAAGGTTCCGTCAATTCTTTGCCCGATAGTAATGGTGGGTGAAGCGGTGATGGAAATTTTAATCCCGTTTATGATGACGTTTATAGTCGGGCAGTTACAGGATCTGGCGGAATTCGGCACACCTATCAATATAACCGACCTCGTAATTTGCGCGGTGCTTATGGTGGTTTGCGCTGTATTTGCTTTACTTTGCGGCGTTTGGGGCGGCAAGCTCGGCGCCAAAGCAAGCTGCGGATTTGCCCACAATTTAAGGGAAGATATGTACAACAATCTTCAAACCTTTTCGTTTGCAAATATTGACAACTATTCGACTTCAAGCCTTATAACCCGAATAACGACCGACGTTACCAACGTGCAGACGGCGTATCAGGTGAGTATAAGAATGCTCGTGCGCGCGCCCGTTTTATTTATATCGGCTATAATAATGACTTCGTTTATAGAGCCGATGATGGCGCTTATTTTCGGGTGCGCTGCGGTGTTGCTTGCATTAGTAGTATGTTTTTGTATGTTTAAGGTTATCCCTTATTTCAGAACGATGTTTAAAAAGTACGATAGTCTTAACTCTGTTGTTCAGGAAGATTTAACGGCTATCCGCGTCGTTAAATCATACGTTAGGGAAGACAGGGAAACGGAGAAAATGGCCCGCGCGGCGGAAGACCTGTATAAGTACTCTGTAAAAGCGGAAAGAATTCTGACCGTAATGATGCCTTTCGTAACTCTTACTATGTTTATAGTCAACGTTTTAATTCTTACGTTGGGGTCAAATATGTACGTCGGCAACGTCGTCGGCTGGGGGGAAGGTATCGAACCTAAACAGATACAGACTCTTATCCAGTATTCGGCGCAGATACTTTCGGGCGTAATGATGGTTGCAATGTGCCTGAACTTCATATTCCTTTCAAAAGGCAGTATGGACAGAATTTGCGAGGTATTAAACGAAAAAACGACGTTACCCAAGCCTAACGCTCCTGTTTTTGAAGTAAAAGACGGCTCAATTGAGTTTGAAAACGTTGATTTTGCATATTCGCAGAAGGCGAACGAGAAAGTTCTTTCGGAAATTAATCTTAAAATCGAAGCGGGAGAAATGGTCGGAATTATCGGTGCGACGGGGTCGGGCAAAACTTCCCTCGTTTCCTTGGTTCCAAGGCTTTACGACGTAACGCAGGGCGCAGTAAAAGTAGGCGGAGTTGACGTAAGGAATTACGATATGAACACCCTCCGCAACAAAGTTGCAATGGTGCTTCAAAAGAACGTTTTATTCTCCGGCACGATTGCGGAGAACCTGCGTTGGGGCGACGAAAACGCCACTGAAGAAGACTTGCGTTTTGTAGCAAAACAGGCTTGCGCCGACGAGTTTATCGACGGACTCCTCGGCGGTTACGACTACGATTTGGGTCAAGGCGGCGTAAACGTTTCCGGCGGGCAGAAACAGCGTCTTTGCATAGCGCGCGCTCTTCTCAAAAAACCGAACGTTATTATCTTTGACGACAGCACTTCCGCTGTAGATACAAAAACCGACGCGCACATAAGGGACGCGTTGCGAAAATACGCGCCAGATACTACCAAACTGATAATCGCGCAGCGTATAGCTTCCGTTCAGGACGCAGATAAAATTATCGTTATGGACGAGGGCAAAATCGTCGGAATAGGTAAACACGGCGAACTTCTTAAAACGAACAAAATTTATCGTGAAGTTTACGAATCCCAAATGAAAGGAGGTGAAGAGAATGAGTAGAGCAATATCTTCTCCCCACGGGTCTCGTATGGGTAACGGCAAACACGCAAAAACTCCGATGAAGACCCTTAAAAGGCTATTGATTTACGCTTTTTCAAAGAACAAACTCGCAACGTGTTTCGTTGTCTTTTTCGTGCTTCTGTCGTCCGTTGCCAACGTAACGGCAGCGTCAAGAGTTTCCGATATAATTAAAGAACTTCTCGGCGGAAGAGATGTCGATTTGTGGGCAGCCGTTTATCCGAACATTATTATAATGGCGTGTATATACTTCGTTGGCGCGATATCGTCATTTGCGTATAACCTCATTATGATGTATATCGCGCAGGGTACTTTAAAGAAAATGAGAATTGAAATGTTCGGCAAAATGCAAAATTTGCCTTTGAAATATTTCGATTCCCACACTCACGGCGATTTAATGAGTCTTTACACTAACGACGTTGACACTATGCGTCAACTTCTTTCGCAGACGATACCTCAGCTTATTTCGTCAGCAATAACGTTGGTCGCGATATTCGTCTTTATGGTCGTTTACAGCGTAACTTTGCTTATAGTCGTTCTTTTGGTGCTTGTAGCTATAATCTTTGCAACGAAGCACGTTGCGGGCAGGTCTGCGAAATATTATCTGACTCATCAGCAGGCTTTGGGTAAACTCAACGGTTACGTTGAAGAGATGACAGAAGGTCAAAAGGTTATCAAGGTTTTTTGTCACGAGCAAAAAGCGCGTGAAAACTTCAAAAAGCTCAACGACGATTTGAATGACGCTGGCAGAGTTGCAAACTCGTATGCTTTTATTTTAGGACCTATCAACAACAACTTGGGCTATCTTTCTTACGTTCTCGTAGCTGTCATAGGCGTAATAATGATGTATTGCGTGGGCGAAACGGGACTGCTCTCTATTTATTGTTCCGTAATAAATGCCGGCGATGCAAACAGAGTTGCGGTAGTTGCCGGAATGATAGTTTCTTTCCTGATGTTTTCCCGTCAGTTCAATATGCCTGTTATGCAGGTTTCGCAACAGCTTTCGGCAATAGTTATGGCGCTTGCGGGCGCAGAGCGTATTTTTGAAATGGTCGACACCGAACCCGAAGACAAGGGCGGGGACGTAACTATAACCTACGGCGAAACGGAGGAAGGTAAGTGGGCGTGGAAAAGGCCTAACCCCGACGGTACTTTCGATTATGTCCCGCTTAAAGGAGATATTAAGTTTGAAAACGTAATTTTCGGCTACAATGACGAAAAAGTAATTTTGAAGAATATCAGCCTTTACGCAAAACCGGGACAAAAGATAGCTTTCGTGGGCTCTACCGGTGCCGGAAAGACCACTATTACTAATCTCATTAACCGTTTCTACGACATTCAGTCCGGTTCTATAACCTACGACGGACTCGATATAAAATCCATAAAGAAAGACGATTTACGCAAGAGTTTAGGCATCGTTTTGCAGGATACGCATCTGTTTACGGGCACGGTTATGGACAATATCCGCTACGGCAGGCTTGACGCCACTGACGAAGAGTGTATAAACGCCGCACGCCTTGCCAACGCGCATTCGTTTATAAAGCATTTGCCTGAAAAGTACGATACGTTAATTACAGGCGACGGCGCAAACCTTTCACAGGGACAGCGTCAACTTTTGGCAATTGCGCGCGCCATGGTTTCCAAATGCCCCGTACTGATTTTGGACGAAGCGACTTCGTCAATCGATACTAGGACTGAAAAACTTATCGAGCAAGGTATGGATAAATTGATGGAAGGCAGAACGGTGTTCGTCATTGCGCACAGGCTTTCCACCGTAAGAAACAGCCAAGCGATAATGGTTTTGGAACACGGCGAAATTATAGAGCGCGGCAATCACGAACAGTTAATTGCGCAAAAGGGTAAGTATTATCAGCTATACACCGGAGCCTTTGAATTAGATTAAGCTTAATAAAGAGAGCCGCCGCAGGTTTAGTCCGCGGCGGCTTTATTTTCGCCTGAAAATTTTGCCGAAAATAGGGACAAACAGTAAAACATAGTACAACCTGTCGAAAACATATCTTATAAAACCGACTAAATGAGGTAAAGCGTATGTTTTTTGATTTGTTAAGTCTGCTGTTCGATAAAATTTTTTTCTTTACCGGTATGGTGCAGGATAAGGGCACTTTTCCCAAACCGCTTTCTCCCGAAGACGAAAAGAAGTTTCTTATTCTGGCGCGTCAGGGCGACGAAGAGGCAAAAGAGATTTTAATCCGTCACAATATGCGCTTAGTTGCGCATATTGTTAAAAAATACGTAGGCTCTGCTGAAACCGACGATTTGCTTTCGGTCGGCTCGATCGGTCTTATAAAAGCAATTAACACCTATCAGGACGGTAAGGGCACCCAGCTTGCGACTTACACCGCGAGGTGTATAGAAAACGAAATTCTAATGCTGCTTCGTTCGGGCAAGAAACACAAAAACAACGTTTCCCTTACTGACCCTGTCGGCACGGACAAAGACGGTAACGAACTTACTTTAATCGACCTTCTTTCCGAAAAAGAGGATAGCGTTTTTGCACAAGTAGAAAAAAATATCCAGCGTGAAAAATTCGTTGCGCTTTTGAAAAAATTTCTGTCGGAACGGGAGTTTTCCATTCTTTCCATGCGCTACGGGCTTGAAGACGGCGCTGCGCTTCCACAGCGCGAAGTCGCCAAAAAACTCGGCATTTCCCGCTCGTACATATCGAGGATTGAAAAACGCGCAATAGAAAAGGCGCGCGAGCATTTAACAAAGGACGATTTTTATTAATTTGCCGTAAATAATTGCAAAAATTGCCAATCGGTGGTAAAATGACTCAAAAGGAGTTGTTTTATGGCAAACGTAATGGATACCCTCCGCGCGAGGGGGTTTATAAAGCAAACGGTTTATGAAGAAGATTTATATAAGCTATTGGGCGAAGAAAGCGTAAGGTTTTATACGGGTTTCGACCCTACGGCGGATAGTTTGCACGTCGGGCACTTTATGCAACTTATTGCAATGAAACATATGCAAGACGCCGGTCACCGTCCTATTATTTTAATAGGCGGCGGGACAGCAATGGTGGGCGACCCCACTGGCAAGACCGATATGCGAAAGATGATGACTCGCAAAACCGTAGACTATCACGTTGAGTGCTTTAAAAAGCAAATGTCTAAGTTTATCAGCTTTGAGGGCAAGAACGCCGCAATTATCGTCAATAACGCGGACTGGCTTTTGAAGCTCAATTATTTGGACTTTATCCGCAATATCGGCGTACATTTTTCCGTGAACGAAATGTTGCGCGCAAAGTGCTTTGAAACGCGTTTGGAGCGCGGTCTTTCGTTTCTTGAATTTAATTATATGCCTATGCAAGGCTACGATTTCTTGCACTTGTTTAAGGAGTACGGTTGCGTTCTCGAACTCGGCGGCGACGACCAATGGTCGAATATTCTTGCAGGTGCAAACCTTATCAGAATCAAAGAGAAGAAACCCGCTTACGCAATGACTTTCACGCTTTTAACCACGAGCGAAGGCAAAAAGATGGGTAAGACAGAGAAAGGCGCAATTTGGCTTGACGAAAACAAAACGAGCCCTTACGAGTTTTATCAATATTGGCGCAATGTGGACGACGGCGACGTGGAGAAGTGTTTAAATCTTTTAACATTCTTGCCTTTAAATCAAATTGCGGAGCTCGTAAAATATCGTGACGAGCGAATGAATGCCGCTAAAGAGGTTTTGGCATTCGAGCTTACGAAATTAGTCCACGGCGAAGAGAAGGCTTCAAAAGCGCAAGCAATGGCAAGAGCGGCTTTCGGCGGCGTGGGAGATCTTCCGGAAAAGGTTGTATCGGTTGAAATTCACACCATAATTCCGGTAATGGTTGCGGCGGGCATCTGCACAAGTAACGGCGAAGCGCGCAGGCTTATTCAACAGGGCGGAGTATCGTTAAACGATGATAAAGTAGCCGATATCAATACTGTCGTTAACAGTGGCGACGTTCTCCATAAGGGCAAAAAAGTCCACATAAAAATAAACTTTGCATAGCGCCTGATTGTGTAGACCCCTATATATGCCTTAAATAACGCTATTATGCTTGAAAAATATTTATCCGTTGCGGGTGAAACGTTTACGGAAAAGATCATTGAAAAATCAAAGTTTATAACTACATCCCGCCATATAACGAGCGAAGACGAAGCAAAAGAATTTATTGCGGAAGTATCTAAAAAGTATAGGGATGCAACGCATAACTGTTATGCGTATATAAGCGATAAGTTTGGAAACTTTCTGCGCTTTTCGGACGACGGCGAGCCGCAGGGAACTGCGGGGATGCCGATTTTAGAGGTGATAAAGTCAAAACGCCTAGTGGAAGCCGCTGTGGTAGTGACTCGGTATTTCGGCGGTGTAAAGCTCGGTGCGGGCGGTCTTGTCCGTGCATATTCGGGCTGTGCCGCAGAGAATTTGGATGCTACGCAAAAGGTATTATATGAAACTTGTTCGGAACTGAAAGTGACGGTTGATTATCCGTTGGTTGACGCCGCTCTGCGGTTTTTCGGCGAAGTAAACGCTGGTGTTATCAATTCAGGATATTTGAACGAAGTTATATTTACCGTCGTTATAAAAAGGGTAGAAAAGGACGGGTTCGTTTCAACACTTAAAAACAGACTTTGCGGCAAGGTAAAAATTGAAAAATCAAGGGAATATTTTTTCCCGTTTAAGATTTAAAATAGAAAAGTGCGGATATTAAACCGCACCTTTTTTATACATAAATAAAGATTTAATCGTACCTTGGTTTTCTTAAATACCGTTTTAAAATCAAACTTTTTTTACTACAAGCGTCCCGCGTGGGCAGTTGTTAACGCACTTTGAACAGTGCAAACATTTATTGTTTATTTTGCCGTTTTCTATTGCGTTTACGGGGCATAGACCCCCACATATGCCGCAACTAACGCGTTTTTCAGTCTTTTTATTTTAACTAATAAGCGGCTTCTAAAATTCGGTAAAAATCCTGCGAACGGCATTTTTCTCAATCTCGGTATTTCCACGGGCGCGGGATTAAGAATTTTGGCGATTATTTCTTCGGGGACCATTGCGGTCTCGCCGTTTTCGCAGTAGGTATGCCTTGCAGGCAGATACGCCGCCGCAACGATTCACATTTTATAAGCATAGCTGTTTCGTGCAATGCGTTGCCGCAAGAGGCTCTTCCGTAGGTTGCTATAAGCGTAACGCATTATGCCCTTAGCTTCATAAAATAGTCTTTCAATGGCGCAGGGAAGTTTTGGCAGTGTACAGGGAATATTATTGCGGCGTTTTCAAAAATTTTCCCTTCCGCATTTTTTGTTTCATATAAGAAGTAACCAAGTCTATCTGACAGATTTTCGGCAACCGCTTTGCTCTGTCCAGAACAGGAAAAGTAAACAACTGCGTTCTTTTCTTTAAAAATTCCTTCATAATTTCGCATTCCGACACTGCTTCAAGCGAAAAGCCGAGTGTATTTTCAAGCTCGTAAACCGCTTGCTCGCGCGTAATGTTTTTGTTGCGGCTTGCAAGCGAGATTTCTATTGCACTGAACGGTATCATAATGCTTTTCATATTGTAAAATATTGAAAATTACAAAAATTCTTTGCATTTTTTCAATTTTACGGCTCGTATGTAAGCCCTTGCCGGCGTCGTCCGGCGCAACCCAACCGCATTCTCTGATAATCAGCTCTTTGATGTTAGTCCATTCGTATTTTCCGCCGCTTATCGCGTCAAAATCTATCTGAACAAACGACGGTATATTTCCCGTCCAAGAATATTTTCTCACGCTGTTTTTCAACGGTGTCAATAATGTCGGGACTTTTTGAACGACTTTTGTGACGTTTTCCACCAGTTCATTACGGTATCCGAGCGCTTTCACGATTTTTTTCGTACTGAATGCAAGCTGTTTCATTGTTGCAAGCGTATGGAACTGTCCGCGCTTCAACGGCGGATGCAGAGTAAGTATTCTACCCAGATTAACGCAAAAATTTAAGAATTTGCTGTTGGGGAATTTATACGCTATCGCAGGCGCCATACCGTTATAGAACAGCCCAGTCATTTGCGCGGGTTCGTTGCCTGCAATAAAATAAGGCGCTTTTTCCGCAACTAACGTAGGGTAAAAAAGAATGTATGCAGGCGAGGGGCAAGCGCAGGTGTTTTCGTTCAGTGAGTAAAGCTTAAGATAAATTTTTTCAGGTCATCAAGGTTTACGCTCCGCGTAACGAATTCAACGCTTTCAAGCTTTTTTCTCGTGTTTTCAATACTTTTTAAGGCGCTTTCCGATGCGAACGGAATAATTCAAGTCAACGCAAGACCGCGAAGATGCAAGACTTTAGACAAATAATACAACAAATAAGTTGAATCTTTACCGCCCGTATAGAACACGGCAACGTCAAAGCGTGACTTTTTTGAACGTGGAATTTTTTCAATAATAGGCACTATGCTTTTGAAAATTTTCGTTATATGCACGCTTGCACACATGGCGCAAAGCCCGTCATCGGCAAACTCAAGTCCGGGTATAATGAAATCGTGTTTGCGCAGCACTGTGTGCAAAATCGCGCTTCCGCAAGCTAGGTAGGAGTTTTTTTGGGTAATTTTTCCGAAATTGCGCCCGAATCAATAATTTTTTGCAATTTTTTTGTTCTTTCAAGGTCAAATTTCGGGGCAGCCCGACAATTATATTTGCTTGCATTTTCGTCAGTTTTATCTTATTTTTATTAAGATTTTCACCCAATCTTATACCGCAATAGATTAAATTTTTTCCGACAAGTTTCCAGCGGTTTTGCAGATAGTACATAACAAAATTATAGCCCCGAAAAACTGTATGTCAATCGCGGCAATTGACAAAAAACAGTTACGGTGATAAAATAATTTTATGGCAGAAATTACTTCTATCGAACCACAGAAAAAGGACGCAAAACGCTTTAACGTGTACGTTGACGGCAGGTTTTATTGCGGAATAAAACTTGAGGTCGCAATAAAATACCGTTTAAAGGCTGGTATGCAGATTGAAAAGTCACAGCTTGACGAAATCCAGCTTGAAACAGAGAAAAGTCAGGCGTTAGATAAGGCATTAACCCACATTTCCGCTTCGCCGAAAACAAAAAAACAGATTGCCGATTTTCTCTCTGAAAAAGGCTATACAGAAGCCGTGCAGTCTTATGTTTTGGAACGCCTTGAATACTACAAATTCGTGGATGATTATGCTTATTGCCGCGCCTACGTTCAAAGCGTAACAGGAAAGGGCAAGCGCGCGTTGGAAGCGGACCTTATTAAGCGCGGAGCCGAACGCCGCGCAATTGAGGAGACATTGGGAGAGGTGGAAGAAGATAGTGGCGAAGCTGTGAAAATTTTGCAAAAATATATGCGCGGCAAGGAATTCACGAAAGAAAATCTATATAAAGGTTTCAAATATATGTTATCAAAAGGCTATTCCTACGACACAGCAAAGACTGCGCTTGAAGATGTAGGGGACGGCAATGAAGATTATTGAACTTGAAGAAGTTGGCTCCACGAGCGAATATTGCAAGCAAAACGATTGCGGTGAAGATTTATGCGTTTTTGCAAAACGCCAGACGGCGGGCAAGGGCACGAAAGGCAGAAGCTTTATATCTCTTGACGGCGGATTATACGTTTCTATTATGCGCCATTTCGACGATTTTCCTGCTGAAAACGCCTTTAAAATAATGGTGAACGGTTGTGTTGCCGTGTGCCGAACGCTTGAAAAATTCGGGATCATGCCTGTTATACGTTGGGCAAACGACGTGCTTGTAAACGGCAAAAAAATTTGCGGAACGCTAATTGAAAATACTTTTTCAAACGGTAAAATTGTGCGCTCGATTGTGGGAATAGGTATAAACGTCAACAACGGTATTTCTGATGAAATAAAGGAAATAGCGACCTCTATTAAGGAAGCTACGGGCAAAAAAATAGACTTGGAAGAAGTGAAGACGGCATTTTTAGAAAATTTGGAAAAAGGCTTTACCATAGAAGACTATAAACGGTATATAAATTGGTTCGGTCGGAAAGTAACGCTTAAAACAGGAGAGGAGGAGCGGGTAGTAAACGCGCTCAATGTTACTGAAAACGGCAGGCTTTTGGTCGATTGGTGCGGTAATATGCTTGAAATAAGCGCTGCGGAGGTATCTTTAAGACTGTAATGGAAAAGGTTTTGTCAAACGCGCAAATGCGACTTGCCGACGCATATACCGTTAAGGGCAAGGGCGTTTCTTCTGCCGAGCTAATGCGCCGCGCAGGCGTTGCGCTTGCCGATGAGACGGAAAAGGTGGCAAAAAAACTAAAAACCAATGAAATTTTAGTTGTTTGCGGTACTGGCAATAACGGCGGCGACGGCTACGTTTGTGCGTCCGAGCTTTCAAAACGCGGTTTTTCGGTCGCAGTATATGACTTGGAGGGTAAATTTTTGTGGGATTGCGAAAGGGAGAAACATGCTTATAAAGGGCGTTATTTGCGGCATATGTGTGGGGCAATCGTAATTGACTGCATTTTCGGTACGGGGCTTTGCCGTGAAGTAACTGGTGAAATACGGCCGCTTATAGAACAAATCAATTCTTACGGTGCCTATGTAATTTCGGCAGATATTCCAAGCGGTCTTTCGGGCGACAACGGAAAAATTCTCGGCGATGCAGTTAAAGCAAACGAAACCGTTGCTATAGCTGAATATAAGCTTGGGCATTTTTTAAATGACGGACCTGATACTTGCGGCGAAGTGGTGAAAAAAGATATAGGTATTTTGTTACCTCAAAAAATTTTGAGTGATTGCGTTTCGATTTGCAACGTCGGTGATATGGCCGCGTTTTATCCGCCGCGTAAGCGCAATTCTCACAAGGGTACGTTCGGAACTGCTGATTTGATTGCGGGGTCAAAGAAGTATCACGGTGCCGCCGCACTAAGCTTGCAAGCGGCGCTGCAGTCCGGGTGCGGTATCGTAAAACTAACTACGGAGGAAGGCGTGAAATTTGCGCTTGCCGCTAAGTACCCTCAGGCAATTTATACGGACGAGGTTGACTTGGGCGCAAATGCGATTGCGCTGGGTATGGGCTGCGGCGTGACGCCAGAACTCTACGGCAAAATCGAAAAATTACTGACGGAGTACACCGGCAAACTGCTTATTGATGCCGACGGGTTGAACGCGCTTTCAAAGTACGGCTTGGGTATTCTCAAAGGTAAAAAATGTGAAGTTATATTGACTCCGCATATTAAAGAGTTTTCCCGACTTACGAAACTTTCTGTTGAAGAGATTACCGACGACCCCGTTATTCACGCGAAGGCGTTCGCAAAAGAATACGGCGTAATCCTCGTTTTAAAGTCAGCAACCACCGTTATAACCGACGGCGAAAAAACGGTTATCAACTTGCGCGGAAGTACTGCGCTTGCGAAGGGCGGCAGCGGAGATATCCTTGCGGGTTACGCGTGCGGAACGCTTGCGCGCGGGCTTGGCGCCTTTGACGCCGTAGTTTGCGCGTGCTATACTTTGGGCTTGTCCGCTGAAATTTCTTCCGAAGAAAAAACAGATTTTTGTGCGACGGCATACGATATAATAAAAAATCTACACGTTGCGGTAAAACGCATAACACAAAAAATTTAATAAAAACGCTTGACACAAAAGCGCTAATCTGATAAATTAAAATCCGTTGAAAGGGAGTAGTTACAAGGTTTACGGCAACAAACCCCGATTTTTTCCAAAATCGTGCCGTCGCCCCTTAACTTTTAAGGAACAAGACTTTCGACTTAAAGAAATTTAAGTCGGGGGTCTTATATTTTTTCTCCGACATGATAAATATATTATAGAGGTATAGAAAATGAATTACGACCTTATTCTGGATAATGCGGCGGCAACTTGGATTGTAAATATAATTTTGCTGTTACTCGGTTTCGTGTTTTTGGTGAAGGGCGCCGACTTCTTCGTCGACGGCGCGTCGGGTATTGCAAAGAAGTTAAAGGTGTCAACCTTTATTATCGGCGCAACGGTGGTCGCCTTAGGCACATCCGCGCCCGAACTTGCGGTAACAATCGTCGACGCGGTAGGAAGCACGGGCGAGCTTATCGTCGGGAATATATTAGGCAGTAACGTTGTGAATATATTTCTTATTCTCGGCATTTCCGCTGTAATTTGCAAGCTTCCCGTCGAGAGAACCACGCGATTTATCGATATGCCGTTTTTGATTTTCATAAGCGTGCTCTTCGTCGTTTTCGGCGCTGTCGGAGACGGCTTTGCGTGGTGGGAAGGTTTAATCTTAGTGCTTTTATACGCAGCGTTTATGTCGTATAATATCGTACTTGCAAAAAAGCAGAATAAAGTTCTTTTGGAAGAAGCGACTGCGGTTTCCGTTCCTTTTGACGGGGAAAACGCCGCAACGGATTCTACGCCCGCGTCGTGGTTAGGCAGAGCCAAAGCAAAGTATGAAAATCTTAAAGATAAGGTTTGGTTTTTATTGATTATCACCGTTATCGGCTTGATAATGGTCGTGGGCGGTGCAACTCTCGTTGTAAACGCGGCAAGAACGGTTTCTGTCGAGCTTATCGGCATACCGCCGGAAATAGTCGCACTCACGGTCGTAGCTTTCGGAACCTCTTTACCCGAACTCGTGACCTCGGTTTCCGCGGCAAGGAAGGGCGATGTGGGAATTGCAACGGGCAATATAATAGGCAGCAATATAGCAAACGTTCTGCTTATAGGCGGCGTCGGCGCGCTTTGTAAGGGGGCTGACGGATTGCCCTTTTCAACCGAAGGATTGGTATGCGGTATCGTTTCGCTGTTCGCGGCAGTTTTAATTTTCTCGTCCTGCTGGGGTAAAACAAAGAGCCTCGGTAGAATTGCGGGTATAATTATGCTCGTATGTCTTGCGCTGTATTATCTGTTTATTTTCCTGAATATGTACGTTTTTCGCCTTTACTGAGTATAAAACGCCGCCTTTCTGTCAACACTAACAGTAAGGCAGTACATATAATAAAATATACCCTGCCGATGGAGATATCAATATGACTATTAAACGCGGAGAACTGTACTACGCAGACTTGTCCCCCGTGGTTGGCAGTGAGCAGGGAGGAATAAGACCCGTTCTCGTAGTTCAGAACGACGTGGGCAATAAATACTCCCCCACGGTGATAGCCGCGGCGGTAACAAGCAAAATCAACAAAGCAAAGCTTCCCACACATATAGAGCTTCCCTCTTCCGCATACGGGCTGGTAAGGGATTCGGTTATTCTTCTTGAACAAATCCGTACCTTAGACAAGCGAAGATTAAAGGAAAGAATAGGCGAGTTGAACGAACAAACCATGTCAAAGGTGGATAATGCAATACTCATAAGCCTTGGATTTGCAAAATAAATTTTCAAAACAGACGATACGCCGAAACTATTCGGCGTATTTCTTTATAATTCCACCTCATTTTCACACGTTCTTAATTGACTTTACGGCGATTTTATAATATCATTATTCTATGAATTTAAAAAAGATAAAGCCACACTTCGGCAAATTAAGCATAATATTGCTCATAGCTATCGCCGTGCTTATTGCCGCGGATTTGCTTACTAAGCATTTTGAAGTTATCGGTGACTGGAATGCGAAAATTATCCCGGGTGTGGTAGAAATAAACAGCGGAGTAAGAAACGACGGTATAGCGTTCGGTATTTATATAGGTCCGATTCCTACGCTTATTTTAACGTTTATTCTGCTTGCGATAATGATTTTTGCGTTTATCGTCGTTCCTAACCGCTTTATTTTGCTCAAAGTAGCAATTTCAATGGTTATTTCGGGCGCTATCGGCAATATAGTGGACAGAATTGCTTTGGGCTATGTCCGCGATTGGTTCGGGCTGTGGATGTTCGGAAGTATCGCATACTGTAACTTTGCAGATTTCTGGATAGTTATAGGCGCAATTCTCGCCGCAATAGATATGTTGTTTATAAACGAAATCTCGGTGTTCCCGCTAACGAAAAAAGCGAAAGCGTTTCAGGCGGCGAAGAAGGAAGAGGAAGAGGGAAAAAAGACGGAAACAACCGTCTCTGCCGAAAACGACGCAGTAATAAATACGCAAGCGGCGCCGTTGGATGAGGAAATAAAAGAAGATTCAAAAGACGATAAAAAAGAATGAAAACGAAAAAGATAACAGCGCGGGAAAGCTTTGCCCGCGCCGATATATTTTTAAGCGAAAATTTAGAAGGCTATACCCGTTCCGCTGTAAAAAAGCTCTTTGACGGCGGCTTGGTTTTGATTAACGGCAAGCCGGCAAAAAAGCCTTCCGTACCGGTAAACGAGGGCGACGAAGCAGAGGTAACTCTGCCCGACGCAGTAAAGTATTGCGCAAAGCCCGAAGATATCCCTGTCGAAATCGTATACGAAGACGGAGATATTGCGGTTGTCAACAAGCCGCAGGGTATGACGGTGCATATGGGCAACGGCAATTTTGAGGGCACACTCGTCAATGCGCTTTTATATAAGCTTGACAGCTTAAGCGGTATAAACGGCGTTATACGACCCGGAATTGTTCACAGAATCGATAAAGACACTTCTGGGCTTTTAGTTGTAGCCAAGAACGATGCGGCGCATCTCAGCTTATCGAAGCAGATTGAAGAAAAGACCTGTAAAAGAACTTACCTCGCGCTTTTGGAAGGTAACTTAAAAGATGATAGCGGCACAATAACCACCTATATAGGGCGCGACCCCAAGGACAGAGTAAAGATGGCGGTAGTTCCGCCCGAAAAAGGCAAAATCGCAATAACCGATTTTACCGTTTTAAAAAGATTTAAAGAGGGTTACACTCTCTGCCGTTTCGATTTAAAAACTGGTAGAACCCACCAGATACGCGTTCATGCGAAGTATCTTGCGCACCCCGTCGTCGGCGACCCTGTTTACGGAGTAAAAAAGCAGAAATTCAATTTAAACGGACAGCTTCTTCACGCATGGCGCTTAAGGCTCGTTCATCCGAAAACAGGTGAAGAAATGACCTTTGAAGCCCCGATGCCAGATTATTTTACCAAAGTTTTAAAAAAGCTCAACGAAATTTAGTTAAAATTTTTGCATTAGCTTGCAAATGATCTTTTAAATTGATATACTGTTAAAGAAATATTTATAAAGGAGTGTTTTTAATATGGCAAAGAAAACGAGAAAAACCACGACCAACAGAACTACATCCGTGTGGGATATAGTTAAGTTTTGCGCCTATGTTGCAATGGTAATCGCGGCGATTGCGGCTATGCTCGCGTTTGTATTCGGACTTTTGACTAAGTTGGACGTTCATATCGGTTGGGCAGGTAGAGTTACGGGAATTTGCAACACCGTTGCGCAAGTTGCGCTTATCGTTGCGGTGATTATTCCAGCTTATCACTATATGCGTTCAAAGAGCGCCGTAGTAAGGGCTTTCTTCTGGGTAGCGGTAATTTTCCTCGTGCTCGGACTTGTGGGTATCAACCTTGCTTTCTAAGCAATGACAGTTATCTATGAAATTTCCCCCGCTTTAAGCGGGGTTTTTTCTTTACAAATCAAATAAGTTCGTTTAAAATGTTTTTGTTATGAGTAAACCTCTTATCGCAATAGTCGGCAGACCGAACGTCGGTAAAAGTACGTTTTTCAATAAAGTCGTCGGCAAAAAAATTTCAATAACGGAGGACAAGCCCGGCGTCACGCGCGACAGACTTTATGCTGACGGAGAGTGGCGGGGCAAAGCCTTTTCTATCGTTGATACCGGCGGCATAGAGATGCGGTCGGATGACGTTATGTGGCGGGAAATTAAAAAGCAGGCGGAAGTTGCAATCGAAACGGCTCACGTCATTCTGTTTTTCGTCGACGGTAAGGAGGGATTGACCACTTCCGATTACGACGTTGCGGATATACTTCGCCGTAGTAAAAAGCCCGTCATTTTAGTCGTTAATAAAATAGACGACTATTCCGAGGATAAAATTTTCGAGTTTTATTCTCTCGGCTTGGGCGAACCATACCCCGTTTCCGCAGAGCATTCTACTGGGATAGGCGACGTTTTGGACGAGGCGGTAAGCTGGTTTGAAAAGGGCGTTATCAAAGAAGACGACAGTATCAAAATAGCCGTGGTAGGCAAACCGAACGCGGGCAAGTCAAGCCTTGTTAACAGGCTTTTGGGTTTTGAACGTTCGATAGTTACAGATATTGCAGGCACCACGCGCGACGCTATCGATACAAAACTTACGTATAACGGTAAAAATTACACGGTTATCGATACTGCGGGTATACGCAAAAAGAGCAGGGTAGAGGACGAAATCGAGTATTACTCCCAACTTCGCGCTTACGACGCCGTGCGCCGTGCAGACGTGTGCCTTCTCGTCGTTGACAGCACGGAGGGGTTAACCGAGCAGGACACTAAAATCATAGGTTTCGTGCACGAAGAGGGCAAGCCGTCCGTAATCGTAATGAACAAGTGGGACCTTATCGAAAAGGATACCAATACCGTAAATAAATTCGATGCTAAGCTAAAAGAAGATTTAAAGTTTATGGACTACTTTAAATCGTTATATATTTCCGCAAAGACGGGGCAGCGTGCCGAAAAGCTTTTCGTCCTAATCGACGAGGTGTACGCGCATTCCCGTTTCCGCGTTTCAACGGGTATATTAAACGATTTGATTGCGGACACCGTCCGCGTAAACGAACCGCCTAGCTACAACGGCAGAAGGCTGAAAGTCTATTTCTCCTCGCAGGTTGCCGTTGCTCCGCCCACGTTTGTAATCAAAGTCAACTCAACTGAGCTTTTGCACTTTTCTTACGAGCGGTTTTTAGAAAACGTTATAAGAAAAAATTTTGATTTTTCGGGTACGCCTATAAAGATAATTCCCCGCGATAACGGCGAGGATTAAAAAGGAGGTTAAAACGAAATGCCGATAGCTTTTGCCGAATGTTGGTATTGGCTCGTTCTGTGCGCCGTATTATGCTATTTTATCGGCTGTTTTAACTTTGCCGTACTCATTTCCCACTTCAAGAAAAAGGATATCCGCGAAGTCGGAAGCGGCAACCCGGGCACTATGAATATGACCCGCGCGTTCGGGCTTAAAGTGGGCGTGTTCAACTTTGCCTGTGACGCCATAAAGGGCGGACTTCCCGCGCTTATCGGCTGGATAATTTTTAAAGATTATGTCTTTGCGGGCACTGATGTTCTCGTATCGGATTTTATTAGGTATTTCTGCGGCGTGTTCGTAATAATAGGTCACATTTTTCCCGTTACTTTAAAGTTTAAAGGCGGTAAAGGCATTGCGTCGACGCTTGGGCTTTTCCTGTTTGCGCTTCCGTGCGAAGAGTGGTGGTTTGTCTTTATAATTCTGGCGTTCTTCGGTTGTCTTTTCGCGTATATCGCAATAACCGAGTGGGGCAGTATGGCTTCGCTCTTGGGTGTGTCGGGGCTCACTATTTTGCAGGCTGCGCTGTTTATTGTAAGATATAAAAACGAAATAACTAACCCTTGGGTAATAGTTTTACTTTTGATTTTGTTCGTTATAAACTTTTTAACATGGTTCGCCCACCGCAAAAATATTTTAAAGCTTCTTGCGGGTGAAGAACACCATACGTCGGTTGTAAAGCATAAAAAGAAATAAAATCAAAGGGCGCGCCGCATCTGCGGTGCGCCCTTCATTTAACCTTATTCGCCTTAGCTGCACTTATTTTAAAACTGCTCTTGAAAATGGTCTCAAAGTGTGATAGTATAATATTAATAAAGAATAATAACGGGAGGATCAATATGGGAAAAGTTAAGAAAATAATAGTCGCAATGATTTTGGCAATTGTAACCGCTTTTTGCTTTGCAGGTTGCAATGCGAACACGGATGAATTGCAACGCAGAATTGAAGAGCTGGAATCCCAACTTCAAGTTCGCGACGAAAAAATGGCGCAATTGGAGGAGTCCTTGGAGAAATTAACAGAAGAAAATTCGGGTGCAATTTATACGGTTCAAGAAGCCTATGATAACGGATATTTGACTAAGGCGGACTTAATGAGTATAGCTTATTATCATAACGGCGGGCGGCAGCATAACGAGCAAATAATGGATGAAACATATAACCCCGCGCCGAAAACGCCCGAGACGTTGAACGATAAAACGGAATTATTAATCAAAAGAATAGCGGCAAAAGATTATAGAGATAATTACGATATAACCGAAGCGGAAGCAAGCGGGTTTACAATAACCGAATACGACGGTACTTACGGCGATTGTATAGCGGTAATGACGGAAGACGAATATACGGGCTATACCTGTGCAACAAGAATTGACACGATAGCTGGGGTAAATATTTATTATAATAACGGGAACTCAATTCGGATTTGGAAAAAGAACGGCGGTAGCGTTGTGGAAATTAAAAGCGAAAAGATAGTAGAAACCACCTTGTATAGCAACATGGATAACAGCAAAGATTTTATTGCCATATGCAATTCTCTTGACGAGTTCAAGGAAAAATGCATAAGCAACGGTTACGATTTTTTCGACGAAAATAAAGACCACGGTTATTATAATTCCGAAGTGGGGGAAAAGTTGCGCGGATATACTGACAAATACTTTGAAAATAAAGCGTTCTTGGTTTGCGCATTTTACAAAAGCTCTGATGCAGGACAATATCTCGTTAATGGGGTTAAAGTGAAATCAAACAAGTTAACTTTATTTGTAAAATATCCGAGAAGCAATAC
Source organism: uncultured Christensenella sp. (assembly GCA_910583855.1). Lineage (GTDB taxonomy): Bacteria > Bacillota > Clostridia > Christensenellales > Borkfalkiaceae > Coproplasma. The sequence continues at coordinate 51,828 of CAJTYL010000005.1, forward strand.
CGCAGACTGTGTTCTGAATGACGTTTTTTTGGTTGTCGGAATAGATAAGTCGTCCGTTGCAAGTATAACAGAATTAGATTATATTATAGTTTGATTAAATAACAGGGTGGATTTATATGAAGAACACAAGGAAAATCACATTAGTATCTTTATTAGCTGTTTTTGTTGTTGCAATTTTAACGGCGTTTTGCTTTGCGGGTTGCGGTAATAAAAATGTGACTACGTATTTTTTGGATGACGTGTTGGTGAACGATACGTTTGAAATCACCGTAAAATCGAGAGGCGGTACGCCTTATGAATGGCATTATGAAATTAATGGTAAGTCGGGGATTGAATATATTGCGGAAACACATATTCCGGAAAACGATGATCCGGATGTTATGGGAGGCGTTGTTAAAGTGACGTTTACGTTTAAGGCGACGAAAACCGGTTTTTGTGAGATTAAATTAATTTATCAAATTATAGGCGAAGATGAACCGCCTCTTGAAATTAATTTGTATAAGATTCAAGTTGTAGCTGATAAATAATTTATTTAGGGGGGAATATTATGAAATCAACTAAGAATAAAAAATTAAATTTAATTAAAAATGTTATTTTGTTCGTTATAAACTTTTTGCATGGTTCGCCCACCGCAAAAATATTTTAAAGCTTCTTGCGGGTGAAGAACACCATATGTCGGTTGTAAAGCATAAAAAGAAATAAAATCAAAGGGCGCGCCGCAGATGCGGCGCGCCCTTTGATTTACCTATTATTTACTTCTTATCTCCGTCGACGTCGTTTTCCACTGAGTTTATCGTGTACTCGATGTTGCTATTAGCCTTTAACAGTTCTTCTATAAAATCTTCGTACCATTCTTCCTTGACCACGATAATTATAAAATTGTTTTCGTCAAAGTAAACGCTTAACTTTTTTGTTTTCCTGTCAAGCACCACGCTTTGTATTTTGTCTATGTCGTAAGTGCTTTTAATTATCCCGAAGCTTGTTTTAAACTTTTTGTCTTTAATCTGATAATAAGAGGAAAGTATCAGGCTAAGCAGTAAGACGAACGCTGCTACTGATACAAAGTACATTAGAACGTATTTTAGAATAGGATAAAAAGCGTTTGCCGCTTCAGCTATACCGTCGGCAAAAACGAAGTAAGTATTGAGCCCGAACGCCGCGACGGAAAGGGCTATCCCAATCCATATAAACGCCGTCATCAGTTTGGTAAATTTGTACTTATAGGTTTTCATACCGATATTATAACCTTAAACGGCAAAAAAATCAACTTAAATTATACGGGTGTACCGTCCTTAAAATCAAAGCGCACTTTGGGCATAGCCGTCTCTTCGCTTATAATTCCGTTATCGGAAAGCGAAACTTTGTCACCTTGCGATGTTTCGCAGCCCACAAAGCAAGCCGCAGCGCCCGCCGCAATTAACGTAACTGCAAAAATAAAAGCTTTTTTCATATTATCAGTATGTAAATTTTTTCCATTCGTATTCATTTGCTTGTAAAAAAAAAAGTTCCGTGCTAAAATCAAGTCGTCTGAACTTAAAGGTTCGTCCTGAGGGTAAAGGAAAATCGAAGCATACCGCGCGGTATGCCTTTTGCCTTTGCCTTACTTTAAATAAAGTGAGGTTTTTTTATGCAAGAAAACAGGCTTGCCGTCATAAGCGTTATAGTCGAAAACAGAGAAGTAAGTCCTCAGATAAACGCGCTATTGTCGGAATTCGGGGAATACGTTATCGGCAGAATGGGTATCCCTTATAAAGAAAAAGGCGTTTCAATCATAAGTATTGCCGTAGACGCCCCTGCGGAAATTATCAACAGGCTTACGGGCAAAATCGGAATGCTTAACGGGGTAACCGCAAAAACCTTAATGCACAAATCGTAACAGGAGAAATATATGAAAAAATTTTTAACGACTGTTTTAAGTTCGGTTTTAATAGGCGTATCTTCGCTCGGTTTTACGGCGTGCAAGGGCGTCGACGGCACGGGGATAGATGTGTTCGTTCCCGACGGCGCACCCGCGCTTGCAATCGCACAGCTTTTAGCCGAGGAGCATAATTTCGGTAAAGACGTAAATTATCACGTCGTGGACGCAAACGACGTTACGTCCCGCGTAACTTATGACGATATGAACAAGAATGCAGATATTTGTATTTTGCCCGTAAACGACGCAAGTAAACTTTTAGGGGACGGCTCTTCGTATAAAATGCTCGGCACTGTGACCCACGGCAATCTTTATCTCGTTTCGGCAACCGACAAGGTTGCGCTTACCCCCGCTAATTTTGCCGAAGAAATTTCGGGCAAAAAGTTGGGGGTGGTGCAAATGGCTAAATTCCCCGGCGCGCTCACGAAATTGGTTTTAAGCGAGTACGGCGTTTCGGAAAGCGTTACCCTGCAAGCCGTTCAGCCTACGGAGGTTGCGGGCGACGGCTCGGAATTAGATTATTTCGTAATTCCAGAACCCGCCGCAAGCACGAGGGTGAGCAACGCCAACTTGAATTTAAAACAAGCCGGCAGTATGCAGGAACTTTACGGCGGTGAAAACGGTTATCCCCAAGCGGTGTTGGTCGCAAAAAACAGTCTGATTGAAAGCTCCCCCGAATTTGTATCCTTGTTTACTTCCGCAGTTGCTTCAAGCGCTCAGTGGCTTTTGAACGACGGCGTTTCAACCGAAGAGATTTTTAACGCGATAAAATCACATTATCCCGATCCGGAAAACACTATGCCCGCCTTCAATAAGCTAACAAAGTCCGTAATAAAAAATTGCGCCGTGCGTTTCGTAAGCGCGGCGGATTGCAAGACGGAAATTAAAACGTTTCTTACCAAACTCAAAAATATAAATCCCGCTTTTGCAAGCGAAGTCACGGACGGTTTCTTTTATATAAATGCTTAAAAAATTCTTTACACAGCGAAAAATTAATATAATTGGCTCCGTTGCCGCGCTCGTTTTAATGTGGCTGTTTTGGTTAATTGCCTATTACGGCGTGGGCAACGGTAATATAGTGCCGTCGTTCGGTGAGACTATAACGTGTTTTTGGCAATTTTTATGGGACGGCGAGTTCTGGACGGCTGTGGGCAATTCTCTTTTGCGTACGTTGCTTGCGTTCGTAATCTCGTTTTTGCTTGCCGCGGCTTTTACGGCTTTCGGGCTGCTTGGCAGTTGGTGCAAAGCTTTAATTAAGCCCATAACCGTCATCATCCGCACTCTGCCTACTATGGCGGTAATTTTAATAATATTCAAAATCACGTACGGCAACAGGACCTTGTCGCCGGTAATCGTCACCGTTTTGGTGCTGTTTCCGATGATTTACTCCCAGCTCACTGCGGCGGCGGAGGGTATAGACGGCGGCATAAAAGAAATGGCGGAGGTCTACGGCGTAAGCAAAAAAGGAAGGCTTTTTAAAATCTATTTGCCCCTCGTATCCCCAGCCGTCTTTTCTCAGACTGGCGCAAATATATCTTTGGGGCTGAAAGTGATGATTTCTTCGGAAGTTCTCGTCAACACCGCAAAAGGGCTTGGCGGAATGATGCAGACGAGTAGCGGTGCGGGCGAGATTGCCCGTCTTGCCGCGCTCACGCTTGCCGCCGTAATTTTGGGGCTTATAATAGAGCTTGCCTTTTCACAATTTAAAAGAATAAATAAGAAGTGGCAGGGGAAAAAGAATGATTAAAATTAAAAATCTCACAAAAAAATACGGCGAACTTACAGTTTACGATAACTTCAACCTTGAACTCAAAGATGGCGAAATCACTTGTATTTTAGGCGAAAGCGGATGCGGTAAAACCACTCTTTTGAACTGTATAGTCCGCCTTACCGAATATGATGGCGAAATATCTGAAGTCAAATGTTCCTACGTTTTCCAATCCCCGCGCCTAGTGCCAAATTTAACGGTTGCGGGCAACCTTAAGCTTATCCGCAAGGACGAAAAAGCTATCGACGGGATTTTAGAAAAAGTCCGTTTAACAGATAAAAAGAACGCGTACCCCGTCGAACTTTCGGGCGGGCAGGCACAGCGCGCGGCTATCGCCCGTGCGTTTCTCTATGACGGCGATTTCATATTGATGGACGAACCGTTTTTCTCGCTTGACTTAAAGCTTAAGAAAGAAATTTCCGAACTGTTTATAAAAATTCAACGCGACAGCGGAAGAGGCGCTTTGTTTGTAACTCACTCTGCCGACGAAGCGTTGGACATTGCCGATAGAATTTTGGTTATAAACGGCGGTGCAATCGTTTTGGACGTTTCCGCAGTCGGCGCGGATAAGGCTGAGCTGCGCAAGCGATTAATTGACGAGTTAATCGCTTGACAAACGAATAATTTGAATTTTATAATAAAATAAAATTTTAAACAGGAGTTGCAGAATGAAGAAATTTTTTAAAGAATTTAAAGATTTTATAACACGTGGAAACGTCTTGGACATGGCTGTCGGCGTTATCGTCGGCGGCGCGTTCACCGCAATTATTACCGCGCTTACGGGTCAGATTTTACAGCCGCTTATCAACTGGTTGCTTGCCGGCGCGACGGGAGAAGGGCTTGAAGCTGCGGTTACTATGCTTAAACCCGCATACGACGACGCGGGCGTCTTGGATTTGGCGAACTCGATTTACATAAATTGGGGCGCATTCATTACCGCAATTATAAACTTTATTCTCGTTGCATTTATTCTCTTCTGCATAGTTAAAACGATAAACAGCGTTCGCGCAGGCGGCAAAAAGCTTGCGGATAAACAGAAGAAAGCTATTGATAAGAAACTTAAAAAGGGTCAAATTTCCGAAGAGGAAGCAGCCAAAGCCAAGGCTGAAATCGAAACTCCCGCAGAAGCGGCACCTACAGTTGCCGCCGTTACAACGGAACAGCTTCTTGCCGAAATCCGCGACCTTTTGAAAGAGCAGAAAGCAAACGGTTCAACCGAAGAAAACAAGTAATAATTAAACGCGCCCGCGAACGTGCGGGCGCGTTTTCCGTTTGTCAAGCGTTTGGAACGGATAAAAGTAAAATTTTTATCAGGTATTTCATAAAAAATATCTTCTAAACGTTTTTATTTTGTCAATATGTTGTGTTATAATTGAATTATCTTTTACAAATGTTGTGTGTCAGCGCACAACTATAAAGGACAACCCCGAGGAATACGCAAGATAGAAAAAGTAAATATTCAGTACGGCAACCACGGGCATTAAAATCATAAAAAGAATATTTTTAATTCTGTATCGCATTACGAACATACTTACGTAAATTGCAAGCGCCCCGCCGAGAATCGCCGCGAGAATAATTTTCCCGTCGCCTGTCGGCTTTGCGGGATTGTCTCCGAATTCGTTTCGTTGAGATACGAGCAGCATAACCGCATAACAGTTTACGGCAACTATATACACCGACAAAATTATATACAGAAGTACCATACGGGTAGTATGCTTCAAAATTTAAAATAAATTGCATAAAGGCTGTGCGTTTTTGCATCGGCTTGCTTATTTGCAATTTTGAAAGATATAAAACAGCACGAGAGGTCGCTTATGCCTAAGATAGCCGTATTAATGGGTAGCAAATCGGATATGTGCGTGGTCAAACCCGCAGTTTCCGTGATAAAAAGCTTCGGCGTTGAAGCGGAAGTGCGCGTTATATCCGCTCACCGTACGCCCGAAGAAGCGCGCGACTTTTCTTTGAACGCGAAAGCAAACGGGGTTGAGGTTATAATCTGTGCGGCAGGAAAGGCGGCGCACCTCGGCGGAGTAATCGCCGCGAGCACGACGCTTCCCGTAATAGGCTTGCCCGTAAAAACGGATATGATGGGCGGGCTCGACAGCTTGCTTTCAATCGTGCAGATGCCTTCGGGTATACCGGTTGCTACGGTCGGTGTAAACGCGGGTGAGAACGCGGGGCTTCTTGCCTTGCAGATTTTGGGTATAAAATATCCCGAAATCGCCGCAAAGCTTGCAGACTATAAACTTAAAATGAAGGATAAGATAAATTCCGACGACGCCGCTATTCAGGCAGAGATAGAGGAAATCTTAGCATAACCGCAATTTATATTGCGGTTATTTATATTGTAAACTAAAATTTTTATATATTTAAGGAGACCATCCGAATGGAAAAAACTAAGCAACTTTACGAGGGTAAGGCAAAAAAGGTTTATGCAACCGAAAATCCCGATTACGTTATCGTGTCTTATAAAGATGACGCGACGGCTTTCAACGGGCTTAAAAAGGGCACGATTTCGGGCAAGGGCGTAATCAACAATAAGATGAGCAACCTTATGATGACTATGCTTGAAAAGAATGGTATTCCCACGCATCTTGTCGAGCAGATTGACGACAGGAATACAGTCGTTAAAAAAGTTGAAATCATTCCTCTCGAGGTTATTATAAGAAACGTTGCCGCAGGCAGTTTTTCAAAGAAATACGGAGTACCCGAAGGTACGGCTTTCTTCGCTCCCACGATTGAGTTTTCTTATAAAAACGACTATTTGGGCGACCCGCTTATCAACGATTATCACGCGCTTGCGCTGAATCTTGCAACCAAGGAAGAAATTGAAACCATAAAAAATATGGCGTTTGCAGTTAACGACGCTATGAAAGCCTTTTTCAAGGAACTTAACATTGACTTAATAGACTTCAAACTTGAATTCGGCAGATTTAAAGGTCAAATCGTTCTTGCTGATGAAATTTCTCCCGATACGTGCCGCTTCTGGGAAGCGGGCTCTTGGGATGCGACCGATCACGTAAGCCTTGACAAAGACAGATTCCGCCGTGATTTGGGCGGAGTAGAAGACGCTTACGCTGAAATTTTTAAGCGCGTTACGGAGAACGGTTAATGGGCGGTTTTTTCGGTGCGGTAAAAAAGAACAGCGCGATATTCGATACATTGATCGGTACCGACTATCACAGTCATCTCGGCACTAAGCGCGGAGGTATGGCTGCTTACGACCCTGTAATAGGTCTGCAACGCGAAATTCACAATATTGAGAACGCGCCGTTCAGAACTAAGTTTGAGCGCGTTTTAAACGAGATGCAGGGTAACGCCGCTATCGGCTGTATAAGCGATACGGATCCGCAGCCTTTGCTTACCGTTTCAAAGCTCGGCACTTACGCTATCTGCACGATAGGAGTAATCAATAACGCTGCGGAACTCGTAAAAAAAGTCCTTGCGTCGGGCGGCTATTTCGACGGTATGACGGGCGGGAAGGTTAACGCAAACGAGCTTATTGCCGCGCTTATCAACAGTAAAGACAGCTACGTCGAGGGTATACGCTATGCGCAGGAGCAAATTGACGGTACGGCGTCGATACTTCTTTTAACAGATAGAGGCGCCCTTATCGCCGCAAGAGATAAGGTAGGCAGACTGCCAGTTCTTTTAGGCAGGTGCGATGACGGCTACTGCGTTTCGTTCGAGAGTTTCGCTTACAAAAAGCTAGGCTATACGGACGCGCGTGAGTTGGGGCCCGCTGAAATAGTTGAAATTTCAGCAGACGGTATAACGCAGCTATCTCCCGCAGGTAAAACGATGCACATTTGCGCCTTTCTTTGGTCGTATTACGGCTATCCCACTTCGAGCTACGAGGGCGTGAACGTGGAGATTATGCGTTGTAGAAACGGTGAAATTTTTGCAAAGAACGACGCAAAAATTCACGATATGAACGAAATAGATTTAGTAGGCGGTGTTCCCGATTCGGGCACGCCCCACGCTATAGGCTACGCAAACGCTTGCAAAATTCCGTTCGCCCGCCCCTACATAAAATATACCCCCACGTGGTCAAGGAGCTTTATGCCCGTAAATCAGACGGAGCGCAACAAGGTTGCGAAAATGAAGCTTATTCCCGTTCACGAGCTTATCGCAGATAAAAGATTGCTGTTGGTCGACGACTCTATCGTCCGCGGAACCCAGCTTAAAGAAACGGTTGATTTTCTTTATTCGCACGGAGCAAAGGCAGTGCATATGCGTTCTGCATGTCCGCCGATTATGTATGGTTGCAAGTATTTGAATTTCTCCCGTTCCTCTGGCGATATGGATTTAATCACGCGGCGTACTATGATGGAGCTTGAGGGTGAGGAAGCCGTAAACCATATGGAAGAATACAGTAATTCTGAGACTGAGCGCGGCAAGGCTATGCGCAAGGCGATTTGCGATAAATTCCAGTTTGAATCGCTTGAATTTCAATCGTTGGAAGGGCTTATCGAAGCTATCGGGTTAGAGCCGTGCAAGCTTTGCACTTATTGCTGGACGGGTAAAGAATAACCGTCACAAATTAAAATCGAACGAAAGGAGTTTAAAATGGCAATTTCTTATAAAGACAGCGGTGTTGACGTTGAAAGAGGATACGAAGCCGTACGACTTATGAAAGAACACGTTAAATCAACCTATACAGACGGCGTTTTGGGCGATTTGGGTTCGTTCGGCGGTTTCTTCCAAATGCCCAAGGGCATGAAGGAACCCGTCCTCGTTGCGGGTACGGACGGCGTAGGAACAAAATTGAAGTACGCAATCATTTCTGGCAGGCACGACACTATCGGTATAGACGCAGTCGCAATGTGCGTAAACGATATAGTTTGTCAGGGCGCAAAGCCGTTGTTCTTTTTGGATTACTTTGCGACGGGCAGTTTAAACCCCGAAAAAGTAGCAAACGTCGTGTCGGGAATTGCCGAAGGTTGCCGTCAGTCGGGCGCGGCTTTGATAGGCGGCGAAACGGCGGAGATGCCCGGCTTCTACCCTGAAGGCGAGTACGATATGGCGGGTTTTGCCGTAGGCGTCGTCGATAAGAAAAAGATTATAAACGGTAGCAAGATTAAATCGGGCGACGTGCTTATAGGCATAAATTCAAGCGGTATTCATTCCAACGGCTATTCGCTTGTAAGAAAGCTTTGGGGCGAGGACGTAACTGAGCTTGAAAAGTTCGACGCGGACTTAAACGCCAAGCCTATCGACGTTCTATTAACACCTACGAAAATTTACGTAAAATCGATTTTAGAGCTCATTGAAAAAGTAAACGTAAAAGGCATAGCCCATATAACGGGCGGCGGTTTTATCGAAAATATTCCCCGCATCTTCCCCGAAGGCATAGGTTGCAGGATTGATACAAAGTCCTATGAGGTTCCCGCAATTTTCCGCGTTATGCAGAAAAAATCAAAGCTTTCAATGGAGGAGATGTACAACACTTTCAATATGGGTATCGGTATGGTGGTTTGCGTTAAAAAAGCTGACGTTGAAACTACTATCGCCCAGCTTGAAAGCACGGGCGAAGAGTGCGTTATTCTCGGAAAAACGGTCAAAGGCAGCGGGGTAATTCTCAAATGAAAAAAATAGCAGTTTTCGCTTCGGGCGGCGGCACCGATTTTCAGTCGGTAATAGAAGCCAACAAGAGTGAAAAATTTTGTGAAATTGCTTTGCTTATTGCCTCTAAGAATGATATAGGCGCAATCGAGAGGGCTAAAAAGCACGGTATTCCATCTCGCGTTTTTGCAAAAAAAGACTATCCCGACCCTGAAAAACTGTACGAAGAATTGACTTATCTTCTTAATTTAAACAGCGTGGATTATATCGTTTTGGCCGGTTGGCTTAAAATTATTCCCGAAAGCTTTATAAGGCATTTCGAGGACAGAATTATAAATATTCATCCGTCGCTGATTCCCGCTTTTTGCGGTGCGGGGTGCTACGGGCTTAAAGTCCACCAAGCCGTTATCGACTTCGGTTCAAAAATTTCGGGTTGTACCGTTCACTTCGTGAACGAATTTCCGGACGGCGGCGCAATAATCGCACAGCGAGCGGTTGAAGTTAAGCCCGACGATACGGCGGAAACTTTGCAACAGCGCATTTTAGTTGAAGAACACAAGCTTCTTCCTTACTGCGTCAAAAAGCTTTGTCAGGGCAAAATAGTTAAGCGCGGCAGAAAAGTTAAGATTAATTAACGGAGGATATTTATGGAAATGAAGAAAAGGGCGCTTGTAAGCGTATCCGATAAAGACGGCGTCGTAGAGTTCTGCAAAGGGCTTTTAAAGTTCGGTTTTGAAATAATTTCAACGGGCGGAACTGCAAAAACGTTAAAGGCCGCAGGTATTCGGGTTATAGGAATTTCGGATATAACCGGTTTTCCCGAGTGTCTTGATGGTAGAGTTAAGACCCTTCATCCAAACGTTCACGCAGGGCTTTTGGCTATGCGTTCCAATTCCGAGCATATGGCGCAGCTTGAAAAGCTGAACATAAACACGATTGATATCGTCTGCGTAAATCTCTATCCTTTCAAGGCAACGCTTGCAAAAGGCGCGGACTTTGCCGAGTGTGTCGAAAACATCGATATCGGCGGACCCACTATGATAAGGGCGGCGGCGAAGAACTATCAGGACGTTGCTGTTATTGTCGACCCCAAGGATTACGACAAGGTTCTTTCCGAGCTTGAAAACGGCGGAGTAACTATAGAAACGAAGAAGTATCTTCAATATAAAGTTTTTGCGCATACGGCTGTTTACGACTGCCTTATTTCCAACTACCTTGCCGCGCAGCTCGGCATAGAATTCCCCGACGAGGTAACCTTCGCTTATTCAAAGGCGCAGGATATGCGTTACGGCGAAAATCCACAACAGCAAGCCGTATTCTATAAGGAGCAGTTTATCCGCAAGGGCTCGCTTTCAAGTTCAAAGCAGATATGGGGCAAGGAGCTCTCATATAACAACGTAAACGATGCTAACGGCGCGTTGGAGCTTTTGAAAGAATTCGGCTCTACGCCCGCGGTCGTTGCCTGCAAACACGCAAATCCATGCGGAGTCGGGACGGGTAAAACAATTCACGAAGCTTATCTCCGCGCTTACGAAAGCGACCCCGTTTCTGTGTTCGGCGGAATACTTGCAATAAACGGCAATGTGGACAAGGACACGGCAGCAGAAATAAACAAAATATTTATCGAAATAGTCATGGCACCCGATTACACGTCGGAAGCATTGGAGATTTTAGAGCAAAAGAAAAATATCCGTATTCTCAAAATCGAAGATATTTCAGCAAGGCGCGAAGAGACGGCTTACGATATGAAAAAGGTCTATGGCGGGCTTCTTGTTCAGCGGTATGACGAAAGCTTAATACGCGGTGAGGATACGGGTCTATTCAAGACGAGAGCAAGCGTAGAGGTCAGCGTTCTTCCGGGCGGCAAAGAAAGAACGGTTTACGGGCTCGGCGTAGTTACCGACCGCGCACCTACCGAGGAAGAGACAGAGGCTATGCTGTTTGCGTGGAAGGTAGTAAAACATACCAAATCCAATGCAATCGTAATCGGCAAGGTGGGAAGAACAACGGGTATAGGAATGGGACAGACTAACCGCATTTGGGCTGCGCAACAGGCAATCGCTCACGCCGGTAGCGAAGCAAAGGGTTCGGTTATGGCTTCGGACGCCTTCTTCCCCTTCTCCGACTGCGTGGAAGAGTGCGTAAAGGCAGGTATCACCGCAATCATTCAACCCGGCGGTTCAATTCAGGACAAGGCTTCCGTTGAAGCCTGCAACGCTGCAGGCATTGCTATGGTGTTCGTCGGCGACCGTCACTTTAAACACTGATTTTTTCAATTTCCCCCCATATATGTGCCAACTAACAATAAAAAGAGGATTTTATGAACGTACTCGTGATAGGAAACGGTGGCAGAGAACACGCCTTATTACTCGCACTTAAAAAGAGCAAAAAGGTTGATAAGCTTTACTGTATGAAAGGCAATGCGGGTACCGCACAGATTGCCGAGAACGTTGATGTCAATTATATGAATATTGACGCTGTCAAGTCCTTTGCGGCGGAGCATCCTGAAATTGATTACTATGTAGTCGCGCCCGACGACCCTTTGGCTATGGGGCTTGTCGACGAGTTGGAAGCGCTAGGCAAACGCTGTTTCGGGCCGCGGAAGAACGCCGCAATTATCGAGTCAAGCAAGGCTTTTTCAAAAGAACTTATGAAAAAGTATAATATCCCTACGGCGGAAGCCGAAATTTTCAGCGATTACGATAAGGCTTTGGAATACGTACGTAAAAAGGGGGCGCCTATCGTTTTAAAGGCCGACGGGCTTGCGCTTGGCAAAGGCGTCTTAGTCTGTGAAGATTTAAAGCATGCGGAAGAGGGATTGAAAGAAATTATGCTTGATAAGTCCTTCGGCGCTGCGGGTAACGTCGTAGTTATAGAAGAATGTTTAAAAGGTCTGAAATATACCCCAGGCGAAGAGGTATCCGTGCTTGCCTTTACCGACGGTAAAACTATAGTTCCTATGATTTCGTCTTGCGACCATAAACGCGCAAACGATAGGGATAAGGGCTTGAATACTGGCGGTATGGGCACGTTTTCACCCTGTCCGTTCTGGACTAATGAGCTTGAAAAGGAAGTTCTTGAAACGATAATGATTCCTACCGTTAAAGCGATGAATGCGGAGGGGAGAACCTTTAAAGGTTGCCTTTATTTCGGACTTATGCGTACGGATAAAGGGATGAAAGTGGTGGAATACAACTCCCGTTTCGGCGACCCCGAAACGCAAGTCGTTCTCCCTATGTTAAAGACCGATTTAATGGAAATTTTCGAGGCGGTTACCGAAGGACGGCTTGCGGATTTGGAAATCGAATGGGAAGAGGGCGCATGCGTGTGCGTCGTGCTTGCAAGCGGCGGGTATCCTTTAAGCTATGCTAAGGGCAAGGAAATTACTATCGGTGACGTGGCAGACGTGCAGATTGTCCATGCCGGTACTGCAATAAAGGACGGCAAATTGATTACTAACGGCGGTAGAGTTTTAGGTGTAGTCGCAAAGGGTAAAAACGTTGAAGACGCCAGAAGAAAAGCGTATAAAGCCGTTGACGATATAAGCTGGGATAATATGTTTTACCGCACCGATATCGGTTTGAAATATCGGCAAGGTTAATACGGTAGACCCCATTATATGCTTGAAATAACGTGTTTTTTGTTATAAAAAGGTAAAATATGATATATAGAATTTTCGTTAAAAAGAAGGACGATTTGCAGGCAAAAAAAGTTAAGGAAGATATACAAAATCTTCTTAAAATCAACTTAAAAAGCGTTCGCAAGTTTTTGAGGTATGACGTTGAAGGACTATCCGAAGAGGAGTTTAAAGCGGCTGTTACATGCGTGTTTTCGGAACCCCCCGTCGATAACGTTTTCTATGAAAGCGTAGAGTTCGGCAAAGATGAAAAAGTGTTTGCCGTAGCTTATCTTACGGGTCAGTACGACCAACGCGCGGATAGCGCGGCACAGTGTGTTCAGCTTTTAACACAAAAGGAACGCCCCCTTATTAAATGCGCTCAGGTTTATGCCGTTTCGGGAGTTGACGAAAGCGAGCTTGCGATAATAAAAAGGCATCTTATCAACCCCGTTGAAAGCGAGGAGGTTTCTTTTGATAAGCCTACGTCTCTCGGGCACGAGGCAATAAACGCGGAGGACGTGAAGGAAGTTGAAAATTTCATTGAATTAACGGGTGCGCAGATAAAAGATTATCACGCGCAAACAGGGCTTGCTATGTCGGTTGAGGATTTAGCGTTTGTCCGCGACTATTTCAAAAAAGAGAAGAGAAATCCCACCGAAACGGAAATCAGGGTCATTGACACCTATTGGTCCGACCATTGCCGTCATACTACGTTTGCAACCGAAATAAAAAAAATAAAAATCAACGGCAATAACGTTCACGTTAAAAACGCTCTTGAACTTTATAATAATCTCTTTGATGAACTTTATAAAGGTAGAACTGACAAATATCCCTGTCTAATGGATATTGCAACTATTGCTGTTAAAAAGCTGAAAAAAGAGGGCAAGCTTGACAATCTGGACGAATCCGACGAAATCAACGCCTGCTCCATAAAGATTGACGCAACCTTGGACGGTAAGCCCGAGAAGTACACGATAATGTTCAAGAACGAAACGCACAACCACCCCACGGAGATTGAACCGTTCGGCGGCGCAGCTACCTGCTTGGGCGGCGCTATCCGCGACCCCCTGTCGGGCAGAACCTACGTCTTGCAGTCAATGCGTGTAACGGGTTGTGCCGACCCTACCGAGCCTATTGAAAATACCTTGACGGGCAAGCTTCCGCAAAGGGTTATAACCCAAACGGCGGCGGCGGGCTTTTCTTCCTACGGCAATCAGATAGGGCTTGCTACTGGGCAGGTAGATGAAGTCTATCATCCGGGTTATAAAGCAAAAAGGCTTGAAACAGGTTTCGTCGTTGGCGGCGCCAAATCCGATATGATTTACCGCGCAAGACCCGAAAAAGGCGACGTTATTATTCTTTTGGGCGGTGAAACGGGGCGCGACGGCTGCGGCGGAGCAACGGGCTCTTCAAAGGCGCACGATAAAAAGTCGGTGCAGACTTGCGGCGCGGAGGTGCAGAAGGGCAACGCGCTGACCGAAAGAAAAATTCAACGCCTTTTCCTTAACGGAAAAGTTACGGAAATGATTAAAAAATGCAACGATTTCGGTGCGGGCGGCGTTTCGGTTGCAATTGGCGAGCTTGCCGACGGACTTATAATCGAGCTTGACAAAGTGCCTAAAAAGTACGAAGGGCTTTCGGGTACGGAGCTTGCAATTTCCGAATCTCAGGAGAGGATGGCTGTAGTCGTCGAAGCGAAAAATGCGGAGAAATTCATAGAACTTGCCGCAGAGGAAAACCTTACAGCAACCGTGGTGGCAACCGTTACTGACGACAGGCGGATGAAAATGCTTCATCGCGGCAAGGCAATAGTTGATATTTCGCGTGATTTTCTCGTTACCAACGGCGTGAAGCAGGTTATTGACGCGGAGATTAACGAAACGGTAACCGATTTCTTCAATGCTCCTAAGCAAACGGCGTTTAAAGATAAGCTTTTAAATACGCTGTCACGGCTTAACGTTTGCTCAAAAAAAGGACTTTCCGAGATGTTCGACAGTACTATAGGCGCAAAATCCGTATATATGCCGTTTGGCGGCAAGCACCAACTTACGCCCGTCATCGCTATGGCTGCAAAGCTTATCGGCAGTGAAACCGACGATTGCACGGTTTCGGCTTACGGATACAGCCCCGAACTTATGTCGTCATCCCCGTTCACGGGAGCGATATATTCAATAGTCGCGTCGGTTTCAAAATTAGTTGCAAGCGGCGCAAAAGCAGACGACGTCCGCCTATCTTTACAAGAATTCTTTATGCGCCTTAGGGACAATAAGAAGAGGTGGGGCGTACCGCTTGCGGCTCTATTGGGCGCGTTGTACGCGCAAATAAATTTAGGGCTCGGCGCAATAGGCGGCAAGGACAGTATGAGCGGCACTTTCGAAGATATCGACGTTCCTCCGACGCTCATATCTTTTGCGCTTGCACCAGCAAAGGCTTCAAAGCTCATAACGAACGTTTTAACCCGTACCGGCGAAAATCTTTATCTTTTGCCTATACCGAAGGATAAGAATTTTATCCCCGGATTTAAGGGTCTTAAAATTATTTATGACCGCGTTAATTCAAGCATATATGGGGGGCAAATGACTTTTGCGACCGTAGTTGAAGCGGGTGGAGCGGCTGCTGCCGTTGCAAAATCCTGCTTTGGTAACGGGCTTGGCTTCAACTTTGAGTGCGGCTACGAAACTGCATTTAAGGAGGGCTACGGCGATATTATAGTATCCGTTAAGGATGAGGCGGTTCTTGACGGTTTGGACTACGCGTATCTCGGTTCAACCGCAAAGAAGGACTTCGTTTTCGGCAAAGAGAAAGTCAAGTATTCGGACGCGCTTAAAGCGTATACAGGAAAGCTTGAAAGTGTGTTTCCCACTACCGCCAAGGCTGATGGAAAAGTTCCGAATTGCGATTATAAGAAGGGCGGCATTTGCTGCAACGTTGCTGTAAAAATTGCAAAGCCCCGCGTATTTATTCCGACATTCCCGGGGACAAACTGCGAGCTTGACACAGCCCGTGCGTTCAAAGCTGCGGGTGCGGAAACGGAAATTTTAGTTATTAAAAACCGCACTTCCGCAGACATCGAAGAGAGCGTTCAGGCAATTATAAAGGCAATCGATAGGACGAATATAATTGCTTTCCCCGGTGGCTTCTCCGGCGGCGACGAGCCTGACGGTTCGGGCAAATTCATTGCAACCACATTCAAGAACCCTGCTATTTCGGAAAAAATAATGGAACTTTTGAACAACCGCGACGGGCTTGTCATGGGTATATGCAACGGTTTCCAGGCGTTAATAAAGCTCGGACTTGTGCCTTACGGTAAGGTGTGCCCGCTTAATTCCGATTCGCCTACTTTGACTTTTAATAATATTGCCCGTCACGTTTCAACAATGGCGGAGATCCGCGTTGCGTCTACGTTAAGTCCGTGGCTTTCGGCTTGCAAGGTTGGGGAAGTGTATTCCGTTCCCGTATCGCACGGTGAAGGGAAGTTGGTTGCCCCCGTCAAAGAACTCGAACTTATGAAAAAGAACGGACAGATAGCTACGCAGTACGTCGACCTGAACGGTAAGCCCACGCTGGTAAGTCCTTATAACCCCAACGGCAGCACGTGGGCGATAGAGGGCATAACATCACCTGACGGTAGGGTTTTCGGTAAAATGGGGCACAGTGAAAGAGTAGGAGAAAACCTTTATAAGAACTTTGACGGTAACTTCGATATGAAAATATTTGAAAGCGGAGTTAAATATTTTAAATAAGATTTAAACGTAAAAGCCTTAATTTGCTTTTTGGCGTTCAAGTCAAAGTTACGCAAATACTTTACAATTTGATTATTTTGTGTTAAAATATAAATCACGATACTATATGCTGTACAAAGGGATTAATTTATGAGATGTTTATTTTGCGGCTGTGAAGACAGCAAGGTAATAGACAGCCGTTCCGCCGACGAAGGCAGAACGATTAGACGCAGAAGAGAGTGTACGAATTGCGGTAAGCGCTACACTACGTACGAAACGATTGAGGATACGCCCGTTCTTGTCGTTAAAACTAGCGGACTCCGTCAGGCGTTTGACGCAGGCAAGATTAAAAACGGAATTATAAAATCCTGTGAAAAACGCCCCGTATCGCTTACGACTATCGATGAAATGGTTTCTGCCGTAACCAAGAAAGTTTATAACTCTATGGAGCAGGAAATTTCCTCTAAGCAGATAGGCGAAATGGTTATGGAAGAGCTTAAAAAGGTGGACGAAGTTGCTTACGTACGCTATGCAAGCGTGTACCGTTCGTTTAAGGATATCCCAAGCTTTATGGACGAATTGCAGAAGCTTATCGACAGCAAAAAACTTTAAATTAATTGAGGGGGTAAAATTAATTGCCCCCGTAATATGCTTGAAATAACGCAGTTTTGGGCAAAAGACGATATGATATATTCAACTAAAAAAATCAATATTGGCGGCGTTTACGTAGGCGGTGGGGAAAGCGTAAAAATTCAGTCGATGTGCACGACCAAAACGAGCGCCGTCGATAACACGGTAAACCAGATTACTAAGCTTGCCGAAGCGGGATGTGAAATTATCAGGGTTTCCGTTCTTGACGAAGAGGACGCTATAGCCGTAAAAAAAATAAAGGAAAGAATAAGTATCCCTATCGTTGCGGATATTCATTTTTCTTCCCGCCTTGCCGTGCTTGCAATAGAAAACGGCGCGGACAAGATACGTATAAATCCCGGTAACATCGGTGGTGAGAAGGAAATAAAGCTTGTTGCCGACTGTATTAAGTCGCATAAAATTTCCGTTCGCGTAGGTGCCAATACTGGTAGCGTTGAGGAAAAATTTCTCAAAAAATACGGCAAGAACGAAAATTCTCTTGTTGAAAGCGCGTTAAACAGCGTTTCGGTGCTGGAAAGATACGGTGTTAACGATATAGTTATTTCGGTTAAAGCCTCGTCCGTTCCGCTCACCGTCAAGGCGTATAGGTTGCTTGCGTCGCGTACCGACTATCCCTTGCACTTGGGCGTGACCGAAGCGGGTACGGAACAAATGGCTGTCGTTAAATCTTCGGCAGCTCTCGGCGCGCTTCTGTTGGATGGGATAGGCGACACGTTGCGGGTCTCAATAACCGACGACCCCGTGAAGGAAGTCGTTGCTGCAAGACGGCTTCTGCGCGCCGTCGGACGGGATGAAAACTTTGTCGACGTAATTTCTTGCCCAACTTGCGGCAGATGCCTGTGGGACTCTATGGAGCTTGCAAAAAAAGTCGGCTCTTTCGTTGAGGGAAGTAATAAAAAATTGAAGATCGCCGTTATGGGCTGTGTGGTTAACGGTCCAGGAGAAGCAAAGGACTGCGATTTGGGAATTGCCGGCGCAAAGGACTATTGCGTAATTTTCAAAAACGGCGAAATTGTAAAAAAGGTTGCGGCAGGTGTTGCCGAAAAAGAATTTTTCAAGGAGATTAACGCGCTTTTAAATGACCGATGAAATTATAGAAGAAATTCGCTCGGTAAGTAAAAATCTCAGCCGCGCCATTTTGCGCGGAATCACTTTGGACAGGGCGGGAAGGACGGTTACGGCAAGCATAATAACAGACGAGGCGTACACGCCCGCCGACGAGCGTAGCGCCGCCGCAATAATAAGAAAGTTCGTGCCCGAATATTTTGAAAGCAAAGTCGTAATATCCAAGCTTTCCCCCGACGAGGAAATGGTCGAAAAAAAAATAGAAGAGGCGATAAGTACGTTTTCAAAGGCTCTTTACGCTACGCTTTCAAAGGGTGATATAAGCGTAACTAAGAGCGAAAACGAATTTCATTACGTTATTGCCGTTGCTCCGTCAATTGCCCCCGCAAATCTTTGCGAGAAGGTGAGCGAATACCTTCAATCGGTATTCTGCGGAAGCTTTTCGGGTGAGTGCGTCGTTTCGCAGGCAAACCTTGAAGATTTGGAAGTTGAGGAAAGGCGTGACGAAATCGAGTTTGAAACGCCAGTCCGCACTTTTCAGATTGAGGACTTTAAAATTTTAGAGGGGGAGAAAATCCGCACTACCGCCGTATATATGAGCGATTTGAACCTTGTCAGCGACGAGGTCGTTTTGTGCGGCGTTATTGAGGATATTACCGAAAGATCTTACACAAATAAGAAAGGCGTTGAAAAAATTTATTATTGTTTCGTTTTGTCGGACACAACGGCGCGGGCGCACGTTACGTATTTTCCGAGGCTTAAGACTGTCGAAAAAATAAAACAGTTAAAGGTTGGGGACAGCGTCGTGTGTACGGGTCTGAACGAGTCCTACAACGGCAATCTGCGTTATACGGCTAAAACTATAGATTTCGGGAAAACGCCCAATGGCTTCGTTCCCGAAAAACGCACGTCTAAGCCTGTTCCTAAGTATTACAAGACGGTTAACCCGCAATCATATACCGATTATGAGCAGACGTTTCTTTTTACCGACAGAACGGTTCCCGAATGTCTGAAAGGACGCACGTTTGTCGTTTTCGATTTGGAAACGACTGGCTTGAATTCTTCTCCCGTATCGGGTAACATGGATAAAATAATCGAAATCGGCGCGTATAAGATAACAGACGGTGAAATAACGGAATGTTTTTCAACCTTTATAAATCCCGAAAGAAAGCTGTCGGAAGAGATTATCAACCTTACGGGTATAACGGAAGAGATGGTTGCAGACGCGCCCAAGACAGAAGAGGTTATGCCTGATTTTTTCAAATTCTGCTACGGCAGTATTTTGGTCGGACACAACATCGCGGGGTTCGATTTTAAATTCGTAGACCATTATTGTACGAATTGCGGCTACGTGTTAGAAAGAAAAATCATTGATACGATCCCTCTTTCGCAGGAGCTTTTGTTTCTTTCCAACTATAAGTTGAACACGGTTGCCGATAAATTCAATATTACATTTAATCATCACCGTGCAACGGACGACGCTCTGGCAACGGCAAAAATATTTATAGAGCTTTTAAAATTAAAAAAATCTTTACCAAATTACTGATAATCAAAAAAAACGCTTGCATTTTAAAGGTCTGTATGCTACAATAAACTCAACCTTAATCGTAAGTTAAGATTGAGTGCCTTGACGAAAGGCACTCAATCCTTTTTAAGGGATAAAAAGTTTTACTATCCGCAACGTTTTGTCGCGCTCGCATTTACTTTTTTAAAAGGTGGGATTTATGCAGATTAAACCTATAAAAGAGATAACCGAATTTCTTGAAAAAATAGCTACGCCTATGGGGATTGAAATTGTAGAAGTCGAGTGGAACGACAAGTCAGCTTCTTTGACTGTCTATATCGAAACAGAAACAGGCGTCGATCTTGACACGTGTGAAAAATTTCATAATGCGATTTTAGATCCGATTGACGAACTTGACCCTACGTCCGACAAGCCTTACACGCTTAACGTGTCAAGCCCCGGGCTGGACCGTCCTTTTAAAACTGCAAGGGACTTTGAAAGGAACTTGCAAAAGGAAGTGGAAGTTAAACTTTACGCTCCGCTGAGAGGACGGAAATTTATTGAAGGTGTCTTGACAGATTTTGATGATAATTCAATATCCTTAGAAGTTAATAAAGTAGAAATTAAAATAAGCCGCAACAAAATTGCGAAAATAAACAAAGCAATAAAATTCGATTAATTAAAACAAAACGCAAACCTAAAAAATTTTTCGGGAGAAACAAAAATGATTAACAAAGACTTTTTTGCAGCACTTCAGGACTTGGAAAAAGAAAAAGGTATACCGCAGGAAGTGTTTTTAGAAGCGCTTGAAAACGCTCTTATTTCAGCTTGCAAAAAACAGTATGCAGGCACGGTCGGTACTGTGGAAATAAAAATGAACCCCGAAAAGGGCTCTATTGACTTCTATATGGTTAAAACCGTAGTTGAAGAGGTTGCGGACCCTGAAAACGAAATTACGCTTGATAAGGCGCGCGAGGTTAAAAAGAGCTATAAGCTCGGCGACAAGTATACTGAGAAAATCGTGCCCAAAGATTTCAGCCGTATCGCCGCCCAGACGGCAAAGCAAGTAATCTTACAAAAGCTTCACGAAACCGAGCGGGACGTAGCTATGAACGAGTTCTCCGATAAAGAGGGCGAGCTGCTCGTCGGCGTAGTAAGAAAAATTGACGCTAAAAATATTTACATTGAGCTTGGCAAGGGGCAGGTGGAAGGACTTATGATGCCTTCCGACCAAGTGCCCGGAGAAACGTACAACGTAAACGACAAAATAAAAGTATTTGTAAAGCGTATTAAAAGCGGCTTCCACGGCGCACAGGTTTTGGTAAGTCGTTCGGCGCCCGGACTTGTCAGAAAACTGTTTGAAGACGAAGTTCCCGAAATTAAGCAAGGCACCGTCGTTATCAAGTCAATCAGCCGTGAAGCGGGTGAAAGAACGAAAATCGCAATCTGTTCCGAGGACGAAAGGGTTGACGCTATCGGCTCTTGCGTAGGTAACAAGGGCGCAAGGGTCAACGCGATAGTTGAAGAACTGAATGGCGAAAAAATCGATATTATTCCTTGGAGCGAGAACCCTTTGGAGTTTATTGCAAAAGCGTTATCTCCCGCAAAAGTTATATCGGTTACGCAACTTGACGGCGATAAGACGGCTATGGCGGTCGTTCCCGACGATAAGCTTTCGCTTGCCATAGGCAAGAACGGGCAGAACGCCCGCCTTGCGGTAAGGCTTACGGGCTGGAAAATAGACGTTAAAAGCCAGTCCGCGGCGGCAAAGCTCGGTTTGACTGCGGGTATCGACGACAACGAAGAAACGGCGGAAGAAGAATAAACCGATGACAGAAAAGAAAATACCGCTGAGAATGTGCGTTTCGTGCAGAGAATTAAAAGAAAAGAGGGATATGCTCCGCGTTGTGAAGAATGCGGACGGTAAAATTTTCGTTGACTTTTCTTCTAAGGCGTCGGGACGCGGCGCATACGTTTGCGACAACTACGACTGTATCAAAAAGTTGAAAAAACAGCGTATTTTAAATAAAGTTTTTTCCTGTGCGGTGGACGATGAAATCTATTCTGCCGTCGAGGAGGAATGTTTTGGCAAACGGCAAGGTTGAAACCTATATAGGTTTTTGCATAAAGTCTGGCAAGATATCCCTCGGTTCGGGGGCAATCTCCACGCTTAAAGGCGGAGTTAAGCTTTTAGTTTTGGACGGTACCGCAGCTAAAAATTCCCAAAGGCTTGCGCTGAAATTCAAAAACCGCTTCGATTGTCCTTTAATCGTTTGTAAATCGGGTTTTGAAGTGCTTGTAAACCGTGAGGGCGCAAAAATTGCCGCGATACGGGACGAAGAGCTTGCAAAAGCAATTTTACGGAATTTAGACGATAACTACGAAATTTGTGCCGAAGGCAGTATTTAAAGCAATATTAGAAAGGGATAGCATATGGCAAAAAAATACGAGAATATTGAAAATATTAGTAAGCTTATTTCGGGCGGCTCGTTAGCGGAACTCAATAAAAAGATTTCCTCTGCCGAAAGGTCGGCGTCCGATATTTTAAAAAAGCTGAACGATATGGAAGCGGCAATCAAGCAGAAAAAGTTCGAAGAAGAGCAAGCCGCCGCAAGAGAAGCTGCCGAGGCGTTGAGGGCGCAGGAAGAAAAAGAGGTGCAAACGGAAAAAACGGTTGAAGAAAAAACCGTTCCTGTCGCTATTGAAGAAGTGCCTGAAAAGCCCGCCGAGAAATCGCAGGAAAAGCCTGCGGCGGCAGAGCGACCCGCGAAGCCTTCCAATCCTGCAATTGTCGGGCACATTAATTTACAGAACGGTCCGCGCGGCAGTCAATTTATTAATAACGGCGCAAGACCTAAAAGAACGGAAAACAAAACGTTTATCAACCGCGATACCCGTCCACCCAAGGATAGGGCAGGACAACTTCTGCGCACCGGTCAGACGTCGCGCCCCGCAGGCGGAACGCGTTACAACGCCCCCGCTGCAGTGCCTGCTCCCGTTCCCGCCAAGGGAAAGAATTTCGGACCCGACAAAAAGAAAGGCTTTGAAAAGACCTATATTGAAAAAGACAGACATACAATGTCAAAACGTGCGCTTATCAAGCAACAGGGCGCAAGTGTTGAGGACTTTGACGAGAATAAGAGCGGTTACAGAAAATTAAGGGTCAAAAAAGATAAAACCAAAGCTGCGCCTACTATTAAAATCGAACACGCCGTCGTTACCACGAGCGATATTCCCATTAAAACACTTTCGGAGAAAATCGGAATTACAGCAAGCGTAATAGTTAAGAGGCTTTTCAACGAGGGCGTGATGTCTACGGTGAACGACTCAATAGATTACGATACTGCAGCTTTAATTGCCG
This sequence comes from uncultured Christensenella sp., assembly GCA_910583855.1. Lineage (GTDB taxonomy): Bacteria > Bacillota > Clostridia > Christensenellales > Borkfalkiaceae > Coproplasma. Next base: position 74,998 of record CAJTYL010000005.1, read on the forward strand.
CGGATTTCGGCGTAGAGCTTGAATACAAGCCCGAAAAGACTGCGGAAGAAGTTCTTACCGAACAGCAGGCGGATACCTTTGAAGAGATTGAAAAGCTCGTTCCCCGTGCACCGGTCGTAACCGTTATGGGTCACGTTGACCACGGTAAAACTTCCCTTCTCGATTATATCAGAAAGACCAAAGTTACCGCAGGAGAAGCTGGCGGTATAACGCAACACATAGGCGCATATACCGTTAAAGTAGGCAATAAAGGTATAACCTTTATAGACACTCCTGGACACGAAGCGTTTACTGCAATGCGTGCACGCGGCGCGCAGGTGACAGATATTGTTATCTTGGTAGTTGCCGCAGACGACGGCATAATGCCGCAGACGGTTGAAGCAATTAACCACGCAAGAGCTGCGGGCGTTGAAGTCATAGTCGCAATAAATAAAATGGATAAAACGGGCGCAAACCCCGACAAGATTAAGCAAGAACTTATGCGTTATGAAATCTTCTCCGAGGATTACGGCGGCAAGACGATAGTGTGCCCGATATCCTGTAAGACCGGCGAAGGTATAGATAACCTTCTTGAAAGTCTTATTCTTCTTGCGGAGACGAAAGAGCTTCTTGCAAATCCCGAAAAAGAAGCAAGGGGCATAGTAATCGAAGCCCGTCTTGATAAAGGAAAAGGTCCCGTTGCAACGATTCTCGTTCAAAACGGTACGTTGCACACGGGCGACAACGTTATTTGCGGTCTCGTAACAGGCAAAGTCCGCGCGATGATCGACGAAAACGGTAAAACCGTTAAAGAAGCAGGACCTTCGGTTGCCGTCAACGTTTTGGGGCTTGAAGACGTTCCCAATTCTGGCGATACCATAAATGCCGTAACTCAGGCGCTTATGAAACAGGTTCAGGGCGAAAGAAAGGACAAAATAAGCCTTGAAAAGGTTAAATCCCGTGTAAAGACCGATTTAAACGAAGCATTTGGCAACTTGCCCGACGAACAGCTTAAAAATCTTAACCTTATTATTAAGGGCGACGTCCAGGGCTCTGTTGAAGCCGTTAAGCAGTCTGTAGTTAAGTTGTCGAACGAAGAAGTGCAGGTCAAAGTTATCCACAGCGCTGCGGGCGCGGTTACCGAAACCGACGTTATGCTTGCGGAAAGTGCGGGTGCAATAATTCTCTGCTTTAACGTTCGTCCGGACGCAAAGGCAAAAATTCTTGCAGAAAGAAGCAAGGTTGACGTAAGAACGTACAGAATTATTTACGAACTTTTGGACGATATGACGGCTGCGCTTAAAGGAATGCGGGCTCCTAAATATCAGGAAGTTCTTCTCGGTAAGTGCGAGGTCCGTCAGACTTTCAAAATTACGGGTGCGGGCAATATCGCCGGCTGTTACGTTACGGACGGCAAAATCGTCCGCGGCGGAAGACTCAGAATATACCGCGAAGATATTCTTATCGTCGAAGGCGGCGTAAAGCAACTTAAACGTTTTAAAGACGACGTTAAAGAGGTTGCCGCAGGCTTTGAATGCGGCTGTTCTATCGATGGATTTAACGATATCAAAATAGGCGATATAATAGAGTGCTATCAGATTGAAGAGGTAGCGCAATAGAAGGTTTATGCGCCGAGTCGTGTTGCGTAAATACTTTAAATGTAATTAAATTTATAACGGAGATATAAAATGAAAGGTGTAAGGGGAGAACGTCTCGCTGGCGAATTCCGGAAGGAAATTTCCTCAATAATTTCTTTAAAACTTAAAAGCGATTATCCCCGCCTTTCGGCAATAATCAGTGTGACGGAGGTAGATGTCGCCCCCGATTTAAAGAGCGCGAAGGTCTATATCAGCGTATTCGACACTGATAAGAAGAGGGCTGAAGGAAGCTTTTCGATTATCAAAGAAAACGCGGGGCAGATTCGTCACGAGCTTTCCAAAGTTATGCATTTAAGAACCGTACCGGAGCTACGTTTTATAAAGGACGGAAGCATGGAGTACGGTGAAAAAATTGACAAAATTCTTTTCGACCTCGGGAAAAAAGATGAATAACGCCTTTGAAGAAATAATTTCAGCATTAAACATCGCTAAAACCGTTGCGGTTTTCTGCCACGCCCGTCCTGACGGCGACGCGCTCGGCAGCGGACTTGCGCTGTGTCTTGCGTTAAAATCAAAGGGTAAAACGGCGCATATGTGTTGCGATGACGCTCCGTCTGAAAAGTTTTCTTTTATTCCTGCGATGAAAGAGGTGAAAACAGAACTCCCGAACGTTGAATACGATTTATTTATCAGCGTTGACTGTGCGGATATAATGCGTCTCGGCAGCTTTGCTAAAAAATATACTAAATTCAAAGGCGTTACAGTCAACTTGGATCATCACGTTTCAAACGGGCGTTACGGAAAATTAAATTACGTTCAAGCGTGTCCCGCAAGTTGCGAAATAGTAACGGAATTGTTTCAAAAAGCAGGTTTTGAAGTAACCGAAGAAATTGCAAATCTTTTAATGCTCGGCCTCATTACGGACAGCGGCAACTTCACCCATCTTGACGTTACCGAAAGAACTTACGGTATTGCCGCATATTTAAGGGGCAGAGGCGCGGATATTTATAAAATAAATTACAATATGTTTTCACGCCAATCCAAGACAAGGGCTATCCTGTATGGCAAAGTAATGTCAAAAATGCGCTTTAAGCTTGACGACAGACTTGCACTTATTGTTATTCATAACGAGGATTTGCCTAAAGTCGGTTTGGATATGGGACTTACCGAAGGATTCGTTGATTTTCCTTTATCCGTTGACGGAGTGGAGGTTGCAGTGTCGCTTATGGAGTATAAGCCCAATCTTTACAAAATTTCTTTAAGAAGCAAGGGTAAAGTAAACGTAAACGAAATAGCCGTAAGTTTCGGCGGCGGGGGACACGTTCTTGCCAGCGGATGTCTTTTGGGCGGACCGTTGGAAGAAATAATCGAAAAACTTACTTACGCAGTTTATCAGGCTTTATGACAGGTTTTATAAATGTAAATAAAGCGTCGGGCGCAAGCTCGGCAAAAGAAGTAGCGGCAATCAAACGTTTAACTAAAACCCCTTGCGGGCATATGGGTACGCTTGACCCTATGGCTTCGGGCGTACTTCCCGTTGCAATAGGTAACGCTGCACGGCTATTCGACTACTTTTTGGATAAACGCAAAAAATATTTCGCAACTTTTCGTTTCGGCGCCGACAGCGATACGTTGGACAGTACGGGAAACGTGCTTGAAAACGTCGGGCGTATACCGACAAAGCAGGAAATAGCGGAAATTTTACCGCAGTTTTTGGGCGCCGTCGCGCAGGTTCCCCCGAGGTACAGCGCCAAAAATGTTTCGGGTAAACGCGGGTACGAGCTTGCACGGGCGGGCGTTGATTTCTCTCTCCCGCCGAAAACCGTAAAAATATATGCGTTAAAAGTCTTTGACAATAAGCTCGCAGACTGCTATGATTTTGAAATAGAGTGCGGCGGAGGAACTTATATCCGTTCGCTTGCGCGCGATATTGCGCAAAGACTTGGCACTCGTGCTATAATGAGTTCGCTTGTAAGAACCCAAAGCGGTCCGTTTTTAATCGAAAATGCGGTTAAAAGCGAAGACTTAACCGAAAACAATATTAAGAACCGCATTATACCTACCGAAAGTTTATTGCCGTTTGACAGTATTTATCCCGACGAAAAAACGGGTTTTAAGCTGTTTAACGGTCTGACTGTAAACTGTGAAAAACCTGACGGTATTTATAAAATTTATAAAAACAGCGTTTTTTACGGACTTGCAGAGGTTAAACAATCAATTTTAAAGGTGAGGATAAAACTATGTTAGAAGTCATCAGATTTAACGAAGACGAGTATAATTACCCGTGCCTTTTGGTGCTGGGCTGTTTTGACGGATTGCATCTCGGTCATTCGGAACTACTGAAAAAAGCAAAGCTTCAAGCCAAGATTAACGGTCTTGATTTGGGCGTTATGATGTTCACGAACGGCAAAGAGGGTAAAGAAGGCAAGCAGCTTTACACCTTTGAAGAAAGAGTAAAATTTCTTGAAAGCTTTAGCGTGAAATTCGTTCTGAAAATCGACTACACTGATGAGTTCAAAAGAATCAAGCCCCTTGAATTTTTAAGCGTCCTCGAAGAGAAACTTAACGTCAAGGCATATATGAGCGGTAAGGACTTCCGTTTCGGCGAAGGCGCAAAAGGTAAATCTTCCACGTTAAAATCCTTTGCCGAAGACGAAGAGAACGGCGTTTGGTATATGTCCATCAAAGACTTTATGATTGACGACGAAAAGGTAAGCACTTCCCACATAAAAGAGCTTTTAAACGAAGGCAACGTAAAGAAAGCGGGGGAGCTTCTCGGCAGACATTATGCAATTTGCGGTGCGGTCACCCACGGCGCAGACAGAGGCGCGAAAGTCGTGGGTTTCCCCACGATGAATATAGCATATCCCGAAAACAAGCATGAAGTTAAAGAGGGCGTTTATAGCGTAAAGTGTTCAATAGGCGAGCGGATTTATTACGGTATTGCAAATTACGGCGGACGTCCTACGTTTGACGAACCGTCGCCTATTTTCGAGGTATACCTTGACGGGTTTGAAGGAACGAATTACGACGAGATTATAGCGGTAGAGTTTATAGATTATATTAGAGAAATCCATAAATTCGACAGCGCTGAAAGTTTAAATGCACAGCTTACGGAAGACATACTTCACGCAAGACGCGAAGCCGAGCTTGCCGCAGAATCGGAAGTTATCGACCCCGTTCCAGTTGCTTCACAGATACCCGTTGTTCAGGCATCGGTTGAATCAGCGCCTACGATGGGAGAACAGACTGCGGATGCGCCTGCATCTGAAATTGAAGAGCAGTCCGCGACCGAATCTATGCCCGTTTCGAATGCTACAGATGAACCTGCTCCCGTGACGGAAGAGCAAGTCGCGACAGAGGAAGAGAAAGAAGAAGCGGCGACCACTGACGAGGCTGTAAGTGATTAAATTCGGACCGAGCGGCAACTGCGAAGCGTTTTACGCCGCAGGCTATAAACACAGTGAACAGTCCGCGAAATTCGTTAAGGATTTAGGTCTTGACTGCTTTGAGTATTCCTTCGGTAAAGGCGTTATGCTGTCCGAAGGTAAAGCAATAAGCATAGGTGAAGCCTTTAAAGAGCAAGGCGTTGAGATAAGCGCACATGCACCGTATTTTATCAATTTTGCCAATCCTGCGGACGAAGCGGCGCAAAAATCGTACGGCTACGTTATGCAAAGCGCAAAATTTATTAAAATTATGGGCGGTGAAAGGGTAGTTTTCCACCCAGCAGCGCAGGGCAAAGCAACCCGTGAAGAAGCGGTTCGAAGAACTTCGGACAGGCTTAAAGTTCTGTGCGAATATATCTATCTGAACGGTTTTGAGGATATTAAATTTTGCCCCGAAACCATGGGCAAGCTTGCGCAGATAGGTACGCTTGAAGAGATAGTTGAATTTTGCAAAATCGATAAATGCTTTCTTCCCGCAATTGATTTCGGACATATCAACGCGAGGGAACAAGGCAGTTTAAAGACCGTTTCAGATTATAAGTCGCGCCTTGAATATATGATTGCAGAGCTCGGTTTTGGCAGAGTTAAAAACTTCCACGTTCATTTTTCCAAGATAATGTACGGCGGCAAAGGGGAGATAAAGCACCTTACCTTTGAAGACGCCGAGTACGGTCCGGAATTTGAACCGCTGGCGGTAGCTTTAAAAGAGCTGAAATTAGAACCGTATATCGTCAGTGAAAGCGCAGGTACGCAAGCCGAAGATGCGCTCGCAATGAAACGCATTTACGGGAATATTTAAAGTAAAGTTGACACTGACTTGTATTTTTGGTAAAATAAGGGTATGAAAATAACCAACGCACTAAAAATTTTCAGCGCGGTAGGCGCGCAAGCGGTTTTAACCGAACAACCCGATTTAAGGCAATATCTCACCGGTTTGCAAACGTCCTTCGGATACGTACTTAGCGATAATTGCGGCAATACCTTTTATACCGATACACGATATTTAGAGGCGGCAACCGCCGCGCTTAAAGGTACGGATATTCAGGTAAAACAATTTCAAGGTCCGCTTGAAAATCTGTTAAAAGGCTATAAGGAAGTTGCGGTCTCACTTTCAAGGACGAGCTATCCCGAATACAAGCGCCTTGAAAATTTGGGATTGAAAATTGTTGACAGCGAAAAAGCGTTTATCGAAGCAATGTCTGTAAAACAGCAATATGAGCTGGATTTAATCAAGAAAGCGTGTGAAATAGCTGATAAAGCGTTCACGGCGCTTCTTGACAGAATTAAAGAGGGTATGAGCGAGAATGAAGTCGCTGCGGAGCTTGAATATCTTATGCGCAAGCTCGGCGCAAGCGGTACGAGCTTCGATACTATAGTTGCCTTCGGTAAAAATTCAAGCGTTCCCCACCACGAAACGGGGAATACGCAGCTCACGTTCGGAGACGTTATCCTTATTGATTTCGGTTGCAAGGTCGGCGGGTACTGTTCGGACTGTACGCGCACGGTCCTGTTCGGCAACGACAACAAGCACGGCGAATTTATAAAAGTTTACGACCGCGTTTTAAAGGCGCATATGCTCGTCAAAGAAAACGTTACCGACGGCATGACAGGCAAAGAGGGCGACGCGTTTGCGCGCGGTTATCTCAAAAAATACGGTTTGGACAAGTATTTCACTCATTCTTTGGGGCACGGTATAGGTATAAATGTTCACGAGCATCCCTATCTTTCACCCAAAAGCGAACATGTTCTTAAAAACGGAATGGTATTTTCGGACGAACCCGGAGTATATTTCGAGGGCGATTTCGGAATAAGAATAGAGGATACCGTAACTTTAAAAGACGGAAAAGTCTTAAGCTTAACCAATACGGATAAAAGTTTAACTATTATATAAGTATATAAGTCAAAAATTAAGGAGAATATATTTATGGCATCAATTTTAGCAGGCGACATCAGAAAGGGTTCTACGTTTGAGTATAACGGCAAGGGTGTTTATACCGTAACGGAGTTCCAGCACGTTAAACCTGGCAAAGGCGCGGCTTTCGTAAGGGCTACGATTAAAAACGTAGTTACGGGTCAGGTTCTTTCGGATATAACTTTCAACCCCACCGCAAAGCTTGAAACCGCACAGGTTGAAACGAGAAAGATGTCCTATTCTTATACCGACGGCGAGTTCTATTACTTCATGGACCCCGACACCTTCGATATGATTACTTTGAACCTTTCACAGGTTGAGGACGCGCTCAAATACATCAAGGAGAACGACGTGGTAACCGTTAAGTCTTTGAACGGCAATGCATTCTCGGTTGAACCCGAAAACTTCGTAGAACTCAGAATTACCGAGTGCGAACCGGGTGTTAAGGGCAACACCGCAACCAACGCAATGAAGAATGCAGTGGTTGAAACGGGCGCAACCGTTCAAGTTCCTATGTTCGTTGAAGAGGGCGAGGTTATAAGAATCGACACCCGTACCGGCGAATATATGTCGAGAGTAGGAAAATAATGCGTGCCGTAATCCAGCGGGTTAGAAAAACTACGCTGTCAGTTGACGGTATTCAAATTTCCGAAATTCCGTTCGGGCTTGTCGTTTATCTCGGCGTAAAGGTTGGCGATACGGAAAAAAACGCACAGGCAATGGCTAAAAAGATAGCAGCGCTGCGCATTTTTGAAGACGGCAACGGTAAAATGAATTTATCTGTAAAGGAAGTATACGGGGAAATTTTACTCGTTTCTCAGTTTACTCTTTTAGGCGATTGCTCTCACGGCAACCGTCCTAGTTTTGTCGAGGCAGAACGCCCCGAAAGAGCAAACTCGTTGTACGAATATACGGCAACGCTTTTGCGTGAATGCGGGATTGCGGTAAAGCAAGGCGTGTTCGGCGCCGATATGAAAATTCAGCAATTCAATGACGGTCCTGTAACGATAATTTACGAAACTTAAAAAATATAGGGCGAATAATTTCGCCCTATTTAATTTATTGAAATGAACTTTTTTAAACATTTAAAAACGGTAATCCGACACAGGCGCGCCGTAAGAAAGCTTTGTTTTAAATGCGGGCTTATCCGCCAAGGTCTCACACACGACTTGTCAAAATTCAGCCGAGCGGAATTTAAAGCGGGAGTAAAATATTATCAGGGCAACCGTAGCCCCCAAGCGAAGGAGAGGGAAGTTTTAGGCTTTTCCGCCGCGTGGCTACACCATAAAGGAAGAAACAAACACCACGCAGAATACTGGACTGACAGCGGAGGTGTGGGAGCAATGAGCCCTGTAGTAATGCCTGCAAAATACTTTGCCGAAATGGTTTGCGACAGAATTGCTGCAAGTAAAATTTATAAAGGCAAAAATTATAACGACGGTTGCCCATTGGAGTATTTTCACTGTCGGCGTGACAGCGTGGTTATGCACCCTGCCACCGCCGAAAGACTTAAATATTTTCTGATGATGCTAAAAGATGAGGGCGAGGAAAAGACGTTAAAAGAACTTAAAAAATTTGTAAAAGAAAATAATAAGAAATAGTATAAAGACGCGCGGTAATTTTGCCGCGCGTCTTTATAACTTAATTATTCTCGACTGTAACGAATTAAGGAAACCTTTATTTTGTTCTTGCAACGTACACGTTATCGGATTTGCGGTTTCTCAGCTCTTTTACAGGGTGTTCCTTATCCTGATAGCGGTAGTCCTGCCCAAGTCTTTCGATTGCCTTTTGTATAACGAGGTGCGAAGGGTTCCTGTCGGGGTCGCCTGACATAAAGTTCTGATAATCGAAATATCTGTGTTCGTCAGGCAACTTCTTAACTTCTTTATAACCGTCAACTTTTACCGTGTTGTCTGCGGTGAGATTGATGGTTTCCGCAAGCACCTTTCTTATATATTCCTTGTTGCCGCCGAGCTTTAAAAGTTGAGGAAATTCGCCCGTGCCGCATACGCTTTCAAAAGTTTTATTCTCATACTTTTTCAAAAGCTTTGCCGCAGTCTTTAAGTGCGAAACTTCCATTTTGAAGTGCTCCGCCCAAATCTTCTTTATATAGTCCACGCTTTCGTCCTGCATAGCGGAGTAGTACAGCCAACACTCGCAGTATTCATGCATAACCCACTGTTCCAGCCAGGAAAGATTAGGGTCCTTCAAACTTTCATATTGGGAAACATGCGCTTCTTCAATCATAGCTATTTCCGCATAAAGCTTTCTGCCCAAATCGTTCTTGTACCACTGCGCAATGTTCATATAATAGTTCATTGTTTGCTGCTCGGCAGCCGTTATAGTGCTTGCAACCAGCTTTGAATAAAGGTCAGCCTTTTCTGCAACCATATGCTTTTTTATGTCGTCCGCAGGGTAGCGGTGTTCGGCAACGGTGGGGCGTCCGGGCATAATTTCGGTATACTTGCCAACGAGCGTATCCGCGTCCTCACCCTTGTCGGTTTTAAGAAGATTTGCAAAGCGGTAAAGGTGGTCGAAGTCTTCCAAAAGCGCAAAGTTCAACGCTTTTATGTTCGTTTCATCCTTATCGTGACGGGCAAGTACGGCGGTTAAGTCTATTGCAAGCTGTTCATACGCGATAGTCGTTTCAAGAATGCTTTCGTTAATGGGCTTTAAACAGCTTATACGCTTTTGCTGTTGCTGTTCCTGTCTGCGAACGACTGCAAGCGCAGAAAGAATTTCAGGCTCGTCGCAGTGCCTTGCAAACTGATGCATAAACCACGCCGATTCAAATTCAGTGCCGTTCATAAGGATAACGCGAGTTTTTGTGTAGGGGGAAGTCTTAAGCTTGTTATAGCTTTTGGGATACATTTTTTTCAAAGGTAGAAAGTTGTTTTCAAGTGATTTTGATTTTTCTTTAATAGGGTTCATAATATCCTCCGAAAAGGTTTTTCCCATTTAAGAAAATTTTTAAACAAAATAAAAAGATTTCCGCAGATTACTGCGGAAATCTTGCCGAACGTATTTTCGTCCAATTATAAATAACGTATAAATCTTTACCTTGATTGCCGTACGAATAAGAAATAGCTCCACCGTCATAGTCGCTACTTTGATTACTAGTGGGCGGTTCAACTATATATCCGCTATCCTCGCCGTCAATTAGTAATTTATAACCGTAATAGCCCTCGTCGCGCGGTACAAGCGAATAATTATATTCTGTTACAGAGTCGGCATTGACTGAAATTTTTAATCCTGCGGGAGTAAGGGTATGGTTTATCGAACCGTGAACCGTCATTTTGCCGTTTTTAAGTTCTATATAAAACTTGGAAAAATCAACTTCCCCGCCGACGACGTTGGGGTAAAGCCCCGTATCTTCGTCTTTCTTATCGAACACGCACATCGGATACCCGGGTAATTGACCCGTTCCGTCGTGGAAGTAATAAATACCTTCGCACGCTTTTTTATCGTCGTTGCAGCCTGTGAAAGCGAAAATACATACGCAAGATATTACGGCAAGAACAAAAGACAATAATTTTTTCATAACTTTATCTCCTTATAAAATTTATGCCGTTCATTGAACGGCATAAAAGTGGAGCAGGTGACGGGAGTTTGTCGTTTCCCTTCGGGAGCCTCGGCAAAGCGTCGCTACGCTCGCGCGAACCCTGTGGGTCCTCCTCCCGTAAATAAATATGTTGCCGCTCATAGAACGGCATAAAAGTGGAGCAGGTGACGGGAGTCGGACCCGCCGAAATCAGCTTGGGAAGCTGACGCCATACCGCTAGGCGACACCTGCAAAAATATATTGAATTGTAACCCGAGGTGACGGTAGTACCGTGTTGCACACGGTGGCATATGCACGACCCGCCGAAACAACCTTGAAGAAGTTACGCCGTATCATTAGCGACACCTGCAAAATTTTAACAAAACAAATATATCATATCGGTATTTTAAAGTCAAATAAAAATTTTAGCAAAAAAAGAAATAAACCGAGGAACGACAAAAGCCGTTTCTCGGTTTATGGTTGAGGCGACGGGACTTGAACCCACGACCTTCTGGTCCCTAACCAGACGCGCTACCAAACTGCGCTACGCCTCAATATTTAAATATAAGTACTTATCATTCTAGCAGCATATTCATTATACCGAAAACGTAAAAAAAAGCAACTGTTTTTAGGGCTTAAATAAATTTTAAATTATAAAATTTCAATATTTCTTATTTTACAAACGCTTGCGCAGTATGATATAATATGTTTATGTTTTGGGGCATAATAGCATCAGTAATTTTATCTGGCGTATCCCTTGCCATGGACGCGTTTGCCGTTTCTATATGCGACGGTATGGTTTATAGAAATCTTACTAAGGGAAAAGCCGTAGTTATGCCAACAGTGTTCGGTATTTTTCAAGCTGTGATGCCGATAATCGGTTTCTATATATGTATGGCGTTTAGTCGAATTGACGCTTTCGATGCGGTTGATCACTGGATAGCGTTTGCGCTACTTTTCATTATCGGCGGAAAGATGATTTACGACGGAATAAAAGAACTCCGAGCAAAGGAAGAGGAGCTTAAACCCAAACAGTTCTCTTTGCCCGAAGTTTTGGTTCAAGGCGTTGCGACGAGCATTGACGCGCTTTTCGTCGGCTTCAGCCTTAACGCTATGCTTACGGGCATAAACAATGTGCAGGCGTGGGCGTGGATAAGCGTAGGCATAATCGGCGTAATCACGTTTATAATTTCTCTCGTCGGCGTAATAATCGGCGTGAAGGTGGGGCAGCTTTTCCGCAAAAAGGCAAGCATTGCCGAAATTATCGGCGGACTGGTTCTTATCGGGATAGCCCTTAAAATTCTTATCGAAGGCTTGCTGTAATCTCTTTTACAATTTTTTCGTTACCGCACTTGACTTGACACAGGTCAAGTGTTTTCTTTAAGTTTTTATCGCCGATAAGTCTGTAAATTCCTTCCAAAAGCTTTAAATCGGTAAGTTCTTTTTCGCTTAAAACTCGGCAAAGCCGTTGGCTTTGAAAATATTCCGCGTTTTTTAATTGGTCGCCGCGGCTGCGTCTGTTTTCAAGCGGGATAAAAAGAGTTGGTATTTTCAGTGCGATAAGCTCGTTTGCCGTGTTGGAGCCGCACCTTGATACCGCCGCGTCCGCACAGGCGTAAACTAGTCCCATATCGTTAGTGAATTCAACCTGTTTATAGCCGTAAATATTCACGTCTTTTGCATTGCCCTTACCGCAGACGTGCAGAATATTGAAGTCTTTGCAAACTTTGGGCGCAATATTCCTTATATGCGCGTTAATTTTTTTGGACCCGCTTCCGCCTCCCAGTACGATGAGAGTGGGGCGCATATCCAGCCCAAATCGCGCGTGCGCTTCGCTTCGGTTCCGCCCGAAAAGACACCCTCTCATAGGCGTACCCGTGCATATGCCCCTGTCAAACTTTTTTGCAGTGGATGGGAAAGTTGTCAAAATCTTTTCACATCTTTTTGCAATAAATTTGTTTGCAAGCCCTGCGCTCACGTCCGACTCGTGAGTTATAACGGGAATTTTTCTTTTTTTTGCGGCAAGCGCGGGTGGAACGCAGGCGTATCCGCCCTTGCAGAAAATAAGGTCGGGCTTCACTTCATCGATAATTCTACCCGCTTCTTTTACGCTTTTTATAAGCTTAATAGGTAGCGCAAGATTGCAAAGTATTTTACCGCGCACGAGTTTGACGGCGGAGCATTCGTAATATTCAACTTTATTTTCTGCGCAAATTCTCTTTTCGATTCCGTCAGTGCCGAGGTAGCACAGGTCGTAAATTCCGTTTAAAACTTCCATTACGGCAATATTCGGTATTACATGCCCCGCGCTTCCGCCACCGCAAAACATAATCTTTTTCATATCATTATTATATTATTTCTTATTGCGATTATTTATGTAAACGGGCGTCTTTACGATTAAATTAAATAAACTTGACATAATATGAATGTGGAAGTATAATAAGAGTATGGAAGTAGAGTATATCGTAGCAATTGCGGCGGGGTCGCTGTTTTTGTTGCTGTTTTTCATTTTCATAATTTTGGTTGCGCAAAGAAAGAAAAAGGCCAAGTTGCAGCGCCAGCGCTTAGAACAGATGTACGGCGATAAAAATCTGGTCAAGATGTATTACGACTTTCTTGTTTACGACGAAGAAACCGAGAAAATCGTCGCCGCACAGGCGGAACGCAACAGCCAGATGACTTTCAGCGACATAGATCCGTCTGCACAACCCTCGTCTGACGGCTCTATTTTCCAGACGGTTGACACTGACGGACTCGAAGAAATAGTCGGCACATATAAACCCGAATAAATTAATTTCTTTTAACTGTAAAAAGTCGCGCGATTTAAAATCGCGCGACTTTTACTTCATTTTGAAATTCATAATAAGCGGCATTGAAATTATCAATTTAGTTATCGTAAATTTGCCGTTTTCAATCTTCGTGCCTTCCTTAAACTTTACGCCTAAAATTCCGACCTCGCCCGTAAATTCCCGCGTGTCGGGGTTAACTTCGTAAGCGCCCTCAAAGGTTTTCTTTTTGCCGTCTTTCGGTTTAAAGCTGACTTCCATTTTTTCATCGTCAAGAAGTGAAATTATTATAAAATCGTACTTTTCAAGTAAATCTTTCTCGCCAAGTCGTGCCGAAACGCATTCGTATTCGCCGATATACGGCTTGGTTATAGTTTTTAGCGACCCGTTTTTGTCACCGGATGCCGCGCTTGCCTGTGAAGAAGAGCAGGCGGGAAAGAGAAATAGCAACAAAGAAAGTACGACGGTTATAAATAATATCTTTTTTTTCATATCCAAATCAGTATGCGCAGTTATGCAAAAATTAAACGATTGACACCTCAATATGAAGTTTGTATAATTATATAGGTAGAGGAAATAAATGGTTTATTACGTTATTTCGGGTTTAATATACGCTTGTATAATTGCGATAATTTTGCTTGCGCTCATTTTCGGTTTACGCGCCAAAACCTACGTGAAAAGAGAAAAAATAACCAGCCTTGCTAAAGGTTTTTCGCCGTTGGACGTTCAGCGTATATTTTTAGGTAAAACATATCCGAGAAAGTTGACGCGCGCCTTAATAGTTCATTGGGCGCAGATGGGTTATATACGTGTAAAGTATATAGATAAAACCTATGTAAGGCTTACCTTAGTTAAAAATCCGCCAACGCATTCTTCAAAAGACGCAGTATTTTTTGATAGGGGCGTTTACGTTCGGGAGCGCGATTTATTTAATAAGCTTTTTGGTAGAAAAAACGCAGTGGAAGTGAACGTTAACCGCGCAATGTTTTCCCGTAGCGTTGTAAAGTCGGTAAACTCCGGCTATGCCGTGCGTGAGGAAGAAGGGGTATATTCTTCCGAGCATTATGCACTTAAAATAATTACAACCGTTTTATCCGTATTGCCTTTCGTATTGGCAAGTATTTATTTGTGCTTAGTTTTGGAAAGCGGCGTCGGAGTCATATTCCCATTCATAATGTGTATGGGCTTATTCTTTTTCAGGTTCGTGCGCGATGTGCCGTTCTTTCCACGGATTGCCATAGGCGTATCGTTTGGCGGAGGAGGAGTGGGATTGCTTATTTGGTGGTATACTCAAATATCGGATCCGTTCTGCATAGGTTACACCGCAGTGGCTATTCTCTTTATAGGTTCTCTGCTTTTGATAAGGTTCGTTGATTATCGCGAAAAAAACAACCTGAACGATTATTCCAATCTAATCAATTACCGCAGATATCTGCTTTTCGGGCGTAAGTCCGAACTTTTTACTTTCGACTATTACGCAATCTTACCGTATCTGTATGCGTTTAATATAAAGGTGTTAGTTAAGCGCAAATTCAATACCGTCCAACTTCCCTCTTGGTATATAAGTGAAAACGGGGAAAGGGGGAATTTGCTGTGAGTATTGAAAATATAGCCGTAGGAGCCGTAATAATTGCGGTAACCCTTATAATTTCACTGATACCGATATTAATGGGCGCAAGTCGAAAACGGAAAACGGTAAAACCCACCGAGCTGTTCCCTCCGCGCGGTGCTTCGCCTATAGACGTGCTGATTCAGTACTACGGAAGAACTGCAGACCCGCGTAGTCTTTTTAACCCGCTTATGCTTTACTGGGCAAAGCGCGGTTTCATAACCATAGAAGAGGACGGCAAGCGCGGACTTAAACTTACAAAGTTGAGGGACGTTGAGCGTCCCGATAGTAACGACGGTTTTAGCGAAGATACATTTGAGCTTGAAAAAAGCTTATTCGGGCGCATCTTTTGTCGGCGAAAAGTATTTTATACTCTTGGCGCAAGCGAACATTTTGCAATTTTTTACGACAAAATTATGAGCGGATGCAGGCAAGAGGCAGAAAAATTAACTGACCGTAAATGTAAGCCGTTTAAAATTCTGACTATTATTTTACCTTTCGTCATGCTGTTTGCGGTTTCACTGACCGTGATAATTTCAACGGGAGAGGTGTTAGCGATTGTTATGCTTTTCCCTATGGTGGCTATAGGGTTTGTGCGTGGGATACCTCATTTCGAGTTTGATAAAGGCTCGGCGATGCTGTATTTTTTATACACTTTTTTCATAACGTGCGGTTGTGTGCCCTTCTGTTCGACCGTGTACTTGTTGCCGTGGGAGGCGGGCGCGTTGCTCTCCGCCGCGCTTGCCGTTGCTATAATAATCTTATTTTTAGTCAATAAGAAAATTAATTTAAGGACGTCCGAACAACTAAAAAACTACGGCAGAATTTGCGGTTTTAAAAAGTTTCTGCTGCTTGCCGAGGTTAAAAAATTGGAACTTTTGGTGGAGGATAACCCCGAATACTTTTATGAAATTCTGCCCTATTGTTATATATTAGGGATAACGGAAAAATTAAAGAAAAAATTCGACCGTATAATTATGGACGGTCCGGGTTGGTATTTAGGCGAACTTCGCGATATTTTAATGCCATGAGTTTGTTATAACAATATACGCCGCCCGCAGGTTGAACCTGCGGGCGGCTAAATTTGTATTTAAAAGCCTGTGTTTGCAACGCGATAAAGAAAATACGATTGAATCAAATGTTTACGCTTTGCCTATACTTCCGAAAATTTCCGATTTTTCTCTTACGGTCGCTTTGATTGCCTCGCAGCCGGGGGCAAGAAGTTTGCGGGGGTCGAAGCCCTTTCCGACTAAATCTTTGCCCTCTTGGATATATTTTCTGGTCGCTTCCTGGAAAGCAAGCTGGCATTCGGTATTTACGTTGATTTTTGCAACCCCCAATGAAATCGCCTTTTTAATCATATCGGTGGGGATACCCGTACCGCCGTGGAGTACTAGGGGCATATCGCCGACTTTTTCTTTTACGGCAGCAAGCGTTTCAAACGAAAGCCCTTCCCAGTTTGCGGGGTATTTGCCATGAATGTTGCCTATGCCTGCGGCAAGCATAGTAACGCCCAAATCCGCGATTCTTTTGCACTCGTCGGGGTTTGCGCACTCGCCTTTGCCGATAACGCCGTCTTCTTCGCCGCCTATCGCGCCGACTTCGGCTTCAAGGCTAAGCCCTCTTTTCTTACAGACTTTAACGAGTTCTTTGGTCTTTTCAATGTTTTCAGCAATGGGGAAGTGAGAACCGTCGAACATGATGGAGGAAAATCCTGCTTCAATGCACTTGTAGCAACCTTCGTAAGTCCCGTGGTCGAGGTGAAGAGCGACGGGGACGGTAATATTCAAGCACTCTAACATGGCTTTCACCATATCGGCAACCGTCTTGAAACCCGTCATATACTTGCCTGCGCCTTCGGACACGCCTAGGATAACGGGCGATTTTAATTCTTCCGCAGTCTGTAAAATAGATTTAGTCCATTCCAGATTATTAATATTGAACTGTCCGACGGCGTATTTGCCGTCCCTTGCTTTTTCCAGCATTTCTTTTGCCGAAACCAACGCCATAAAAACCTCCGAGCATCATTTAAGATATTTATTTACTTATTTAAGTATAATTCAAAGTCGCGCAAATTTCAAGCGTATATATAAAATTTTTTAAAAATTACGTCAAAAATATTGCCTTTGAAAAATGAATGCTGTATAATGATAGGGTAAGGGATATGTTGCGTTTAACGCGCGTTTTTCTGTAAAAATTTTGTTGACTAAAATAAAGTATTTTGTTATAATTACTTTGTTTTAAAACAAACTTTAAATATTACTGAAAACTTTTAATTCGGAGGAATTATTTTTATGGCAAATGTAAAGGTTGCAATTAACGGATTCGGTCGTATCGGTCGTCTTGCTTTCAGACAGATGTTCGATGCCGAGGGCTATGAAATCGTAGCCATTAACGACTTGACAAGTCCTAAAATGCTTGCGCATCTCTTGAAGTATGACTCGGCTCAGGGAAGATACAAGTATTCCGATACCGTAGTCGCAGGTGAAGACTCTATCACCGTAAACGGCAAAACTATCAAGATTTACGCAGAAAAAGACGCAGCAAATCTTCCCTGGAAAAAACACGACGTAGACGTTGTCCTCGAATGCACCGGTTTCTACTGCTCTAAGGAGAAGGCTTCCGCGCACATTAAAGCAGGCGCGAAGAAGTGCGTTATCTCCGCTCCCGCAGGCAACGATCTTCCTACGGTTGTATTCAGCGTAAACGAAAATACTCTTAAAGCAAGCGATACGGTTATTTCGGCTGCAAGCTGCACCACAAACTGTCTTGCTCCTATGGCAAACAGTCTTAACAAGCTTTGCAAAATCAAAAAAGGCTATATGACGACTATCCATGCATATACCGGCGACCAAATGGTTCTTGACGGACCTCACCGCAAGGGCGATTTGAGAAGAGCAAGAGCTGCAGCTATCAATATCGTTCCCAACTCCACGGGCGCGGCTAAGGCTATCGGTCTTGTAATTCCCGAACTTAACGGCGTCCTTGACGGCTGCGCCCAGCGCGTACCCGTACCCACCGGTTCGCTTACCCAGCTTATCGCAGTTTGCGAAGGAGAGGTTGACGCAAAAGCTGTAAACGACGCAATGAAAGCTGCCGCTTCCGCATCTTACGGCTACACCGAAGAAGAAATCGTTTCTTCCGACGTTATCGGTATGACCTACGGTTCGCTCTTCGACGCAACCCAAACTAAGTGTATGCCTCTTGGCGACGGTACCACCCTTGTAAAAGTCGTGTCTTGGTATGATAACGAAAATTCTTACACTTCCCAGATGGTAAGGACCATCAAATACTTCTCCGAATTGAAGTAATTTAAAACGTAAACGTAAAAGAGCCCTGCGTATTTATCGCAGGGCTCTTAAATTTTAAAAATTTAAGCTTTCGCAAAGAAATTCAATATTTCGTCTAACGTGCTTTCGTTGATTGCGTTATATTTTGTTTTATCAATCGTATTAAAGAAAGCCTTTTCCTCGTCATAAGGGATGTTGCCGCCGTGCTTTTCCTCAAGCGCATTATATCTGTCTAAAACGCTTTTGCGATATTCAACTACGTCGGGGTCGTCCGAGTCGTGAATGATGCCGTTATGCGTCGCGTCTTCATAAAAGATGTATTCGAACTTTTCATTGGTGATTTCCTCGCGGTGATTGTATATGCTGTCCGTCCACACTGTGTCGTCTTTTCCGCCTTGCAATGCGAGAACGGGAATATCAACACCGTTTATACCGTTGACGCCCGTATAATTATAAGCGCTACCCGCTTCCGCAACAGAGCAAATCGCCGCAAACGGGAATACGGCATAGGCAAATCCGCCCATTCCCATAGTGCCTTTCATCCATTCCAACATAATTCCGCCGTTAGAACTGTAACCGGCAACAGATGCAACCGCCTTGATATTCTTATGATCATAATTCAAAACTGCCGTTACCGCGTGTCCGCCCCAGCTGTGTCCGAAGAGGTATACGGGCAAGTCTTTAAGCGTAGCACTGTTTTCAATGAATAAAAGCGCGTTATGTAAATCTATATGTGATTGCGAAAGTCCTGTGGTCCCTTTGCCCTCGCTTGAGTCCGTTCCCGTGCAATCGTAAGTCATCACGCGGTAACCTTCGGTAAGGAAACGGAGCATTATGGGATAATAGTTGTTCTGCCAACTTCCTATACCGTGCGCCATAACGACTAACTTATCGCACCCGTCGTCGCCCCAGATATATCCATGAAGCGCATTGCCGTTGCTGGAGAATTCAACGGCTTCTTTATTATAGCCGAACAGTTCGGTTATTTCGTCCGCCGTATACGAGGTTGTAAGTTCTCCGTCGTGTTCGGCTCTTCCAAACATATCGTCTAACAGCACCTTGCTTACAATAAAGGCAACAACCATATAAAGCAAAACGAGTGAAGCTACGATTATTCCGATAATATTTAATACTAATTTAGTCTTGTTTTTCATTATAATCTCCTTAAACGTTGAAGCGGAAGAGAACTACGTCGCCGTCCTTTATAACGTAATCCTTGCCTTCGGAGCGGACTTTGCCCTTTTCGCGTGCGCCGCCCAACCCGCCGCAGTCCAACAGAGTATGCCATTCGACGACTTCCGCGCGTATAAAGCCCTTTTCAAAATCGCTGTGAATTTTTCCCGCAGCCTGCGGGGCTTTCGTGCCGTTCACTATAGTCCAGGCACGGGTTTCCTTTTCGCCCGCTGTGAGGTAAGAAATAAGACCGAGCAATGCATAACTCTTTTTGATAAGTCTGTTCAAGCCGCTCTCTTCAAGTCCCAATTCTTCTAAAAATACGGCGTTCTCTTCGGCAGGCATTAATGATAGCTCTTCCTCGGTCTTTGCGCATATAACCAAAACTTCACTGCCCTCTTTTCGTGCGTAATCCTTGACTTTGCAAACTAAGGGGATATCGTTTTCGTTCTTGCCCATATCGAACTCGGAAATATTTGCCGCGTAAATGACTGGTTTAGCCGTGAGCAAGAACATATTTTCCAACAGCGGTTTTTCCTCTTCACTGCACTCGAAAAGTCTTGCGGGTTTTTCGCTTGATAAAAACTTTTCCAGTCTTTCCAAAAATGCGTATTCTGCCGCGGCTTCCTTGTTAGAGCCACCGCGCGCAACGTTTCTTATTCTGTCCTGACGCTTATTTACTGCTTCTATGTCGGCAAGGATAAGCTCAAATGTAATGGTCTGTATGTCGGCAAGCGGGTCGATTTTATTATTGACGTGCGTTATGTTTTCATCCTCGAAGCAGCGCACTACGTGAACTATTGCATCGCATTCTCTTACGTGGGATAAAAACTTGTTGCCTAAGCCTTCGCCGTGAGACGCGCCTTTTACAAGCCCTGCAATGTCAACGAACTCAACGATAGCGGGGGTAATTTTTTTGCTTGAATAAAGCGCCGCTAACTTGTCCAATCTTTCGTCCGGTACGGCAACCACACCCACGTTCGGTTCAATAGTGCAGAAAGGATAGTTTGCGGCTTCCGCGCCTGCATGGGTTATAGCATTGAATAATGTGGACTTGCCAACGTTGGGTAGCCCCACAACGCCTAATTTCATTTAAGATACCTCTGAAAATTCTTTTTTTCATTATAATATAATTTTAAAAATAATCAAAACAAATGTCGGTGTAGTTGCTAAAATTTTTCGTCTATGTTAAAATTGACTTATGTATTATCGCAATTATATTGCTAAAAAACTTGATATGGAAAGCATTACGCCCGCAGACATTGTTTTACCGCCCAATTCCGAAATGGGCGACTTTGCATTGCCGTGTTTTAAGCTTGCAAAAGTTTTCAGGAAAAGTCCCGTTCAAATAGCGGAGGAGCTTAAGAATTCTTTCGTTACTGACGAGGTTATTTCAGAAGTTTCGGCTGTAAACGGATACCTCAATTTCAAAGTGAATAAAGTAGGGCTTGCGAACAATGTTTTGACCCGAATTGCAAGAGAGGGAGACGGTTACGGATCCTCGGATATCGGCAAAGGCAAGACGATTTGCATCGATTATTCTTCGGTAAATATTGCAAAGCCCTTCCACATAGGGCATCTGTCAACTACCGTTTTGGGCGGATCTTTGTACAAAATTTATAAGTTTTTGGGTTATAACGTCGTTGGAATAAACCACCTCGGCGACTACGGTACGCAGTTCGGCAAGCTTATATGCGCTTATAAAAAGTGGGGAAACAGGGAAGAAGTCGAAAGGGGCGGCATTCACGCTATTAACGCGCTCTACGTTCGCTTTAATGAAGAAGCAGACGAAAAAATGGAAAGCGAAGCCCGTGAATATTTCCGTCTTATCGAGAACGGGGACAAGGAGGCAAACAACCTCTTCGAGTGGTTTAAAAAGCTTACGCTCGACTACGTGCAGATTATCTACGATAAGCTTAATATTACATTTGACAGTTATGCGGGTGAACGCTTCTATACAGATAAAATGCAGCCCGTAATAGACGAGTTGAAAGAGAAGAATATTTTGAAAGAGAGCGAGGGGGCAAGTATAGTAGATTTGGAATCTTACGGTATGCCGCCGTGCTTAATTCTCCGCTCGGACGGCGCAACTCTTTACGCCACGCGCGATCTGGCGGCGGCAATCTACCGCAAAAACACTTACGATTTTTACAAGTGCCTTTACGTCGTTGCATATCAACAAAATCTGCATTTTAAACAGGTTTTCAAGGTTTTGGAGCTTATGGGCAAGGAGTGGGCGAAGGATATGGTTCACGTCGCCTACGGTATGGTTTCGTTAGAGGACGGGGCAATGTCCACGAGAAAGGGCAAGGTCGTTTGGCTTGAAGATGTTATCTCGCGTTGTGTGGAAAAGGCTTATGCCGTCATCGACGATAAGAACCCCGACCTTGAAAATAAGGAAGAAATTGCAAAAACTGTCGGACTCGGCGCGGTTATTTTCGGCGCGCTGTACAATAATAAGATAAAGGATATAGTTTTCTCATACGATAAAGTTTTAAGCTTCGACGGAGAGACGAGCGTCTACGTGCAATATACTTGTGCAAGGGCTAATTCCGTGCTTGCAAAGTACGGTGAAAAAATTGAATTACCGGAGGCATATGAGCCAAACCCGCAGGAGGTTGAAGTTATCAAGGCTCTTGCGGCGTTGCCGCAAACCGTTTTGGACGCAGCAGAAAAGTACGAGCCGTCTTTAATCGCCCGTTACGCCGTTGATTTGGCGCAAAAATACAATAAATTTTATATTGACTGCAGGATTTTAACCGCAGAGGGTGAGGCGAAGGCTTTCCGCCTTTCGCTCACAGAAGCAGTGTTGCAGACTTTAGGGAACGCTCTTTCTCTCCTTGGAATAGGCGTGCCCGAAAAGATGTGAATTGTTGGAAAAATTTTACAATTTTTATTGTATTTTTTATTTTAAAGTGCTATAATTTCAGAAGAATATAAAATAAAAAAGGAGTTATTTTTATGAAAAAATGTCCCGTTTGCGGTGAAATCGTGGAAGACGGCGTAACCGTTTGTCCCGTTTGCGGCGCAAAGAAATTCGTTCCCGTAACTAACGATAGTAAGTTTGCTTGCGAACACGTAGTTGGCGATGGAAAGGTTGACGACGAAGAAATAATGGAAGGACTTCGCGCTCACTTCACCGGCGAATGCACTGAGGTTGGCATGTACCTTGCGATGGCGAGAGTTGCTGAAAGAGAGGGCTATCCCGAAATAGCAGAAGCGTACAAGCGTTACGCTTACGAAGAAGCTGATCACGCTTCAAAATTTGCTGAACTTTTAGGCGAAGTGGTTACCCCTTCAACCAAGAAGAACCTTGAACTCCGTGCGGCTGCAGAAACGGGCGCATGCGAAGGCAAGCTTGCTATTGCTAAGCGCGCTAAACAGCTCGGTTACGACGCGATTCATGATACCGTTCACGAAATGGCTAAGGACGAAGCAAGACACGGCGCAGGCTTTGCAGGTCTTTTGAAGAGATACTTCGGTAAATAATTTCTTAAATAACGTAAGCGCGGGTGAAACTTTTCACCCGCGCTTTTCATATTATGAAGTATAGGCAAGGGGGAAAACCTTTGCCCAAACACTAAGATAAAAGGAATTATATACAAATGTGTAATAATTGTAATTGCGGTTGCAACAGACTCTTCAATTTGCTTTTCGGTACGTCGCGCGACGGCTGCGGATGTAACTGCTGCAGCAACCATTGCGGATGTCACAACCACCGTAGCGGTTGCCACGACAATGATGACAACTGGTTTAACTGGTGCAACGGTTGGAGTGGCGGCAACGGTTTCAGATCTTCCAGCTCGAACGACTACGGTTGCGGCTGTTGGCGTAATACGAACGGCTGTGATTGCAGAAACAACTGTGGATGCGGATGCAACAACAATCGCTGCGGTTGCAACTCTTGTAACAATAACTGCAACGGTTGCGGCTGCAACTGATGCAGACTAAGTTTTAAGGGTATCCCAAAGGGGAATACCCTTATTTTTTTGCGATTTTTGCGGAAAATAATTTTATGGACATAATCGTATCCCGATTGACGGCTATAAAAGATAAAATTGCGGCAACGGTAAAATTCTATTCCGATAAAAAATTTTCCACCATAGCGGGAACTTTGGTGTATTTTTTGCTGATGTCTATTGCGCCGTTTACGCTATGGCTTACGCTCGTATTCGGCAACATTGACGCGGAGCGTTTTCTCTCTCACGAAATATTTGACAGCGTCAGTCCCGTTTTAAGATATATGAAGCAGTCGGCGGAAAGCGCTGTAAGCGGTGCGGGAATTATCTTTTTGTTGACTTCGCTGTATTCTTCAACGAACTTTTTTTATCATTTAAGAAGAAGCGGGGAGATAATTTACGGTAGTAAAAGGGTGAAGGGCGGAATAAAATTAAGGATAGTTTCGCTTTTAATGATGATAGTAACCATTGTTTTAGTTGCGTTGACTGCGGCAATCTCTGTTGTCGGTACCAAGCTCTTAACGCTAATTCTTCCAGAATTGCTGTCAAATGTAATTTCGCTTATTTTTATAACCGCGCTTGCCTTTGCTGTCGCGTTGGTCCTGAATTTAATCGCTTGTCCGTACAAACTTAAAATTTCGCAGTCGATTACGGGCAGTTTGCTTACTACGGCGCTGTGGCTTTTGTTTTTAGTCGGGTTCGGGGTGTATGCGCAGTATGCAAACCCGGAAAGGCTTTACGGCAAAATTGCATCGCTTATAATATTCCTTTTGTGGTGCTACGTTATGATGAGCTGTTTCGTAATAGGAATGATTAAAAACGGTTCGCTTATTTCCGAAAATATAGAAATTAAATCGTTATTATAAAAAGACCCGCCGCAGTTTGCGGCGGATTCAGTATATGTGTTATTAATACTTAACTACGCAGGCAACTGCCAAAGCTCCGGGACCGATATGGCAGGAAACGCTGAGGGATAGAGGGTTTACATACGTAAATTCAACTTCGGGAAACTCGTATTGTATTTCCTCTTTAAATTTTATTGCCTCGTTCAAGTTTTCAGTGTGTGCAATGCAAAGGGTCATTTTCCCTTCCGCAATCAAGTCCTTGAATCTGCCTTCAAAGTCTTTCTTTATGGCGTTAATCATTGTTGTCTTTGCATCAATGAGCTTTCTTACTTTTGCGTATTGGTCAAGCTTTTGCCCCTGAATTTGGAGCACGGGCTTAATCTTCAAAAGAGTGCCGATTGCTGCAACGGCGGGGGTTAGTCTGCCGCCCTTTTTAAGATATTTAAGCGTGTCAACCATTATATAGATACTTGACTGCATTTTAGTTTCTATAAGATAGTTATATATTTCTTCGGCGTTTTTGCCTTCTTTTGACATTTTAAGCGCGTCCATAACGCTTTGCCGTTGGGTAATTGAAATTCTTTGGTTGTCAACTACGTAAACTTTTCCTTTGAACTGCTCCTCGGTTTCCGCATAATGTTGAAGAGTGCGGCAAGTCTCGGAAAGCCCGCTTGACATCGGTATATAAACAACTGCATCGTTATCTTTCAAAGCTTTCGCCCAGATTTCGCCTACGTCTAAAGGGTTGGGCTGTGAAGTGGAAACGCTTGCATCTGCCTTAAGTTTTTCATAAAACTGTTCCTGACTTAAAGTCAAATCTTCGTAAAATAATTCCCCGTCAATAAGAACGGGCATAGGCACAACATATATGCCGAGTTCTTTCGCTTCGTTTTGCGTAATGCCACTGTTACTGTCGGTTATAACTGCTGTTTTCATATCCTTCTCCTAAGTCTATTCTCAATATGTTCACTGCAATTTGTTGATTTATCAACAAATTTAGTTGACAAATCTTACCTATAAAGTATAACATAGACTTGTTGAAAAATCAACCGGTTAAAGTAGAAAAGTTATATGGATAAGATATTTGAAAATTTTACGGTTTCGGTGTTAAAGCTTAACAGACTTATACAGCGGATAAAACAATTTGAAATGCGGGAATATAAACTTAAGAGTATTCATGTAATGTGCGTTTATTGTCTGAACGAACATCCCAACGGGTTGACGGCAAGCGAGCTTATGCGCTTAACGTTCGAGGATAAAGCGGCAATTTCACGCGCGCTTCGCCAGCTTCTTGAATTCGGTTACGTTAAATACGACGTAAATAAGTACAACTCGGTCATAATTTTAACCGAAGATGGGCTGAAAGTAGCTGAATACATTACGCGTAAGTCGGATAAAGCAGTAAAAGCAGGTAGCGCAGATTTTACAGAGGAGGAGCGAAAGTTTTTTTATAAATCCCTAGCGCAAATAACCGATAATTTAAAAAACTATTATGAGGATTTGGTAAAGAATAATGATTAAAATTTTAGTTGATTCTGCTTCAGACTTGGAAAAAGAAGAGGCGGATACCTTGGGCGTTGCTATGATACCCATGACGATAAGATTTGATAACGAAGAATTTTACGACGGTTTTGACTTGACGCACCGTGAATTCTTTGAAAAGCTTCCTATTTGTGAGGAGCTTCCCGTTACGAGTCAGATAAACGAATTCAGGTGGGAAGAGGAATTTAATAAACTGACAGAAGACGGAAGTGAGGTTATTGCAATAACCATTTCGTCGGAGCTTTCCGGTACCTTTGCCTGTGCGCAGAAAGCTGCAGAAAAATTTCACAATAAAGTGTGCGTGGTAGACAGCTTGAACGCAAGCTTGGGCGAAAGAATTTTGCTTGATTATGCGCTTAAACTTGTTGAAGGGGGCAAACCGAAAGAAGAAATTGTTAATTTACTTAATGAAAAAAAGAAGAAAATTCAGCTACTTGCTCTTCTTGATACTTTGAAGTATTTAAATAAAGGCGGAAGAATTTCCTCGGTTGCCGCGTTCACGGGAGAGCTTTTATCTATTAAACCCGTAATTTCGATAGTTGACGGCAAGGTCAAGCTTGTCGGTAAGGCGATAGGTTCTAAAAAAGGCAATAATCTTTTAATGCAGCTTGTGGAAAAATGCGGAGGAATCGATTTTGAAATGCCGTACACGCTTGCGTACTCGGGCTTAACGGATGAAAATCTGCAAAAATATTTAAAAGACAGCGCCAAGCTTTGGGAAGGTAAGACCGAGCACATTCCGTCGCATATGATAGGAAGTACTATAGGCACGCACATAGGATCGGGTGCAATAGCTGTTGCTTTCTTTGCTAAGTAACTTTGTAAAATATTTTGAAATAGCGTTAAAATTGCTTGTATTTTGTCTTCTAATGTTATAAAATTAACAAGCAAAGCAGAGATGGCGGAGTGGTAAGCCCTTCGTGTTTCGGTACGACGAACGCAGTGCGTCCGCCCATTCTCAAAAATTAAATAATAAATACGCAGAGATGGCGGAGTGGTCGAACGCGCACGACTCGAAATCGTGTTACGGGCAACTGTACGGGGGTTCGAATCCCTCTCTCTGCGCCAATAAAAGGGACGCAAGTTGAACACTTGCGTTCTTTTGGAAATTACGGGGTGATGCAATGACGGAGGTATATCCTAAAAACGACAGCGTTTACAAAACGCAGAAAGAGGTTGAGGAAACCGCAAAAATGTACGGATTTAATTTCGTATCTTACCCTGCTGATTTCGATTTCAATGATAATAAGCAAAGATTTATTTTGGCGGAAGACAGAGATGAAATGTGCTTAAAGCAAAGCAGATTACTTATAGGTAATCCCCAAGCGAACCCTTGCGTTAAAAGTGATTTTGACAGATTTTACGAAAGGCTTTTAATTGACGAACGTATTAAAAAATATTTATACGATATGGTATATTTTTGTGATGATAAAGGCTTGCGGTATTATCGTCCGTTTTATTCGTTGGTGTTGCAGTCCGGAGCTGATATTAATATTGATTTGCTGTAAGTATTTCTTAACAGAAACAGAAATGATTTGAATAATTTAAAATTCATAGTAAACCAATTTTTCGGTCAAATGGTTTACGGTGCGTTAAAGGGTGCTGTAAGAGAATTTTATACCTCGTTAATTGCTATTAACGAAGGGTATACGAGCAAAGCCTCAAACGCTTTTATGAATTATTATTTTAACTTAATAGAAACTGTAACGTATTGCATTGACGCCTCGATAGGGGAGTTCCCTCAAATCATAAAGAAAATAACTAATGCGCAAAAAACGTTATCTCAAAAACGAACTAAAGAAAATGCCAAAAAAGTAACGGAAGATTTAATTGGACCGTATTAAATCAAACCGCGCAAATAATATTAAGTCCCACCTGCTCAGCGGGTGGGACTAATTTTCTTGATCTAAAATTTATATTAAATTATTTTTTGCTTCCTAATAATTTAATATCTGAATAATTTGATAACTTTAAAAATTCTTGCGCTAAAATTTTATCTTCTGTGTACTTACGTAAAATGGGCATATTTTTAAAAAATCTATTTTTCTCAAATGGCAAACTTTCTTCATCAATGTTTGCAAATTCAATGAGTGCGGAAACATTAACTAAATATAGTTTTAAATCTTCGTCTAAATCTTCGTAAATTTGTTCCAGTTTTTTGTGTGCATCTTCATAATGTTGTGGATATCTAAGGTATAATGAGGCATTGTATGCTTCGTATTTAATACTTTTAAGTTCAGCCCAAAGTTCTTCAATCGATTTCTTATTTACAGAGTTTAATATTTTTATCTGCTCAACTATATCTCCAATGCGGGGCGCATATTTTGCTTGTGCAAGTGCATTGTTAACAGCGACATCACAAATCTCTTTGGGGTAATTACTTAAGATGTCAAACCAGCTTTCAGTAAGAAGATTTGTTTCAGTGCCAGCTTCAACTCTATACGCATTTTCAAAGTTAACCTGTATTTTAATTATGTATGTCATAATATCTGCTCTTGTTATTTTTGACATTAATCTTCATCTCCTGATTTTTTCTCATTAAGTTGGTTATTAAAATCAATTGTTTTTTGCCATTGTTCTAATATTCCTATTTTCTTTTTAGATGCGGATCTATATGTAGTCTCATAATTTTCATATTTTATCTTTTCAACCGAGAACACGTCGCTCGTTTTCCAGGAGGACAGTATTCCGTTCATATATGCCGTAGGATTTGATTTGCCCGAAGAGATTTTTGCCGCTTCAAATAGCATATCGTTGTTAAAGCCCCAACTGCGCCACCTTGCAAGGCTGTCCCTGTCCCAAGGAATAATCTTTCTTTGCAGTCCGCACACCGTCAAAATTTCTTTAATAAGCTTATCGTTCGTGCGTTGCTTGTCAAGATATTCGGTGACCGCACTTTCGGCAACAACACCGTTTTCGTAAAGATTATTTATGAAACCGTCCATATCTTCAAAAGAATTTTTGCCTTGTTTAAAGCAGTAGGCGGAAATTTCTCTTAACGTGTCGAAAGTAAATCCGTAATTGCACCAAATGTTGACGTAGTTTTCGACGTATGGCGCGGAGGTTTGCATATAAACGCCCAAATTTCTGGCGATTTCAAGCGTAGAGGCATAGATTGAATTTTTATTTTTGCAGTAGTCTTCAATCTCTTTCGCGTCAAATTTTCTGTTTTTATATAGTTCCGTCAAGGCTTCGTCCAACTTTTCGCAATTTTTCGTTTTAAAATGTTTTGCGGCGGCAACGATTGCTTTATCCTCAAAGCCTAATTCGTTCGTCCACTTTTTATACAGCTTATCGTCGTCCAAATCAGGCTGTTTTTTGATGCCTGCGGCATTGAAAAGGTTGATAAGCGCTGGCGTGGAAGACGTGTAAGCCGAAAGCTTTTCGTCAACTTTTTTCGCCGTGGTTGCGCCGTCCTCGGCAAAGCTTTTCGCAACTTTTTTTATGTACGCCGCACGGATATTGTCGCCGTGCAGGTTCACGCAGTAATTTATAATCATTATAAGTGCGTTTTGCTCAAAGCCGTATTCTTCCATAAGAACGAAATATTCCCTGAATTCGTTCGTTGAAATCATTCTGCCTTTCAAAGCGTTCTGCGCGTTTTTGGTAAAGTCTGAATATTTTTCGGGCTTGAACTTCTTAGGAGTGCCAGTAACGTTTTCGGCTTCGAGTATTTTTACTTCAAACGGGTTTTCGCAGACTATAGAAACGAGTTCAAGCTCTTCTAAATAGACGAAATACTCCTTAACTTTGTCCTCGTCAAGCTCAAGACTGTGCGCCAGGTCGGTAAGCATATAGGAAGCGCCGCTCTGTAAAAGAAACAAAGAATATAGGTAAACCTTTGCCGCAACTGCGTCAATCGCGGGCAAATACTTTGATATGAACTTGTTTTCAACGCTTGTTGTCGATTTTTTTATAAAACCGTCGCTTGCAGAAAGAAAAGCCATTTTACCTAAATTTCCTCATTTACTTGATTTCTTAATTAAAATGAACTATAATCTAAAATAGCGGTGAATTACATTATAACTTGAAACGGTTCAAAAATCAACACACTTCGCCGCATTTTGTCATAAAAATTTTAAACTGTAAATGAAGATTCTTCACACGTCCGATTTGCATATCGGTAAAAAACTTATGGGTAGAGAGCGGTTTCCGGAATACCGAGCAATCTTTTCGGAGCTTGCCGAAGCCTGCGACCGTGAAAATGTAGAACTCGTTTTAATTGCGGGTGATGTTTTTGATACCTATACGCCCTCTGCCGAAGCTGAAGAAATTTTCTATCGCGGAATAAAAGAACTGTCAAAGCGATGCGCTGTTCTCGTAATAAGCGGCAACCACGACGATTACGTGCGTTTAACTGCGGCTTCCGCGCTTGCCGAAGAGCAGAACATTTATATTATCGGCAACAATCTGACCCCCGTCAATTGTGCAAAGCGCGGAGAGGTTTATCCCGTAAAATCTGGTAACGGTTGGGTAATTTTTGAAGGGCGCGGCGAACGGGTGTATATCAACGCTCTGCCTTATCCAAACGAAGCGCGCTTTAAAGAAGGGCGTTCAGACGAAACGTTTGGTGAAAAGATGACGCGTTGGATATCCTGCGGTGAAGAGGGCAAAACCGAGAATATCCCTTCGGTATTTCTTTCCCATATATTCGTTTCAGGCGGAAAAGTCAGCGACAGCGAAAGAGAAATTGATTTGGGCGGCGCGCGTGTCGTGTCCGTAAGTCTGTTGCCTGATTGCGACTATTGCGCTTTGGGTCACCTTCACAGAAGACAGCGACTTGCGGACAATGTTTTTTACAGCGGTGCGCCTATGCAGTTCTCGTTTGACGAGTGCGGCGCCGTAAAGTCAGTAAATGTTTTCGATTTGACTTCCGAAGGCGTAACAAATTTTAAACAGGTTGAACTTTCAAGTGCAAGAAAATTAATTCGATTGCAGGCTAACGGCGTTGAAGAAGGTGCGAAGCTGCTTACAGCAAATAAAGAATGCTACGTTGAACTTACATTGAATTTAAACGTGCCAATGACGTCGCAAGAGAATTCGGTGCTGCACGAACACGAAAATCTGATTTCACTCAAAGTCGAAGTGCAAAGCATAGAGAATACGTTTGAAGTGATTTCAAACAAGAATAAAAGTTCTTCACAGCTTTTTTCCGATTACTATAAACTGAGATACGGCGCAGATGTGCCGAAAGAGCTATTGGAACTCTTTCTCTCTCTGACGGAGGAAGAATGAAACCGCTTAAATTAGAATTTAAAGGTATAAACAGCTTTTCCGAGCGCACGGTAATAGATTTTGCAGGCTTGACAAAAAACGGTATTTTCGGTATTTTCGGCGATACGGGTAGCGGCAAGAGTACTATTTTGGACTGCATAAACTTCGCTCTGTACGGTAACGTGGAGAGGAGTAAGATAATGACGGACATTATCAATTACCGTTCCGAGTTGGCAGAAGTTAAGTTCGTTTTCAATATTTTGAACGGCGGTAAACGCAAAACATACACCGTTGAAAGAACCGTAAAAAAAGATAAATACGGAACTCATAAAGCTGCCTTGTACGAAAATGACGGGGCGGATGAGGTTTGTATCGCCGATAAAGCAAACGCCGTTGAAAAAAAGATAGTTGAAATTTTAGGCGTAGAGGCGGAAGACTTCAGAAAATGTATAGCCCTTCCGCAGGGTGAATTTGCGCAGTTCATAAAGTCTACCCCGCGGGACAGACTGGCGCTGATAGAAAGACTGTTTTCGTTGTCCAAATACGGCGACAGATTAAAGGAAAAGCTCAACGCCTGCAAAGATGAAGCCGAAGGAGCGTACCAGAATATTTTGGGCAGGCTTGCAGGCTACGAAGATGTATCCGAAAATGCGTTAAATCAAGTATATATGGGGGTCAATTTAAAAAAAGCCCTACTTAAAGACAAAAATAAACGTCTAAAAGAGTTAACCGCTAAGTGTGAAAAGCTTAAAGTTTTAAACGAAAAACTTGCCGAACTTGAAGATACGCAGATTAAACTTACCGAAATGCAGCTTCAAAAGGCCGAAATAGAGGAGCTGAGGAAAGCTTTTTCAGTCCTTCCTATATGCCGTGAAGTTGTGCGAATAGATACCGAAATAAACGCTAAACTTAATGATATTACGGGGGCAATTGAAAAAAATAGGGGATACGAAGCTCAACTTAGCGAAACGTTAAGTGAAATCGAAAAACTTGAAAAGCAGGAAAGCGAAGCAAAGTTTGACGAAGCTATTGCCGAGTGTATTCGGCTTCAAGCCCTATATAATTCATGCGGTTCTTCTACTGTAAAGTTGGCGGCACTTTCATTAAAGCTGAGTGAAAAACGCAAGGAATACCGAAATAAAGAGGATGAAAAGTTCAGGCTTCAAGAAGATAAGAAAAGAATTGAAGCCGAATTGAAGATTGCCGAAAAAGCGCTTGCCGATTGCTTTGGTCAGGATGTTGAAAAAATTGTCAACGTTCAGTTCAAGGGTGCTGTTTTAAAGGAAGAGTACGTCTATAATCTCGATTATTTTGCGAACTTAAAAAGCGGCATCAAAGTATTTAAAGAGGACTCCCCGTTCTATTCTTACGTTGAAAGCGAAGTTAACGGGAAGATTAAAGAATATACCGAGCGCGTGAGTGACGTAAAAGATTTTTCCATAAAAAACGTGAATTGTCAGCTTGAAAAATTGCAACAGCTAGAAAAAGAGCGTGACGTAAGACAAAAAGCGGTGAATTCCTGTAACAACAGGCTTCAAAAAATAAACGCGGAAATAGAGATAAACGAAAATGAGCTAAAAACATTGCATAAGGAAGGTGTTGAAGTCAAAGCGCAAGCTGACGAAATTAAAGCCGAATTAACGGGTATTTTCGGTGAAAACTGCACTGATTATAATATTATTATGAAGCTTAACGACGATAATCTTGAAGTTTTTAAGCGCCAAAAGGAAAATCTTTCTACTAAAATCGAAAAAGCAAAAAATAATAAAGCAGAGATTGCCGTTTTGCTTGAAAGAGTTAGAACTACCCAATCGGCATGGGAAGAAGAAGTTGCAAAGCTCAGATTGAAGTTTAAAGAAGCTATTAGCCTTTCGGGATTTGAAAACGTTAAAGATTGCGCGGAGCTGGTAGCAAGGTTTGAAAAATTACCCAATACCGAACAGAGCATTAAAGACTTTGACAAAACTTTTTCTTTGTTGAAATCCAGAGAGGAAGAGTTGAAAAAAATAGATGGCATTTTGAGCTTTACAGCCGAAGAATATGAGGCCGCTGAATGTGAAAAGTCCAACATATCCGAGGGTGTATCTGCTTTAACGGGTGAAATTGCGGTTCTTGAAAGCAGGTGTGCAACTTTAAAAAAGCAACTTGAAGAAAAGCAAGAAATATCAAAAGAATTCGTTAAAATCGAAAACGAAAGAATCCTTATCGCAAGGCTGAAAGAAACGACAAAAAACAATAAATTTATGGAGTTTATCACAAACGAATATCTTTACGATATTTCGCGCCTTGCTTCAACTACACTTTTAAATCTTGAAGACGGCAGATATTTTTTAACTTATAAAGATAATAATTTTTACGTTGGCGACAACTTTGATTGCGGAAACTTGCGCGGGGTAAACACGCTTTCGGGCGGTGAAACTTTTCTCGTTTCGCTTTCTTTGGCGCTTGCGCTTTCCCAAACGATTTGCGCTAAATCTTTAAAAAACATTGAGTTTTTTTTCCTTGACGAAGGATTCGGGACTTTGGATAATTCGCTTGTGGACACGGTTATGACCGCGCTTGAAAAGTTGAAAGGCTCGGATTTTACTATCGGCGTTATCAGCCACGTTGAGGAATTAAAACACAGAATAGAAAATAAAATAACAGTTAACAAAGCAACGGAAAGTTACGGGTCAACCGTAACGGTAAACTGTTGAGGAGTCCGATATGCCTAAAATTCTTACGCCCCTATCGCTTTTTAAAAATTTTGACGTCTCGCTTCCTACGTTTCCCGTCAAATTGTCTTCAACGCAAATTAACGATATGCGTATCGAGCATTTAAACATTTCAGGGCGTGAAACGGGTTGCGGCAGGGTTCAGATTGCCGCTGCTTTTGCATACGACGTGCAGTCGCCTGCGGCGGGAACAGTTCTTATCTTTCCCGATAGCACTGAAACGATTGACGAAGAAATTTTAAAATTCTTCGTTGCGCAGGGTTTTACGGCGCTTATGGTTGACTACCGTGGTGAATGGAAGGACGCTACGTTTGTTACGCGATATCCGAGCAACGTTTCTTATGCCAATACCGTAAAATGCGGCAGGCAAAAAGACTACGTAGACGATAGCGCCGATAAGACGAGTTGGTACGAATGGGTAGGCATAGGACTGTATGCGCAAAAATATATAAAAGAACGCACCGGCAGTGACAATATTGCCGTTGTCGGACTTCGCGACGGTGGGGAAATTGCCTGGAAATTAGGTGTTGCGGGTGATTTTTCGTGTATTATCCCCGTTTGCGCTGCGGGCTGGAAGGCGTATTCCGGAATAAGTAAGTATATGACTGAGGATCCGGTTCTTGACGAGGAAAGATACCGCTTTATAGCCGGTATTGATTCTCAGGCGTACGCTCCGCACGTTAAATGTCCCGTTTTGATGCTGTGTTCTACAAACGATCCCCGTTTCGACTACGACCGTGCTTATGATACGTTTTCACGTATAAATCAGCAATATATTAAAGATAGCGCGATTGCTTTTTCCGTTAAGAGCAGCGCAAGCATAGGCGCAAAGAGCATAGCGGATATGTTCCTCATGCTCGATAAAAACCTGAAGAAAAGGCAGGTTTTTATTCCAAAACCGCCTGAAGTTTCCGTATTCGTGGACGAAAAGTCCAATTTGGTTGCAAAAGTTACATTTGACAATAAAGGAATCGCGGAAAGCTGTAAGCTTTACTTAGCGGAAGACTGCATCGATTCCACGCTTAGGGAGTGGTGCGTATGTACTGAAAAGTCAAGAAAAGCGGAAAATATATTTGAGTATTACCTTAACGTTTACGAAAAAACAACGACTATTTTCGTGCTTTGTCGCGTACGTTATTTGAACGGCTTTACTGTTTGGTCGAAAATGATCGTGAAGAAAATAAGTGGATTGTTTAGAAATACGCAATGTAAATGTCGTGTTATGTACAACGATAAGGACGCTGCCGACGATTTTGCCGTGGCTGATTCTTCGTCTTTATCGATTGGCGGTATTTTCTTTCCGGACGAATCGGTTCTTCCAAGGTTTGTAACCAAAACACGCGGTATAAAAGGACTGTATTCTCCGTGCGGACTTTCCACGTTCAGAATGAGCAATCCCAAATTTGCACCGTCAAAAAACAGCGTACTTTCAATTGACTTTTTCTGCGACGAAACCTCAGTTTTAACTCTCACGTTTATCGACATTGTGTCCGGTGAGCAGTATGTTAACGAAATAAACGTAGTAGGCGGAGCTTGGCAGACTATCATTTCCGAAAGTAAGAACTTCAAGACGGAAAGCGGGGTGCCTCTGTCTGACTTTACGGGGGATTTGAAATTCACTTTAACTTGCGAAGTCGGATACGCTGTGAATAATATTATGTGGCTATAAGGTGGTTTGGTGACAGACGTTGGACTTGAAGCTTCCCGATTTTTCAATGTGCGGGACAGTTTGTATAAAAGAGATAGGCGTTCGCCTTTAAATATCATTCTCAACATAATTATCGTCTTTTTTTGCGTGTTACTGGCTCTTGAGCTGTCGTTTAACGCTTTATTCGGTGGAATTTACGTTATCGATAAGTCCATGACTCCGACTTTGATTGGTGCGTCTACGGCTACGAGCGCGGGCGGTGATTTTATTTACATCGATAAATCCGCAAAACCTAACTATGGCGATATAGTAGTTGTTTACAGGGAAACGGGTGATGGAACGAAGGGGAACATTATTAAGCGTGTGGTTGCGTTCGGAGGCGACACCGTTGAGTTGATTAACGGAGTTTTAAAAGTGAACGGAGAAGTTGTGGACGAAAGCTACCTTGACCCAAACTATAATATACCGAACGACGATTACAACTCTTACGGTGAACATACCGTGTCTGACGGCTGTATGTTCCTTTTGGGCGATAACAGAAACGTCAGTAGCGATAGTCGTCAGGGGATTGATTATCCGATGGAGAATCTTGTCGGCGTTGTGCCGAAATGGTCGATTAAACTCAAATCTTTGACAACGAAATTTTATACGTTTTTTAATTTTACGTTTTGGGGTAAATAGCGATTGCCCCCAACATATGCCTTAACTAACGCTATTTTTAAAAAAATTATAACGCAAAATATGAATGGATTTTTGAGGTAAAAAATGAAAAGAGAGCAGGTTAAAGAAAAACACAAATGGAGTATTGAGGATATCTTTACAAGTGACGAAGAATGGGAAAAGTCGTTTGAAAAATTATCAAATTCTATCAATTTTTCAAAGTATGCGGGACGGCTTTCGGACGCTGACGTGCTTTTGAAGTTTCTTAAAGCAGTTGATGAATTTAACGCAAGCTTTGAAAGACTTTTCGTTTACGCGCACATGCGCCACGATGAGGATGCAGGCATAACAAAATATGCCGCGTTTTATTCAAAGACGGTAGCGCTTAACTCCCGATACGCAACCGAGCTTGCATTTTTCGACCCTGAAATGGCGGCGCAGGATGAAAGCTACTTAAAGGCGCTTATTGCGGATAAGCGTTTTTCCGATTACGATTACGATTTAAAGAGAATTATCGCCCGTAAACCGCACGTTTTGTCGCATGCCGAAGAAAGGCTTATAGGTATGTCGGGCGAGTTGCTGGACGCTTTCTATGAAACTTTTACTTTTATAGATAATCTTGACCTACCATTGCCTGAAATTGAATGGGAGGGAAAAATCGCAAAGCTCAGCCACGGGCTGTACGGAATTATTCTTCATTCCGAAAACCGTGGAAAGCGCAAAGAAGCGTACGAAAAGTATTACGGCGCTTATACTTCTCTTATCAATACCTTGACGTCGGTCTACTACGGCAACGTAAAAAAAGACGTGTTTTTAAGCAAAGCTTATAAGTTTAATTCTTGCTTGGAGCACGCGCTGTTTTCCGAGGACGTTGACAGGAATGTCTATGATAACCTTTTAAAGGCAGTCGACGACAATCTTCCTGCGATGCATCGTTATATCGCGGACAGGAAAAAGATTTTAGGTTACGATAAACAGTATTTTTACGATATTTACGCACCTTTGGTTGACGGCGTGGACGTGAAATATTCGTACGATGAAGCGTACGAACTCGTAATTAAAGGACTTGCACCCCTCGGCAAGGAATATCAGAACCTATTGAAGATGGGTTATGACGAAAGATGGCTTGACGTAGAAGAAACCGACGGTAAGCGCGGAGGAGCGTATAGCATCGGATGTCCTGACTGCCATCCGTTCGTTTTATTGAACTACCAACCGACGTTGCACGAAGCGTTTACGATTGCTCACGAAATGGGACACGCGCTGCACACCTATTTCTCACAGAAGAATCAGCCATTTGCAAAAAGTCAATATAAAATCTTCGTTGCCGAGGTCGCAAGCACGGTAAACGAAACTTTGCTTTTAAAATATATGCTTAAAGAAGCACAGAATGAAAACTTGCGGAAATACCTCCTCAATTATTATCTTGACAGCATTCGCGCAACCTTGCACAGACAGACGATGTTTGCCGAATTTGAAAGCGACGTGCACTCGCTTGCTGAAAAGGGAGAGCCGCTCACGAAAGAATTACTGTGCTCCGTTTACGCAGATATCGGTAAAAAGTATTACGGCGAGGAAATCGAGCACGACTATAATATTTCTTGCGAGTGGATGAGAATACCGCATTTTTATAACGCGTTTTACGTTTATAAATACGCAACGGGAATAACTGCCGCAATCAATATCGCAAAGAGGATATTGACGGAAGGCGAGCCTGCGGTTAAAGATTATTTCAAATTCCTCTCAGGCGGCGGCTCTACCGACCCCGTATCGCTTTTACGACTTGCGGGCGTGGACTTATCGGAACCCCAACCGTTTGAAGTTGCTATGCGTGAGTTCGACGAAACGCTTACTGAATTTGAAAAGTTAATGGACATTCATTAAATATAACAATACCAAAACAGCCCCAATAATGGGACAAAATCAATAATATTAGGATTTGTGAAGTACTATGTCAGACAAAAATAACGTTATGCCCAACAATTTGGACGCCGAACAGGCGCTTTTGGGATGTATGCTTATCGACAACGAAATATTGCCGGAAGTTTTGGACGCGCTAACCGATAACGATTTTTATCAGGATTCTCATAAATTTATTATCAGTGCGATAAAGCTTACCTTTGCGGACAGAAAGCCTGTCGATATCGTTACGCTTTCGGACAGATTGGAGAGCGACGGCAACCTGCAGAAGGCGGGCGGGATAAGCTATCTAACAGAGCTCGTGCAAATTACGCCTTCCGCTGCAAATTATAAATATTATCTCGATATCGTAAAGCGGGACAGTGTAAACAGAAATCTTATTCGTGCGGCGAGGGATATTGCGGATTTTTCCAAATCGAGCGACGATTCTTTAAAAAGCATTCAATTTGCGGAAGAAAAAATTTATTCGGTATCACAGGTTAACGATACTTCTACAATTAAGGATATACGTGAGAGCGACGGACTTGATATTGTTTTTGAAAAGTTCCAGAAACTTTCCGAGGATAAAGACGCGTATCGCGGCGTTGCGACAGGTTTTAACCGTTTGGACAGACTTACGAACGGCTTACAAAAATCCGATCTTATCGTTCTTGCCGCCCGCCCCGGTATGGGTAAAACCTCGCTTGCAATGAACATTGTCGAGCATGCCGCCGTAGTGGACGGTAAGGTGTGCGCAGTGTTTTCTTTGGAAATGCCCGAAGTTCAGATTATTCAAAGGCTTCTTTGTTCGAACGCGGAAGTCAGTATGTCGGACGCGCTTCAGGGTAAACTGTCGGATAACGACTGGAAGCAGCTTGCAAAGGCGAGTGAACGTCTCAGAAAGTGTAAAATCAGCATTGACGACAGTTCGAGAGTTACCCCTGCCGAAATTCTTTCAAAGTGCAGAAGAATAAAGGCAAGAAACAACGGTCAACTTGACCTCGTCATGATAGACTATATTCAGCTTATGTCAAGCGGCAAAAAAACGGGTGAAGAAAACAGAGTGCAGGAAGTTGCGTCAATAACCCGTGATTTGAAGATAATGGCAAAGGAGTTGGACGTTCCCGTAATTGCGCTTTCACAGCTTCGCCGTATCCAATCGGGGGAGCCTCAGCTTACCGACCTTAGAGAGTCGGGCGCGATAGAGCAGGACGCAGACATGGTAATGTTTATTTCCCGTCCCGACGTAACGGCAAGCGAGGACGATTTGAAGAACGGCAAGGTCGTCAAAGGCGAAGCCTTTTTGAATATTGCAAAGAACAGAAACGGCAGCCTTGACAGAATAAGGTTAAGATTTAAGGGCGAGCTTACCAAATTCGTCAATCCCGAGCTAAACGAGGCTATGGAAGAGCGTGCTCCTTCGCCCAGAACTGCAAGAAACGGTGAGAATAAGACGAATGGAAATTTCAACGACCTTCCGCCGATTGACGAAGAGAATATGCCGCCGCTCGACGAAGAGCCTCCGTTTTAAATTATGATTACCAAAGTTTTACAAATTGATGAAAGCGCTCTTTCGCTTTCTAAAAAAATAATAGAAAACGGCGGTGTGGTTGCAATCCCCACTGAAACCGTGTACGGCTTGGGTGCGAACGCCTTCGATAATGCTGCGGTAGAAAAAATTTTTGAAATAAAGGGGCGCCCTAACGACAATCCGCTAATCGTCCACGTGCATAAGGATTACGATATTTCCACGCTCGTTGAAGATATTCCCGATTATGCGAAGCTGCTTGCAAAGGCGTTTTTACCCGGTCCTTTGACGATGGTCTATAAAAGCAAGGGGACTGTAAGCAGTGTGGTTTCTTGCGGGCTTAATACTCTTGCTATAAGAATACCGTCTCACGAGGGCGCGCAAAAGTTTTTAAAATATGTAAATCTCCCTATAGCAGCGCCGTCCGCGAACGTTTCAAAACATGTCAGCCCGACGAC
Source organism: uncultured Christensenella sp. (assembly GCA_910583855.1). Classification (GTDB taxonomy): domain Bacteria; phylum Bacillota; class Clostridia; order Christensenellales; family Borkfalkiaceae; genus Coproplasma. The sequence continues at coordinate 114,802 of CAJTYL010000005.1, forward strand.
GGCGGAGCACGTTTTTACCGATTTAAACGGCAAAATCGAGCTTATTTTGGACGGAGGGAAGTCCCAAGGCGGGATAGAGAGCACCGTTCTGGATTGCACGGGCGTGGCTCCCGTAGTTTTAAGAAGCGGACTTATCACGCGTGAAATGATAGCCAAAGTTGTTGGAGAGTGCGGGGAGTACGTCTATAAAGACGGTATGCGCGCAATTTCTCCGGGGTTGAAGTATAAGCATTATTCGCCAAATTGCAGAACGGTTCTTTTTAATTCCGACGAGATCGGTAAAGCCGTTAATCTCTATAACGAAGAGACTTCTAAAGGTGCGAGGGCTTATATTTTATGCGACGGCGAAGCCGCGCGAAAGATTAATGTTGCAAACGTTTTGAACCTCGGAGACGGCGAAAACGAAATTGCTTCAAACCTGTATTTAAAATTACGCGAAGGCGAAAAGATAGCCGACATTATTATCGCCGTTGCTCCCGAGAAACAGGACGGGGTTATGGTCGGCGTAATGAACCGTTTAACCAAAGCTTGCAGATAAAAGGTTTAACTTGGTTTTCTGCGCTTTCAGCTTTATAAAATTGTGACGGAGGTCATAATTATGAAAAGAAAAAAGATTTTATTCGTTTGTACGGGTAATACTTGCCGAAGTCCTATGGCGGAGGCGATACTTCGTACGAAGATTAAACGCAACAAAATAAGGTGGTGGGATGTATCTTCCTGCGGAATTCACGCAGAAGTGGGAGGAACGATCAGCCCGAACAGCAAAATTGCGCTTGAGGACGTAGGGATTTCCGTTGAAAACTTTAAGCCTCGCCAACTTACGCAAAAGCTTATTGAAAACAGTACGATAGTAATCTGTATGACGGAAAGCCAGAAAAAAATGCTTGAAGCTTGCGGCAACGTGTACTGTATAAAGGATATGTGCGGCTACGACGTGCCCGACCCCTACGGTTGCAATCTTGATGCGTATAAGGTGACGCGCGACTCAATTTCACGCGCGTGTGATATAATATTGAAAAATTACGTAACCACATATAAGGACGGAGAATAATATGAGAATTGCTGTTGCCTGCGATCACGGCGGACTTAACTTAAAGAATGCGATAATTTCCCACGCCAAAGCGGCGGGGCACGAAGTCATAGACTTCGGCACAGACGCCTATGACAGTTGCGATTATCCCGACTACGCTTTGCCTGCGGCGGCGGCCGTTGCAAACGGCGAGTGTGAAAGAGGGATACTTGTATGTTCAACCGGCATAGGCGTGTCTATCGTTGCCAATAAGGTACCTGGGATACGGTGTGCGCACTGCCACGACAGTTATTGCGCGGAATACACGCGCTTGCATAACGACAGCAACGTTTTAGCCCTCGGTGCAAAAGTTGTCGGCGAGGGATACGCGCTTAAAATCGTAGATATTTTTTTGAATACCGAATTTGAAGGCGGCAGACATCAGCGAAGAGTTGATAAAATTACTGCAATAGAGAAAAAATACGGTAAATAATACTATAAAACAAAGCGGCGCGGGCAATTTGCCCGCGCCGCTTTTCACGATTTAATTTTACCGTTGTTGATATAATACTTAAACTTGCCGTAATCTTCCGTCATTGTAATAACAGTGTCGCAATCTGTAGCGGGCGGTTCTTCCGAATTGCTTATTAGTAACTTAACGCCGTCTGCCACGGCAATAATGTTGTGTCCGTCAATATATTCAAATTCAACGCCGCATACCGAGAAGTCTTTTTCATAGTGAAATTCAACGGTCCTAAACGGTTGAAGCGGAATATACAGCGAGCATATATAAACGTGAGAGCAGTTAAGACTTAAGTCGTAAGCTGTAGCGCTCGTGTCGTCGCCAAGGATAATAGCGCAGTCTAAATTCGTAGAGTATTCGTCGTTAAGGTTGCGTTTAATGCGCGAAATAGGTGTGCTTTCAGTCATAACGAGAACTGTGCCTTGCGTCGATTTTATGATAACGCTACCGTTGTTTGAGTATGATGCAGCTGAGATTTTATAGCCGTTTGCAGGCATGTACGTTTGCGCAAGAACGCATATTGCAAGTACCGCGACGCCGCAGGTTGCAAGCACGCTTTTAGAAAGTAATTTAATATTTAACTTATCTGAAAAAAACAACGCTACGAGGAAATAAATAACCGCAAAAACGTTTGCTCCGAAGCCGCCTATAATTGCGTTTTCAAAATTTGCCAAAACGAGGAAAGACAGTAGGGCTTCCAGCGGTAGCGCGGCGTTCTGCATAATAAAGCCTGCTATCGGGGGTATAATCAAGGATAGAACCGTCCCTGCAAAAAGCACGGTAAAGAAAACTGAAACGAGTGGAACTATTAAAATATTCAATAACAGTCCCGCCCAGCTTACGTATCCGAATTTTGCCAACGTTACGGGGAACGTTCCCGCCTGTGCGCCGAAAGTAGCGCTTATGACTGCGGCAACTTTGGCGGGACATTTTATCTTTTTCAAATTGCGTTTTATTGCGTTGCGGTAAAAGCATAAACCTATGATTGCGCAGAAAGACAGTTGGAATCCAACAGAAAACAGACTGAGCGGAGATATAAGCAGAATGATTATGCCGGCAAATCCTAAATTGTTTAAGCCGTCGCTTTTAACGTGAATAAGCTTTGTCAAAATATTCACGGTGCACATAATGACGGCACGAACCGAAGAAACCGAAAATCCGCAAATCCATGCGTAACAAGTAATAGCTGTTATAGCAATAACGGCGGAAACGTATTTATTAACTCTTATTTTTTTAAGTATGAAGGAAAGAATGCCGTAAACTATTCCTATATGTAACCCCGATACGGCAAAAACGTGAGCAATACCGCCGTAACGGAAGTTAGCGAGGGTGTCGTCGTCAACGTTTTGCGTGTCGCCGAGCATCATTGCATAGCATACCGACGCGGTTCCGTAATCTAAATTGTCGTAGAAAACGTCCTTTATGCGTGAACGGATACTTCCCGATAGCGAAAAATGGTAGGTTGAGGTTAAATCGGAATATTGCGTACAGGTGTACTTTAAATTGTCTTCGGCATAATAATTCAGCTCCCCGTAAGGGAAAGCGTCGTTGAATTTTAATTTTGTGTAGAACTGTACTCTGTAACCGACATCGCAAAAATCCCCGTACCGTTCGGAAAGATACACGCGTACCTTGCCGCTCAGTTTTTCATCGTACGCCGTAGCGTCGCCGATAATAATATATTCGCCGTAGGTAGCTGTGCCTTTTTCTTTAACGGTGCCTGTAATAAGGTAAACTTGTTCCGTGTCAACGTCACAAACGCTGTAATTTTGCAAAGTGTAGTAGCAGTTCAACGCTCCGCCCGTAAAGATTGCAATTAATATAAGAGAGATAACAAGTAGTTTTTTCTTTTTGAGAATCAGACAAAATAAAAAAACAATTGCGGTTAAAGGAATTACCGCAATCAATAAAACAATATTCGTTTTAAAGAAACTAATCAAATAACCGAACAACACGCCCAACGCAAGAGTGCAGGCTGTAAGCACCGGTATTCTCACGTTAAACATGCGAATCACGTGACAAAATATAGCATAATTCTACATAGTTGTAAACTTATTTCTCACTTCTGTTTGAAAATTAATATTTAAGTCGATAATTACAATTATGAAATTTGAAAGCGTTTGGAAATGCGAAAAAAGAAATTATCCAGCTTTAGACGGGGATGCGGAGAGGGACGTCGTGGTTATAGGCGGCGGAATTGCTGGCTATCTTACGGCGTTTAAGCTTGCCGAGGCAGGGCAGTTCGTAACGCTGATAGAGGCGGACAAGCTTTTCTGCGGGACTACCGGCAGAACTACTGCCAAAATAACATATAATCAAGGCGGAGTTTATTACGACCTTTATTATAACAACGGTTTTGAAGTACCAAAGCTTTACTATAAGGCGCAAATTGACGGTATGCGCGGGTTTAAAGAGCTCAAAGACAAATTTTGCATTGAATGCGATTGGGCGGAAACTAACGGTTATATATTTTCTTGCAGTTCTGAAACGCGTCTTAAAAGAACGTTCAGCGTTATGCAGGATATAGGAGCGGAATGCGAATGGGAGAGTGCGCTTACACACTACGATGCAATAGCGGTAATAAAGAGCAGGCGACAATATCTGTTTGACCCGTTAAAATTTCTTTGCGCCCTGCCCGTAAGGTTTGAAATTTTCGAGCACACCCGCGCGCTTGACGTGGACGTGCGGAATAAGACCGTGTTTACCGATAAGGGCAAAATTAGGGCAAAAAATATTGTCGTTGCAACGCACTTTCCCATAATAAATTCACACGGCGCCTACTTTTTGAAGCTCAGACAGTCGACTTCGTATACGGTTGCAATAAACAAGAGCCTTACAGGTGAAATGTTTCTCGAAGAGAAACGGGACGGAATATCCGTGCGTCCGTATTCTGGCGGAACGCTTTTCGGAGGCGGCGACCACAGGACGGGCAGAATAAAGGATTTGGGGCACTTTCTCACATTGAAAGGTCGTGCGGAAAAGCTTTACGGTGCGGATACCGTAACCAACTGTTGGAGCGCTGAAGACGTAATGACCTTTGACGGCATGCCGATGGCGGGGCTGTACGCAAAGGGTACGGAAGGAGTTTACGTCATAACCGGATTCAATAAATGGGGTATGGCAAATTCGATGACTTGCGCAAACCTTATCCGCGACCTGATTTTAGGCAAGGAAAACGAATTTGCAAAGCTGTTCTCATCGCAACGCAAGGTTAAGGGTGGAACGGGTGCGTTCGTTTCAAATGCATTGACTAACGTTAAAGAAATAACTATGGGCTATTTCAGGTTAACGGCTAAAACGGAGGCGGACGTTGCAAAGGGTACGGGCGCAATCGTCAAATATAACGGCAAAAAACGCGCCGTTTACCGCGACGAAGAGGACAACCTGCACGTAATTGGCAGTATGTGCCCGCATATGCACGGCGAGCTTAAATGGAACGCAGATACGCACACGTGGGACTGTCCGTGCCACGGCTCGCGGTTCGATATTTATGGCAACATTCTTTCGGAGCCCGCTGCAAAGACTTGCAAATATATCAAAGTTGAAACTAAAAAAGAAGGGTAATTACCCTTCTTTTTTAGTGTTAATTACCAATATTGGCTTGACAACCTAAGCTATTTTTATTATAATCACAATAGTTTTGCGGACGTGGCGAAATTGGCAGACGCGCAGGTTTCAGGTTCCTGTGGGCAACCATGGGGGTTCAAGTCCCTTCGTCCGCACCAAGACAGACAGAGATTGAACCTTAGATACGTATTTGTAAACGGGGTTGCGGGCTTTGTCGCAAAAAGGTAAAAGTAAAACGGCAATGAGTTTAGGCTCGTTGCCGTTTTACTATCTCCCACCCAAGAGAACCCACCCTAATGGGCATAAAACAAAATAAATACTTTTCGTCATAGATTTACAATATTCTCCGTTTTTTACGCCAAAAGTGTTACAGTGTTACATAGTGGCGTAGGTAATACTATACGCCACTGCGGGCGGCTGTCGCCGCCCGCATATTGCCGTAAATATGTTACACGTTACGGGGTGAAGTAAAAAAAGAATATAGTTATTTGCTATCGGTTGCCTTTTGAACAATAACTTTTCCATTTTTTATTTCAATAAGGATTTTGCCCTTGCATTTCGGGCAATAGATTTCTATGGTTGAGCCGTCGCCTAACTTGAATAATTTATACCCACATTCGGGGCAAACGACATAATACATAATTACTCAATAATTTTGAGTATATTCTTTTCAACTAATGTAACCGGATAGCGGGTCATACCTTGCTTAACGCCATTTTTTCCAAATATTTTTTCTATCGTACCTTTATTTCTCACGGTCATTCCTTGTATAACTTTTCCGTCTGCATTTTTTCTTCTTATGATAATACAGTTTTCCTCAAATTCTTCAAGAAATTTAACAGCAACTACTACTTTGCCATTTTCTTGTGCTGTTAATAATTGTGCAAATTTGAAATTCCCTGTATCCTCAACTAATTTGCACGCCTCTGCATTAAAGTCGAGTTGTCCTCTTCCTATGCTTACAAATGCTGATGAGCGTCCGTCCGCTTGTTTGATTTTTACTACCTGCCATTCCATAATGATTTTTTCCCCTTGTTTTAATTATTATACTTATTATACACAAAATAGTTAAAGTTGTCAATAGTATTTGCATAAATTCTTGTGATTATTTTAATGATTATAATGATTTTTGTGGTCGAATATTCTAATTGATAAATAATGTTTGTTAATGCTTATTATAAATTAACTAATAAAATATTATATTCGACAAATAAGATAAAAAATAGGTGTTCTAGCTCACTACGCTCAGCAAGCTAAGATGCGTTCGCCTTTTTAAATTTTGTCCACATAAAAGTTCAATCATGATGTAAATGGTACGGTACGGAGAAGCGCGGCGTTACCTGCAAAGGAAAAGAAATTTTTTTAAGAAGGTTTAATTCGGCAGAGATAACCGAATTTTACTTGCCGAAAGACTGCCCGTCTTTTTGCGTGGGGTGTATAAGTTGTTTTGTGAATGGTGAAAACAACTGTGAATATTATTTATACATATGGCTTATCGTTGGATACCGCACAGACTAGCTACTCAAATGTTTGGTAAGCGCGCCGTAATTATTACGCAATGTCTTGGCGCAGGGGCGAAATCGACGGCAAAAGATATTAAACACAGCCTGTCTTGGTGGGGAATTTCTAAAATAGGAGTATACAGCGGCGCTCTGATGAACGATATTACTTGGGACAAACTTTCGGAGTACAGACGCAAAAAACTTACAAAAGGTATTATCAATCTTGCCGTTCGCTTCGCTAAAATAAATTATGAAAAACCGACCTATACAACATCTATAACTAAAATAAAGTTCAAGTTTTGTCGTTTTATACAAAGGAAAGTGCGGAAAAACGGCGTTGCGTGACTTGATAACGAGTATGGGTATAATAATGGGTGGCTTGGTAAAAGTCGCCCGTGGAAAAGTTAATATTTCTATTCATAATTAAGGAACTTGTCTTTGGCAGGTTCTTTTTTTATGTTCTGATAAATAGATTAAATTATGAGTTTGTCCTTTTTGCCTGACTCGGTAAAAGTTGCCGTCGGTCATTTGAATTATAACAGGCTTTCCGAAATCCGTTTGAGGCGGGGACAACCGGTAATCGTGGAATATGACGGCAAATACGAGTATTTGGGCAACATCGGTATCGTTTCGAGTGAAAACGACAGTATCAGGGTTTCTGACGTTACTTCCGTTCTGAACGCCGCAACGGGCGGCTGTGTGTACGGCTTTACCGAACAGATGAAAAACGGGTTTATAACGGTAAAACACGGCGTACGCATAGGTATTGCAGGCGAATACGTAACTGAAAAAGGCGTTGTAAACACTATAAAAAACGTTACGTCTTTAAATATCCGTATTCCACACGATATAAAAGGTTGTTCGGAGTATCTTTTTAAAAGTGTGTTTGCAAACGGCATTAAAAGTACGCTTATCTTTTCAAGACCGGGGCTTGGTAAAACCACGATGCTTCGCGATGTTGCCCGCAAGCTAAGCGGAACGATGAACGTTCTCATCTTTGACGAGAGGGGTGAAATTGCCGCTTTGGACGATTACGGCGACGGATTCGATTTGGGAGCGGTGGACGTGGTGCGCTGCTATTCAAAGCTCGGGGCTATTGCAAGCGCTATCAGGGCTATGAAACCCGACGTTATTATAACCGACGAGTTGTACGGCGCCGACGACGTAAGGGCGGTGCAGTATGCGGCCGATTGCTCGATAACAGTCATTGCTTCCTCGCACGTTTCGGATAAGGAAAAACTGAAAAAAATGCCGTTTGAGTATTTCGTTAAATTAAAAAATTTAGGCGCGACACCCGAAATTTATGATAAAAATTTTAATTCTTATTGCAATCGTGGCGTTGATGACGACGCTGGGCGTGTTTCTTTCGGCGGGTAAAAAGAAAAGGATGCAGATCTATTCGGAACTCTGCGAATTTAACGACCGTCTTATTATGAATTTGAAATTCGACAAGAGTCCGCTTGATAAGGTCGCGCAAAGCTATAAATATATTCCCGTTGCCTTGAACGGGGGGAAATTGCTTGACGGCAAGGACGGGGAAGTTATATCCGATTATTTCGTAAACCTCGGCAAAAGCGACGCTATGTCGCAGATAGACTATCTGAACGGCAAAAAAGCTCAACTTACAAAATACAGGGACGAAAGTCAGACAAGCTATAAAAAGTATAGCTCTCTGTACGTCAAAATCTTCTTTATGATAGGTGTTTTAATGGCGGTTTTGATGGCTTAATTTGCCGCAAGGCTGTTTTGCAATAGCGGGTTGAGTAGAAACATAATTTAAGATACATTGAATAAACGGAACGTTTATGGATATAAGCATAATTTTTAAAATAGCCGCAGTGGGCATTATAATCACAATAATATGTCAGGTGCTTAAAAAGTCTGACCGTGACGATATCGCAACAATAGTAAGCCTCGTTGGCTTAATTATCGTATTGACCGTAGTCATAACTATGATCTCCGACCTCTTTTCTCAAATCCGACAGCTATTCGATATGTTCTGATGTACGTTTTCCGTCTTTGCTGTATAGCCGTAATAACGGCAGTCAGCGCATTCATTTTAAAACAACATAAATCCGAACTCGTTCCGCTGTGTCTTACGGCGGGAGGAATAATAATTTTTCTGTACGCCTTCGATTACCTTACGGAGAGTATAGAGTTTTTAAAGTCGTTCACCCAAAGCACGGGGATAGATAACGAAATAATTCGCACTATCTTTAAGATAGTGGGAATAAGTTTTTTAATTGAACTTACTGCAAGCTCCGTTAAGGAACTTGGTTTTGAAGGGGTGGCGGACAAGCTTATATTATGCGGAAAAATTGTTTTATTCGTGGTGGCTATACCTATCCTTTCAAGCACGTACAAAATAATCGTGTCACTCGTAAATCTTGCCTGAAAAAACTCCTTATAGCCTTTTTTCTCCTTATAGCTGTCGTTTTGTTGGCGTGTGCGGGAATTTCCGCATATGCGGAGGATGGAAGGGAGGAGTTGAGCGAGAATATCGCAAATTTATTGAACGACCTCGATTTGTCTGAATTGCAGCAGTATCTTGACCAAAACGGCGATAGCTATCTTTTTAATTTCGGCAACACGGCAAAAGAAATAGTAGAGTATCTTATAAACGGTAATCTCGGTTCTGAATACGGCGGATTTTTAAACGAGCTATTTTCAATAATTTTTAAAGACGTAATAAACCTTGTACCCGCGTTTGCCACGGTTACCGCCGTTGCTTTGCTATCGGCTGTAGTAAGCGCTGCGGAGGGCAGTATTTTAGGTAAGTCTACTGCTAAAATCGTCCATCTTGCCTGTTACTCGTTAATAATTTTAATTTTATCTTCTATGCTGATAGGCGTGGTGGGCGGTTGCACCGACTGCATAGATAACGTAAAGAAACAGATTGAGATAATAACGCCCATACTGGCAACGCTTACGGTGTTGACCGGCGGTACCAGCTCGGCTGCAATTTATCAGCCGTCTGCCGTGTTTTTATCGGGCGGTGCGGTGGAAATAGTCAGTTGCTTTATCTTTCCCGCAACCGTCGGCGTCGTGGTGTTAAACTTTATGTCGCGGTTCAACCCGCAGATGTCTTTTTCAGGCGTAACCGCCTTGTTGAAAAGCCTGATGAAATGGGTAATCGGAATAACCGTAACGGTATTCAGCATCTTCATAACAGCGCAAAGCTCGGCTTCTTCGCTATTTGACGGCATAATTTTTAAGGCAACCAAATACGTCGTGTCGAATTCTGTACCCATCGTAGGCAACTTTCTTTCAAGCGGATTCGATATGCTATCGTCTGCGGGGCTGCTTATTAAAAGCTCCGTCGGCGTGTGCGGAATTATTCTTTTATTGTTTGAAATTATAAAGCCGATAATTACGCTTATATCTTTTTCTATTATTCTTAAAATAGTCGGCGCAATAGTTCAGCCGATAGGGGAAAACGTATTGTACGGATTGTTGTCCGACCTTTCTAAGGATATAGAGTATTTTATTGCGGGATTATTGACTGTCGCGTTTATGTACGCGCTTGTAATTATGCTTATTATAAATTCCGCAAACAGTTTTATATGAAAGTTTATTTGCTTACAGCTGCGGGCGTCATATTTCTTTCGGTTATCGTGTCCTTGTTAGTACCCGAGGGCAAGCTTCACAAAAGCGTAACCTTCGTTATGAGGCTTATATGCATTTTTGTCTTAATTCAACCGATAACGGGGCTATTTAACCTTAAAACGGAAACGGTTGATTCTATCGATTACTTCGATTACGAATACGTCAGCGGCATATATTCAACCCATCAGAGCGAACAGTTGGGAATTCTTCTTGAAAAAGAGTTTAACGTTAAAGCAGACTGTGCAATTGAGGTAGGGTATGAAGAGGGCGAATTCAAGGTAAACAAAGTCCAGGTGGGATTAGACGAAAATAATCAGAATTTAATTGAAAAAATTTACGCATATTTGGACGGGCTCGGTTATATAAATATAACAGTATATGCGAAAAGTACTTAATTTTGTGAACGATAATAAAAAGATAATTATAGTAGTTATCCTTATAATAGTTCTCGTCGGCACAATATATTTTATTAATAAAGCGTCTCAAAAGACGGCGGCAACCTCTACGGTAACGTCGGATAAAAGCGCAACAGAGCAGAAACTTACGGGTATTTTAAGTTCTATTGACGGCGTAGGTGCAACGGACGTTATGATAAACGAAGGCGAAAACGGCGTTCTTGGCGTCGTGATAGTCTGCGAAGGCGCAAACAATATTATGACGAGAAACGATATATTAAACGCCGTTTCCACAGCGTTAAATATAGATAAAAATTTAATAGCAATATATTCAATGAATAATTAAGGAGAAATATTATGTCAAAAAAGAAAAAAATCATCATTATGTCCTCACTCGTGTTCTTACTTGCGGTTACCGCGGTTCTGAACGTACTGCTTGCAACCAACGTTTTTGCGTCAACCGACTCGACGTCAACGATGGCTACGGCGAATTATTTCACGACTTTCCGCGCCGAAAGAACGACGACGAGAAGCGAAGAGCTTTTGCAGCTTGACGCAGTTATCGCTAACTATGAAGAGGGAAGCGAAAAGCATGAAGAAGCCGTTGCGCTTAAAATGAAAATAGTTGAAATGATGGAAAACGAGCTTATGCTTGAGACCCTCATCAAATCCCGCGGTTTCTCGGACGCAGTCGTTTCAATCGGTATGAATTCCGATAACGTCAACGTTTTCGTAAACGCTAACGAACTTGACTACAACACCGCGCTTACGATATACACTATGCTTGTTGAAGAAGTTGGTTCCGACCCCGGCAGCGTAATAATTTTACCCGTTTATTCACAAGTGTAAGTTTATTTCCCGTAAGTTAGTTGCAAATTTTTTATAAACGTGTTATACTAACTTAAAGGAGAATACTTATGGCGCATATGAGGCACGACCCGACTACGACTCAGAAGGGCAAAATAACTTATAATCCGAACATTGTCAGCGGTATCGTTGCGCTTGCCATTAACGAGGTTGAAGGCGTTTCGCTTTTGAACAGCAAAAACAAGGGCGTAAAACTCAGCTTTGAAAAACAGGGCATAGTTGCCGATATCAGCGTAAAAGTCAACAGCGATTGCAACGTTTCTTCGCTTGCGTTCAAAATACAGCAATCGATAAAGCATAACGTTGAATCTATGACTAAGTACAGAGTTGCAAAGATTGACGTCCATATACAGGACGTGACCTTTACCGACGGTACGGCAATTTAATTAAAAACATATTAATCCCTTAAAGAAATTTAAGGGATTAATTGCGTTTATATATAACATTACGAAAACAGGTTTTAATTATGAGAACTAAAGCGAGAGAGGTTGCTTTTCAGGTGGTTTTTGCTTCACGGTTCGGCGAAGTGGAAAACGGGCTTAAAAACGCGCTTTATAAAAAAGAGAATTTAACTAAAGACGATATTCAATATTGCGACAGAGTTCTTTTACTCGTTGAAGAGCATGAAAAGGAATTTGCGCAAATAATCGACGAACGCTCGGTCGCCTTTCCCGAAACGCGGCTTTTCCCTGCCGATAAGAGCGTCCTTTTAGTGGCGCTAGCTGAAATTATACATATGGCGGACATACCGTACGCCGTTTCGATAAACGAAGCGGCGAATATTGCGTCAAAATATTCTTCTGAAAAGAGCGCGTCATTCGTAAGCGGTATATTGTCAGAGGTTAAAAACAATGACAGTTGTAATTGACGGAAAAAAACTTGCGCAGGATATACGCGTAGAAATAAAAGCTGGCGTTGATAAATTCAGAAGCGAGAGGAAGAGAGATATAGGTCTTGCCGTCGTTTTGGTCGGCGATAATCCCGCTTCGCAGGTGTACGTCCGCAATAAAATCAAGGCGTGCGAAGAGGTTGGAATAAAGTCTTATTCGGAATATCTCCCCGCAAACTGTGCGCAAAATAGCCTTGCTTCCGTGGTAAAACGGCTTGCAACCGATAAAAATATTGACGGGATATTGGTTCAGTTGCCTTTACCTGAGCATCTTGACGCCGAAAAAATTTTAAAACTTATTCCCACGGAAAAGGATGTTGACGGATTTTCAGAAGAAAATACGGGTAAACTCAGCAGGGGGGAAGACTGTTTGGTTGCCTGTACGCCAAACGGCATAATGAAAATACTTGAACGATACGGCGTTGAAACCTGCGGCAAAAAAGCCGTCGTCGTCGGACGTTCCGATATAGTCGGAAAACCTATGGCGATGCTGCTTATTAATGCGGACGCAACGGTTACGGTATGTCACAGTAAGACGGCGGATTTAAAAGGGGAGTGTCTTCGCGCAGATATTTTAGTTGCAGCGGTTGGTAAGACGAAATTCATTACGGCGGATATGGTTAAGGAGGGGGCAACCGTAATAGACGTGGGAATGAACCGCAATGAAAACGGTAAGCTGTGCGGTGATGTTGATTTTGAAAACGTCAAGGATAAATGCTCTTATATTACGCCAGTCCCGGGAGGCGTGGGTCCTATGACGATTACTATGCTTATGTACAATACTTTACAGGCGGCATTAAGGAGATAATTTTTGAATTTTAACGATAAATACTGTGCTTATCTCAGAGAATTTAATGCTAAATTAACCGAATTTTGCAACAAAATAGATTGTCGTCCAGACGTTCTGAGGTACAGTTTAAGGTACAGTCTTGAACTTGGCGGCAAGAGAATCCGCCCCGTCCTTTGTTTTGCAACTGCGGATTTGTTGGGGTTGGAAAGACGTAAAGTTATCAATTTTGCGCTCGCAATAGAGCTTATTCATACTTATTCGCTGATTCATGACGATTTGCCTGAAATGGACGACGACGATTTCAGACGCGGCAAACCCTCAAATCATAAGGTATTCGGTGTGGGTAACGCCGTTCTTGCGGGTGACGGGCTATTGAATACGGCTTATTCATTGCTCTTACAAGAGTGCAGGTCCGGGACGGAATATATCTCTGCCGCCGAATTTATTTGCGATTGCGCGGGGATTTACGGTATGATTGCCGGGCAATCGGCGGACCTTTTGCACGAAAACGATAAGAGTTTTAACGAGCCGACTTTAAACTTTATTTACGAAAATAAGACCGGCAAACTTTTAACTGCGCCCGTGGTCGTGCCTGCAATACTCAGCGGCGGCAGATGTTTTTCTGGGCTGAAATCGTTCGGCAAGGATTTGGGAGCGCTGTTTCAGATAACAGACGATATTCTTGACGTGGAAGGCGAATTTTCGTCTCTCGGAAAAAGTATAGGCAAAGACGAAGAGGAAGGAAAATATACTTCCGTTGCGCTTTACGGGCTTGACGGCGCAAAACTGCGTGCCGACGTGCTTGCGGAGCGTTGCCGCGCCGTTCTGGAAAGCATTGACGGTGACGGGGAATTCCTTATAAGCTTAGTGGATTTCGTAAGAAACCGAAATAAATGAAAAAGTATTGACTTTTTTACGAAAATGTAATATACTAATATAAACCGATATAGTGGTGCAGTATTCTAGTCAATTCTCACTGAAACGAAGACGGGGGTAAAATACCGTTAAAGGGCATATCGATGAAGTTTCTGGTGTTTGCTTGCTTTGCCAAAAGTGGGTGAATGCTGGGAGTAAAGGTATATGGGAGCTAGGTAACGGCATACCGTAGCCCAACCCATTTACCGCGGAGGCCGTAAGGCACAACGACTTACGGATTAAACCTGCTATCAGGCGAAAGCTTGGTACAGAGTAGCCTGCCTTGAGTGAAGACAGCGGATAACAGACTCACGGCGTTGCTCGTTTCGGCCGAACGAAATTCGCCTATTGCTGTTTGAAATTGTTTTTTGCAAAAGAGGATTAGCTCAGTGACAATTGCCAAGGAAAGCTTCTAGACTGTCTTTATATTAGAGATTAAGGTGTGGACTAAGTGGTAATTCGGTCATACGCAAGTATCCGTTTTCTTAAAAGGAAACTGCTTTCTCGGTGACGGAGAGTGAGAACGGGGGAAATCCTACCGAACCTAAGCCGCAAAGTTTATTTAATATAAACCACTATATTGTTTAATTACGCGCTATTACGGTGCGTATTTATTTTTAAGAAAGTTATGGAAAACGATCAACAGAATTTAACCGAACCCAGGGAAGAGGAGTCTTCCCAACCAACCGAGCCTCCTTCTGGTAAAGAGGGCGGCAATACGTCTGAAAACACGGAACGAGCCGTTCAACAACAGAATGCGGAAGAATCGCAGGACGGCAAACCGCGCAAAAAAAAGAAGACTAAACCTAAGAAGAAAAGTAAAAACGCTTGGCTTATTTGGGGCATAAGCGTGTTTTTCTTGTCGTTTGCGCTGACGGTAATTTTCAGCTTTTTAACCGAAGTATCGGTTAAAGGCAGTCCGGCATACGTCTGCGTTATAGTTCTTTTGGTACTTTTGATATTAAATATAGGCTGCGACGTGCTTGCAAACGCGATAATGTCGATAAGTCCGGAAGCCTTCCATGCTATGGCGTCGAATAAAATAAAAGGCGCAAAGCGCGCGGTAACGTTCTGTCGCAACGCAACCAAGCTTTCAAGTATCTTTGCGGACGTGATAGGCGATATTTGCGGTATCGTCAGCGGCGCGGCGGGCGCAGCGCTCGTTGTGATAGTCGCGTCTTCGGGCGGTACGGTACAACTTATTGCGTCCATCGGCATCAGTGCGGCAATAGGCGCGCTGACTGTTGGAGGTAAGGCGATTTTTAAACATTTTGCAGTCAAATTCAATAAACAGATAGTATTCGGCTTTGCCAAATTTACGACTCTTTTCAAGAAGGAAAAGTAATGCTTAAAAATATAACTGAAGCGCAACTTAAGAATATGACGTTGAAAGAGCTTATAGCTCTTTGCGAGGAAGCGCGGGAAGTTATTACAAAAACCGTCTTAAACAACGGCGGTCATCTATCTTCGAATCTCGGAACGGTTGAGCTTACCGTTGCGCTTCATTATGTATTTGACTTTCCCGAAGATAAGCTCATTTTCGATGTAGGACATCAGTGCTACACTCACAAGCTTCTCACGGGCAGATACGATAAATTTAATACTATACGGCAGAAAGACGGTATTTCAGGCTTCCCTAAACGTGAAGAAAGCCTTTTTGACTGTTACGATACAGGGCATGCGGGAACTTCGGTTTCCGCTGCTTTGGGTATTGCCAAAGCCCGCGATATAAAGGGTGAAAAGTTTAACGTTATAGCGCTAATCGGGGATGGTTCTTTCAATAACGGGCTTATTTACGAGGCGTTTAACAGTTTAAGGCTGTTGAACACTAATGTTTTGCTTATTCTCAACGACAACGGCATGTCGATTGCGCCGACCGTAGGAAGTATGCACGAGTATCTTGAAATTTTATCCGAAGATATGCAGCATAAGTCAAAGGTCGACCGCCACGCTAAAATTTTTGAAAGGTTCGGCTTCGGTTACGACGGAGTGTACGACGGCAACGACCTCGAGGTTATGATAAACAAGCTGACGGAAGTTAGGGAAAGGATAAAAAAGGAGTCGGTTATTTTACATGTTCTTACCAAAAAAGGTAAGGGATACTCTTTCTGTGAGGACGACCCCGAATCAACGCACGGGATTGCAAAGAATAATCAACCTGTTCAATTTAACGAATATTCACAGGTTTTAGGTAAAACTCTTACCCGTCTTGCGGCAAAAAACGATCGAATAGTTGCTGTAACAGCGGCAATGACTTCAAGTTTGGGGCTTTCGGAATTTTTTGAAAAGTATCCCGACCGTTCGGTTGACGTCGGTATTTGCGAGGAACACGCAACCATACTCTGCGCTTCGATGGCTACGGAGGGAATGAAGCCTTATTATGCGGTATATTCTACGTTTTTGCAACGTTCCTTTGACGAGATTGTTATAGATATATGCGAACAAAACCTGCCCGTAACGCTTTGTATAGACCGCGCGGGCGTGTCCGGTGCGGACGGGGAAACGCATCAGGGCGTGTTTGATTTGTCGTTTTTAAGTTTTATTCCAAACCTCACGATAGCCGTTCCCAAAGATTTAAACGAATTTGAAAAAATGATTGAATTCAGTGAAGGCTTTAACGCGCCGCTCGCAATCCGTTATCCCAGAGAGGGCAAAAGGTTTTTCGGTGCCTGTGAAAAAATAGCTTGCGGCAAGTGGGAAAAGCTTGCCGAAGGTGACGGCAAATATGCAATTCTTGCGTGCGGCGAAAGGGCTGTTACCCAAGCTTTTGCGGCGGCGGAAGAGCTTAAAGCGCAAGGTGTGAGTGTGACTATTATCAACGCCCGTTTCGTAAAGCCGCTTGATACCGTAATGCTTGGCGGATTACAAGAAAAATTTATTCTGACCGTTGAAGACAATATGCTTGCGGGCGGTTTCGGTTCCGTTGTCAACGGATATTTTATCGGCGGAAACAAAATTTTAAAAAATTTTGCATACGCCGACGAATTTATTCCGCAGGGTAGTGTTTCCGAACTTATGCAGGAGAGAAATCTCAGCGGTAGAGCGATTACAGAATTTATAAAATCAAATGAGAATAGATAAATATCTTGCGGAAAAGTTGGGTTCGCGTACAAAGGCCGCAAACGCAATTCAAAAGGGATTGGTTAACGTTAACGGCAAACCCGTTTCGCGTTCGTACGAGGTAAAAAAGGGCGACGAAATAGAAGTTGAAGATCTTGAAGAAAACTTCGTGTCCGTGGGCGGGTTTAAGCTTCAAAAAGCGATAAAAGATTTTTCTTTCAATGCGGAAGATAAGATATTTGCGGACGTCGGGGCAAGCACGGGTGGATTTTGCGATTGCCTTTTAAAAAACGGCGCAAAAAAAGTTTATTGTATTGACGTGGGTAAAAGTCAACTTGACGAAAGTCTTTTAAAGAAAAACGTCGTAGTTATCGACAACTTCAACGCAAGGAATTTAAACATCGGACTGTTTCAAGAAGATCTTGACGGAGTTACCGTTGACGTAAGTTTTATTTCGTTAACTTATATTTTGGGTGCGGTTGCAAACGTTCTGTGCGACGGTAAATGCGTTTTGGCGCTTATAAAACCTCAATTTGAATGTGAAAGCAGGAGCGTTGGGAAAAACGGTATCGTGCGTGATAAAAAAATGCACGAGCGAATAATTTCAAAGATTTACGACTATGCAAAGTCGGTAAATTTAGGTCCGCAAAAGCTGACGAACGCGCCGGTAGTCAAGGGCAAAAACTTAGAATATATTATTTTATTAAAAAAGGGAGCATCTCCCGAAAGCAAGGAAAGCCTTATAAAATCCGTCGTATTGTGATCCGATGGATTTTTTTGTATAAATTTTAAAAATATACATTAATTTCTCTTGCGTTTCTGCATAAATGGGTATATAATACATTTTGTATGAAGGTAGGAATATATTTAAACGAAAAATATTTTTCCGACAATAAGAAGTATATCGACGAGATTTCTTTGGCTTTTACTTCGGACTTGTGTACCGTCGTAAAATCCGTAACCGACCTCGACGGGCTTAACGTTTTGTTTGTGCTCGGCGGCGACGGAACGATTTTAACAGTTGCGTCGGAATGTGCGATGCGCGGCATTAAAATCATAGGCATAAACTACGGTCACATAGGTTTTCTTGCAGAGTTTGAGCCGGACAAGCTTGCCGAAGCTATACACCTTGTCCGTTGCGGCAATTACAGAATTCAAAGTCGGAGTATGCTTAAAATTTCAGCTTCCGGTAAAGAATATCTTGCCTTGAACGACCTTGTTATCCAAAGGAACACCGTCGGTGCTAATTTCCGGAATACGGTAAGTTTGCATGCTGAAGTCGACGGGACTACGGTGGATAATTTTTCCTCCGATGGAATAATAGTAAGCACCCCTACGGGTTCGACGGCGTATTCTCTCGCCGCCGGTGGTTCGATTCTTACGCCCGATATAGGCGCGTTCATTTTAACGCCTATATGCCCGCACTCTCTTCATTCCCGCCCCATAGTATTCGGCGACGGTTCTACGCTTAAAATAAGTCCCGTTAACGCAGGCGCGCCGTTGGGGCTTATCGTTGACGGCAGAGCGGTGGCAGAAGTGACGGACGGGCAAGAGGTTACGGTTTCCAAGTCGGAATACAAAGTTGATTTTATAACTTCCGACGATAAGAATTTTTTCAATAAGCTTCTGATTAAGTTAAATATTTGGAGTAAATAGTATGCAAAGATCATTAAGACAACAGAAAATTTTGGAGATTATTGCGACCAAAGAAATTGACACGCAAGAAGAGTTGTGCGCAGAACTTAATAAAGCGAATTTTAACGTTACGCAGGCAACGATTTCACGCGACGTTAAAGATTTGAAGCTGTATAAGGTTGCCGGCATACAGAAAAAGTATAAATATGCAAGCTTTGACAGCTACGTCGACAGCGTGACAAACAGGATGACCAATCTCTTCAAAGGTTGCGTGCTTGCAATAAGACCAGCGAATAACCTCATTTTGGTTAAAACTATGCGCGGTAACGGATCGACCGTCGGCGTATTCGTCGACAGCCTTAACATTGACGCAATTATCGGCAGTATCGCGGGCGATGATACACTTTTAATAGTCCTCGACAGCAACGAGCACACGCAAGCCGTAGTTGAAATGTTGAAAGAATACTTAAGCTAATGTTACAAAGGTTATACGTTAAAAACGTTGCGCTTATATCCGAAGCGGACGTCGATTTTGACGGAAAATTGAATATCTTATCGGGCGAAACGGGCTCTGGTAAATCGGTTATTCTTGATTCGATTAACTTTGTTCTAGGTTCAAAAGCAGATAAAAACATGATAAGATACGGCGAGCAGGAGATGTCTGTGCGCGCCGAATTTTTCGTTGAAGAAGGCTCTGAAGCCTTGAAAAAACTGAAAGACTTGGACGTAGACAGCGACGGTGAGATAGTCATAACTAGAAAGCTTACGGCAGACGGCAAAAGCGCAATAAAAATTAACGGCAACGCGGTAACCGCATCTATGTTGAAAAGCGTAACTCAGCACCTCGTAGACGTTCACGGTCAAAGCGAGCATTTCTTTTTGCTGAGTGAAGACAATCAGCTAAAGACGATTGACGCGCTTCTCGGCGAAAACGCGCAAAGAATTAAGGAAGAGCTGGCGGCTTTGATTTCCGAAAAGAGGAGTCTGAAGTCGAAAATTTCTGAATTGGGCGGCGATGAAAGCGAAAGAGAAAGACAGCTTGACCTGCTAAACTATCAGATAAACGAAATAGAGAACGCAAATTTAAAAGTAGGGGAATTTGAAGAACTTACAGTCCGTCAAAACGTTATTGCCAATACCGAGAGAATTTTGACGGCTCTTAGCGCAGTTCGTTCGGTTTTGGACGACGAAAACGGCTGTGCGGACGGAATTTCCACCGCAAAGCATTACGTAAACGGCATTTCCGCATTAAGCGACGCGTACGCGCAGATAGGTGAAAGGCTTGAAAGCTTAGGTGTTGAGATTAAAGATATCTCTGAAACGGTTACCGACCTTACGGACGAGCTTAACTTCGACAGCCGTGAAGCGGAGGAAATAGACGAAAGATTATCGCTTATTAAATCTTTAAAAAAGAAGTACGGCGCAGATGAGAGTGAAATTCTCGAATTTTGCGAAAAAGCCAGGGCAAAAGCCGACGTTTTAAGCGATGGCGCATGCGTGGTAGAAAAATATACGGCAGAAATAGCGGCGATTGACGAAAAGATATACGAGCTTTGCAAAAAGCTAACCGCTTTAAGAAAAGAGGTTGCCGAAAAGTTCTGTAAAGAAGTTATCGCGGAACTTAAAACTTTGAATATCCCGAACGCGAATTTTGCCGTTGAATTTGCCGAATACGACGAGGGAAACGCAAATTTATCCTCTTCAAACGGTTCGGATAGTATTTGCTTCAATTTTTCCGCCAATAAGGGCGAGCCTTTAAAGCCGTTAAGCAAGGTTATAAGCGGCGGTGAAATGTCAAGATTTATGCTCGCGGTAAAAACGCGGCTTAAAGACGTAAACGGCATTTCAACCTACATTTTTGACGAAATCGACGCGGGTATAAGCGGTTTCACTGCGACGACGGTTGCGGAAAAATTCGTTAAAATTTCAAAACACACTCAAATTTTAGCGGTTTCACATCTGCCGCAAGTGTGCGCGGCAAGCGACGCGCAGTTTCTTATTTATAAAGTGGAAGAGAGCGGCAAAACTTTGACGAAGGTTAAACGGCTTGCCGCCGAAAGTAAAATAGAAGAAATTGTACGACTTACCGGCAGCGTGAACTCAGTTGCGGCAAGAGAACACGCAATCGAACTTATAAAACAGATAAAGAAATAAAAAAGCGCGGCAGTTTAAGCCGCATTTTTTTGTATATTTAGAATTTATTTGCACAAGATAACGTTATGTTTTACAAAAAGAAATTATTTAAAGCGTTCTTATCGTTTTTTGCAGTAGTTCTGTGCATGTGTTTTTTCGTGCCGTTTGGCGCGTACGCCGAAACGGGCAACGGGTTATATCTTGGCGGTTTCCCTGCAGGTTTCGTGCTAAGTACTACGAAGGTTGAGGTCGTCGGCATATGCGAGGTCCTGACGGCAAAAGGCACGTGTTCGCCGGCAAGAGACGCAGGCATACAGAGCGGTGACGTTATAGTAAAAATTAACGGCGAAGATGTAAAAAAGACTTCGGACGTAAATGAAATTATAGCAAGAGAATATAAAAAGTACGAGATTGAAATTCTGCGCGACGGCGAAAGGCTTACGCTCCCCGTAACACCGGTAAAGGATCTGGCTTCGGGCGGTAAGCGCTTGGGCATTCTCGTAAAGGACAGTATCAACGGTATCGGCACTGTAACATATATTGACAAGACTAATAACAAATTTGCCTCTCTCGGTCATCCCATTACCGATAACGGTAATCAAATAATAACCATAAACGGCGGAACGGTCTATAACAGTCTGATTTACGACGTGAAAAAGGGTGTAAGGGGAACCCCTGGGGAGCTTCGCGGCGCGTTTGAAAGTTCGGTTATTGGACAGGCAGAACTCAACTGTCAGTGCGGGGTCTACGGCACGCTTGCTGAAAACTTTAACTGTTCGAACCTCGTAAAAGTCAGTAAAGCTTCCTTAAACGACGTGAACATCGGTACGGCCTATATTTATTCTACGGTCTACGGAAAAGAAGCAGAAATGTATAAAATTTCAATCGTCAAGGTCGATAGGAACAATAAGGATAACAGAAATTTCGTTATCAAGGTTGAAGACAAAAGATTAATTGAAAAGACGGGCGGAATAGTTCAAGGTATGAGCGGCAGTCCCATAGTTCAGGACGGCAGGCTTGTCGGCGCAGTGACCCATGTGTTCGTCAATGACCCAACGCGTGGTTATGGAATAGGTATCGATAATATGTTGAATGCCTATTAATAGTTAAAATTAAATTTTGAATAGTATTATGTCAAACATAATTACTATATTATTAAGGTCAAATCAAGTATTTTTGGGTTTGACCTTTTTGTTTTTCTTCATTTTAACATTATAATTCAGGGATTGCATACGCATTTTTCTGCCAACTTTGTGCCCAAATTGTGCCAAGTTATTTTCAGTGCATTTTACAGCAATTTATTTCTGTAATTATATTTCTCTAAAACTTGTTTTTTGCGTTTTGTCGTTACTTCTGTATATATTTGAGTGGTAGCGACACTTGCATGACCAAGAATTTCTTGTACGGAGCGGAGGTCAGCACCGTTAGCGAGTAAATTCGTAGCAAAAGTATGGCGCAGATAGTGCGGAGTAGACTTCGTTGTTATCTGCGCCATTTTTATATATTTTTTGTAAATATTCTCTATGCCGTGGATTGAAAGGGGTTGTCCATATCGATTTACAAAAAGGTGTTTATCATTGAAATTTTTTCTTTCTTTTATGAGATTTTTTAATCTTTCCCAAGTTTGTGGAGATGATATATAAATAAGGCGTTGCTTTCTGCCTTTACCATGAATTAAAAGCGTTCGCTCGCTTAGGATTATATCATCTATAGACAATGCAGACGCTTCACCGATACGTATACCTGTGCATATCAACAAATCCAACAAAGCAGCATCACGGATATATTCTTTTTGAACAAAAGAGGAAAGGGTAGCTAGGTCAACATCAAAACATTTAAGGATTTTGCTGATCTCAATAATGGTTAATGTTTTAGGAAGTTTTCTTTCTTGCTTAAACCTAAATTTTAGTTTTTTAAAAGGTGATGAGTCAATAATTTCAAATTCAAGAAGATAATTATAAAAATTTTTAAGAGTGATAATCTTTCTCCTAATTGATGTGTCTTTAAGTCTTAATTGCTTGTTTAAATAGGAAATGAAAGCGCAAATATCTGGATGAAGAATATTCTTTTCGAATACAAAAAATTGTTTTAAATCGCAAGAATATGCTTTAAATGTTTTTTCTGATAAGTTTTTAGTAGTTTGCAAATAATTGATAAAATTCGTTAAATAATTCATAAAATCTCCAATATTCTTTATTTTAGTATTGAAAATTATATCAGAATATGGTAAAATATGGATAAAATAACTAACTATTATTTAAGGGGAATTATG
>CAJTYL010000006.1 GCA_910583855.1 uncultured Christensenella sp.
ACGGAAACGACATAGACGCCCCTGACCACGTAGGCAACCTGAATCCTTTCAGATACCGCGGCTATTACTACGACGTGGAAACAGGCTTGTACTTCTTGCAGACGCGTTACTATGACCCCGAAACCGGCAGGTTTATCTCGCAGGACGGCGTGGAATACGCCGACCCGACTACCGTTAACGGCTTAAACCTTTACGCTTACTGCGGCAATAATCCCGTAATGGGCTACGACCCTACGGGCACGATAGATTGGGGTAAAATCCGAGATTGGTTTTCAACAATAACGGGGCTGTTTAACGGCGTGAAATTGCTAATATCGGGAGTCGCGCTTTTTGTAGCTATATGTCAGGGCAGGTGGAACGATATACAAACCGATTATAACAACGGTTGTTTTAACCCGTTTAACCAAGATGCAAGCATTGCTCTCAATTCAAAGGTTTTCAGTTTTTACAAAGGCGAAGCTGTAATCAGACATAGCTTGTCAATTGGCTCTTCCAGCCAAATTTTTGGAACTATTTTTCTGAAAACTGATGTAAAAAATAATCCATATGGAATAAATACGTTAAACCACGAGTTCGGACACGGAATTCAAGAACGTTTTATGGGGTTTGGCTATTTATCGAGAGTCGCTATACCGTCTTTGATAACGTATTTTACGGGATTAAAGGGTTCGCCTTACTTTTCAATGCCTTGGGAAAGGACGGCTGATTTGTTTGGTGGTGTTGATAGAACCATAACAGACCCCAAATTTACCTATAAGCAAGATTCATTATATTGGGCGTTTGCAGAAAATATTTTCGGAATTTGTATAATACCGTTTTATTTTCTGTTCGGTTATTAAATAAAAGGATATAATAATGAAAATTAAAACTTTATGTTGTAGTTTGTATGTGTTGGCTACCGTACTACTATGCGCTTGTTTGGGGTGTAATTCTACTATTTCTTATCCGTTTCATTACGACGAATCTGAAATTAAAAGCATAAGCATAATTTATATTTATGAAGGTTATTACCCAACGAGTAAGGAATACGAAACACTCGTTAAAATTGAAGACAAAGAAAGTTTTTTAATTGAATTTAAAAAAATACAGTTCCGAAAATTTCAGTTCGGTGATCCAGAGAGTGTTGAATCGCAAAGGAATGCAATATTAGTTGAATATTATAACAGCGATTATGAAATTATCACTCCTAATGCTCACGATGTTGTAGTTAACGGCGCTCCATTAAGTTATGGTAGAGAAAACTGCGACGAAGAAGATTTTAACAATTTCATTAATTCGTATTTAACGAATAATTAATTAAGTTTTAATCTTATATACAAAACAGAGAGGGTACAATAATGCACCCTCTCTGTTAACATTAATAAATAGCCATACTTGACGAAACGGGTGCGGTCGTGGTAAGATATATATACGATGCCTGGGGCAACCACGCGGTGCTCGACGCGGACGGAAACGACATAGACGCCCCTGACCACGTAGGCAACCTGAATCCTTTCAGATACCGCGGCTATTACTACGACGTGGAAACAGGCTTGTACTTCTTGCAGACGCGTTACTATGACCCCGAAGTCGGCAGGTTCATCTCGCAGGACAGCGTGGAATACGCCGACCCGACCACCGTTAACGGCTTAAACCTCTACGCATACTGCGGCAATAACCCCGTAATGAACGTAGACCCGACGGGTCACTCTTTACTTGCTTTCCTATTAATATTAGGAGGTATTTTAGTAGGTGGTGTGGTTAATGGGCTTATTGCGGGAGCAAATGCTGCGGAAGGCGAAAGCTTTGGCTCTGCCTTTTTAGGCGGATTCATAACTGGAGTTATTAGCGGTGTTGGCTTAGCTGCGGGTTTAGCAATAGGCGGTGTTGGGGGAGCTGTTGTTGCTATCATAGTAGGTTTTGCAGGAGGCTTTATAGGCAACATAGTATCGCAATCTTTATCGTATGGCGATGTTGACTATAAAGTAGCGGCAATTGCTGGTGGAATTAGCGGAGCAACTAATTTGATGGCATACGTGGGGCTGAGCATTTCTGGAATGTATAGTACAGCCGATACGTTTATGGCTCGCTTTGTCTCTAATTTAGCGATAGATATTATACCGCTTGCAATGTCTGTATTTATAGGGACATTACCATTTATTAACCCAAATAATTTAAGAGGCAAATTAAATAGCTATTATGAAAAGAAAATTTTTCGTTAATTTTGAGCTGGGAATATTTATTGAAGTCTTTATGTTGATTTTAATGATTGTTTGTGCTTGTTTTTTAATTTTTCTTCCAACAAAGACTCCTCTTAATGAAGATATAACTTTATTAATTGTTTTAATAATTATGCTTTTTGTTATGCCATCATTAATTATGACAATGATTTTATTTGTGTGTTTTCCTGCTATTGAAGCAGATGAAGAAAAAATAACTAAAAAATTATTTGGTATAAAGATTAAAAGTTTTAGTTGGGAAGACATTAAATATGTTCAATTTAAAGGACAATTTAAACAATGGCTGTTTTTATCTAAAACAGACTTAACAAAGAAATTTTTATCAAGCGCACGCTGTAGAAGGGACAATATATATTTTTTCGTAACTCAAAGCAAACTAAAAAAAATAATGCAAGTGGTACCAGAATTTATAAAACAAAACTTAGAAGTTAAGACCAGCAAATAAAGAAAAAGGGCGGTTAAAATAACCGCCCTTTTTCTTATATAATAGCCACACTTGACGAAACGGGTGCGGTTGTGGTAAGATATATCTACGATGCCTGGGGCAACCACGCCGTGCTCGACGCAAACGGAAACGATATAGACGATCCCAACCACGTGGGCAACCTGAATCCGTTCAGATACCGCGGTTATTACTACGACGTGGAAACGGGCTTGTACTTCCTGCAAACGCGTTACTACGACCCCGAAGTCGGCAGATTTATTTCGCAGGACAGCGTAGAATACGCCGACCCCGAAACGATAAACGGACTGAACCTTTACGCATACTGCGGCAATAACCCCGTAATGAACGTAGACCCGACGGGAACGTCGTTCTTACTGATAAGTCTGTTAGTTGGGTTAATAATAGGCGCGGTAGCAGGCGGCGTGATAGGCGGAGTAACTGCGGCGCAAAACGGGGCAACAGGCTGGGAGATAGCGGGCGCAGTATATCTTGGCGTAATACTCGGCGGTAACATAGGCGGAATAGCCGGTGCGCTGATAGGTGTTGGAATACCATTGATAAGCAGCGGCTTAGGCGCAATAGGCGGAGCAGGCGGATTGGCTGCGTTAGCCGGCGGCGGAACCGTAGCCGCAGGAGCTGCTGCGGGCGTAGCGTCAGTAGGTCTTGGTGCAGGACTTGTTATTGCCGGCGGCGGTATCGCTATCGGCGGTCTCGGATTCGGTTTGCCGGTATTGTTTTCTAAGGGGGCCGGTCCTAGGATGGGTCATAACCAATACGAAGACCGAATGTGGGAGGAAGCTAAACGCCAAACCGGTATTGCAAACAACAAAGATCTTGCTCAAAGAGTGCATCAAAAATTAAAAAAATATCCTTATAATGAAACTCTGAAAGATTTAATTGCTTGTATAAGAGATATTCTTTCTAAATTAAAACACTAAAAACTAACATTATTGTGGGAGACATATGGAAAATCAATATGATTACAAAGATATAATTCAAAAATTGAATGCTTTTGAAATAATCAAGTTATGTTTTTATGTGGATGGCTATGCTCATTATCGAAATTGTACATTTAAAAAAGTTGAAGAACCAATACTTTGTATTCAAATCGAATTGACAAACGATAATTTTGAAAAAATTAGATTTAGAAAGTTTATTGAAGATTTTAAACTGTTTAATTTTGGGCGTAAAGGTAATTTTACTTTGAAACAAATTTGGGATAAAGTTCGTATAACTGAAATTGTATATGCTAAGTAACTTTTTAGTGCAAAAATGATAAGTATAGATGAGAAAGATAATTAATGTAGCATAATCTAAAAAGCGGAAGGCATTTGCCTTCCGCTTTTTACTTTAAAACCGCCATACTTGACGAAACGGGCAATAATTATGGGAACATCCCCTCACAAAACCGTGAGGGGATGTTCCTCGTGAAACTATGATTGTGCAAACGCTTAAATCATTTATCTTTCTTTTTAAACCAACTCAAAATTTTATCGGTAACCTTTGCGTTGAACACTATAAACTTGTCCCAAAAGAATTCGGTCACGAAATTGATTAGCATTGTGATAACGGTAACGACGATACCCAAATCGGTGCCCCAAATTTTTACAAGTTCGTCTCCTCCCCAGGCAAGGGGAATAACTATAAGGCAGTTATAAATTATCACTAAAACCATGGCAAGCGGAACGTTGTTCGCCGCTTTAAAAGTAAATTTGCGGTTGAACGTAAAACTCCATATTACGGAAAGAGTCAATCCTATTACGTAAGCAATCCAATAATAATCTGCCAGCCAGCCCGTCCACTGATGCAAAGCAGTGGTGGATAAAAGCTGTATAACGCCGGCGGAAGCCATAAAAACGGTAAACTTCAAAAGCTGTAAAAATTGTTGCAGTTTAGTCGGTTTTATTGGCGAACCGACCGCGTTTTCTTCCGCAACTTCGGATGTTGTTAATATTATCTCGTCCTCAGCCGTTGCGGAGACCGCCGCAGTCTTTTCAACGGACGCGGCGTCGTTTTCCGGTATAGCCGTTTTCGCCTTCGTGTCTTCTTCTAAAATCTCTCGTTCATCTTTCATAACGCTGAAAATTATATTATAAATATTTTAACTTGTCAAACCGTTGCATAGTCCATTTTCGTCGGTGTCGTGTGCGGGCTGTCCCGAATGCCGTTTTAGTTTTATCCGTGTGTTACGCTTGAATAATATAGCACTTATCATATAATTAAAATATAAAAAAATAAAAATAGAGAGATATGGAAAGTAAATAAATATCATAGTCAAGGCAATCAAGGAAATGTATAATTGAAAGATGAGCGTGATACTCTCTTTAATATTTTATAAGGAGAACTACCGATGCCAAGAAAACACAAAAACACTACAGGAATTCCGGATTATGAACTTGACGCCCGTGCAAGAGCTTTATTGCCTGCATTTCAAGAATTCTTTTCTATTGAGAAAAATCGAAAAGAATATGAAGAACGGCTAGCGGAACGCAATAATGAAAAGACAATCAAAATACCTAAGTAAAAATAATCTTCATCCATTAAATCATATCAAGACAAGCGACCCAACATCTGCTATTTGTGAATTTTTAACAATTTAACACGATAAAAAGCATACAAAAAATTTTTTTAAACATGTCGACTTCTGTCAACTTATTATGCTATAATTATAGAAAAGCAAGGAATTTTTATGGGTATTTTTGATTTTATCTTTGGTGACGACGATTCTGACGATGCAATTTTAGATGACTTGATTATGATGGATATTCTTGACGAAGAATATGTAAAATCTAAAAACTATTTAGAATTTATACAAAGGAATTTAAAATAAGCTATTCTAAATATAAAATTTCCTTATTCAGATTTTTTGCATAGGCAATTTCTTCTGCAACCGATTTACCGATATATCCGCCCACGTTTACAACAAATACGGCGTCGGATATATCGATTTTTTTATAATGCGCTTTAACAATATTTTGCAATTCTCTATCACTGATAGGAATATCGTCAAAATTGTAAACAGGTTGCAGAACGCAATATTCGTTTTTTGTTTCAAGTTCGGTTGCAATTTTTATTATCTCTTTTGCAAACCGCATACTACCGCAAATTGTAATTACTTTCATATCATTTCACCTATATTTTTTCCTAACTCAAAAACTTTCGCAATTTTCGTTTGGTGTTTTTCCAATAAGTCGCTTAAAGTATCAGTTTCAGTAATTGAAATTCTTTCAACCGTATCAATACCCAAATGCCCGAAATAATGTTGAATAGCGTTTAAAATTAAATCGTTTTCAGCTTCCCGAACGCCTGCTCGGACAGCTATTGCAATGCCCTTAATAGGCTTTTCCGCTTTATATTTTCGTTTAGGGTTAGTGTCGCCATATGGTGTAGTCCTATCAAAAAATGTTTTTAGTTGCGCAGGCACGTCAGCCCACCAAGACGGGGCGGCAATTACGATATAATCGGAACACAACATATCCATAACCACTTTTTTAACTTCGTCATTTTGCACACATTCGCCGTTAATGTAACACTTTTTACAGCCGTAGCAATAATTCATTTTCAATTCGCCAACGCAAAATTTTTTGACTTCAATGTCAGGGTTGTTAATTCCCTTAATCAGCGTATCGACAAGATATGCACAACTGCCGTTTTAAATTTCACATTACTTTCATTGTGCATAACTTTTATTTGTGTTATAATTAAAATAAAAAAGCGAGAAAAATATATGATACCTGCTCTAATAGTTGCTGGAATAATTTTTGCTATTGCTATCCTATTAACACTTATAACAATGTTCAAAATACGGAAAAAATTCTGTTATACAATTCAAACTTATAAAATTGAAATAATTACGGCAAATTACGTCGTTAAGTTATTTGTTGACGGAGAAGAAAAAGATAAGATGTTATTTAGCTCGTTTAAATGGTTCAATGCCACGCTTACGACAACAATTAACGATAATAGCTTTTTAGTAAAGATAGCAAGAAAAAATTTGATTAGTAATCCTACAATAAATATAACATTGAACAACGAAGAAATTGATTTAAATAATTTATAAATAAAAATTAACGCAAGCCAAACTTGGTTCAACTTACGTTATTGGTGGTGCTCGTGGCCGGACTTGAACCGGCACGTTCTCTCGAACGAGGGATTTTAAGTCCCTTGCGTCTGCCTATTCCACCACACGAGCGTATTAAGTTTTTTGCATTTTACGCTAAACTATATTATCAAATGAAATTATAATTGTCAAGTCAATTTTCGGCGGGAAAGGTCTAAAACTTTTCCCGCCGTTTCTTTCTCTCAGGTCTTGCAATTTTGCTTCCGGTATGGTATAATATGAAAAATTTGCGGCAAGGCGCGGCGCGGAATTTTTCATATGCGTCCGCGCCTTTCAATAAAATACCGAAACGTGAACTAAGAGGAAAAGCGAATGAAAAATTACGATAACGTTTTTATTTTTAACCATCCGCTGATAAAGCATAAAATTTCAATCCTGCGCTATAAAAAAACGGGAATGAAGGAGTTCCGCGAACTTATCGAGGAAATAACCGCCGTCATGACTTACGAGAGTATGCGCGATATAGACCTTATTCCGGTACGGGTTGAAACACCGTTGGAGGTCACGACCCAGTACAGAGTGCCAGAAGAAAGCGTAGTGATCGTACCCATTTTAAGGGCGGGGCTGGGAATGGTAAACGGTGTTCATAAAGTTTTCCCTACGGCGAAGGTTGGGCACATAGGGATGTACCGCGACGAAGAAACCCTAGAACCGTGTGAATATTATTGCAAGCTGCCCGACGGCATAGAGAACAGGACGGTTTTCCTTGTCGACCCCATGCTTGCAACGGGCGGTTCCGCGTGCGACGCGCTGGACGCTTTGAAAAAGCGCGGTTGCAAAAAAATCAAGTTTATGGCAATTATCGGCGCGCCCGAGGGGGTTGCAAGGGTTGCGGAGGCTCACCCCGACGTAACCGTATACTTGTCCACGTTGGACAGAGAATTGAACGGAAACGGCTACATTCTTCCCGGGCTCGGCGACGCGGGCGACAGGCTTTTCGGCACGAAATAAGTTTTTTGCTTAACCGTATAATCATTAACATCACAACGCCTGCCGCGCGGATTTACGCGCGGCAGGCGTTTTACTTTAAAAATTTAATTGCCAAAGCCCGCCGTTTATTGTATAATATACGCGATACGCGAATAATTTCAAAGAGGTTTTTATGATAGAGGTATCCAAGCGGGTTTCGGCAATAGCTCCTTCCATGACGTT
Organism: uncultured Christensenella sp.; assembly: GCA_910583855.1. Classification (GTDB taxonomy): domain Bacteria; phylum Bacillota; class Clostridia; order Christensenellales; family Borkfalkiaceae; genus Coproplasma. The sequence continues at coordinate 7,937 of CAJTYL010000006.1, forward strand.
GGAGATTTCCGCAAAGGCGAACGAATTGAAAGCGGCTGGCGTCAAAGTGATTAACTTCGGCGTAGGCGAGCCTGACTTCAATACCCCCAAGCACGTTTGCGAAGCGGCAAAAGAAGCTATGGACAAGGGCTACACGAAGTACGTTGCCGCGGCAGGGCTTCCCAAGCTTAAAAAAGCGATTGCAAAAAAGTTTAAAACCGACAATAACCTCGATTACGACCCTTCACAGATAATCGTATCCAACGGCGCAAAGCACTCGATATTCAACGCGATTTTCGCCGTAATAAACGAGGGGGACGAGGTGCTTATGCCCAAGCCTTATTGGCTGACCTATCCCGAAGTGGTGAGGGCTTGCGGCGGCATTCCCGAATACATATACGCAAAGCCCCGTCACGGTTATAAAATCACCGCGGCGCAGTTGGAGGCTGCAATCTCACCGCGCACGAAGATGTTTATATTCAATAGCCCCTGCAACCCCACGGGCGCGGTTTATTCCGAGACGGAAATCCGCGCGATTGCGGACGTTTGCGTAAAGTATAATATCGTAGTCCTTGCCGACGAAATTTACGAAAAGCTAAATTACGGAGCCGAACCCCATTTCTCGATAGCGCAGTGCTCGCCCGAAATGAAGGATTTGACTATCGTCGTAAACGGCGTGTCCAAAAGCTATGCAATGACGGGCTGGCGTTTGGGTTACCTTGCCTGCCCGCCCAACGTTGCAAAGGCGATTTCTTCCTTCCAAAGTCACTCCACGTCCAACGTCAACACGATGACGCAGTACGCTACGCTTGCCGCTCTCGAAGGGGACGATAAGCCTATGAGGGAAATGATTGCGGCGTTCGGCAAACGCCGTGAAAAAATGCTTGAAAAGCTTGAAGAAATGAAAAGTCTGGGACTTGACTACGTTAAGCCCGACGGCGCGTTCTACGTAATGCTTTTGTGCGACAATCTGTACGGCAAAAGCTATAAGGGCGTAAAAATAAAAGGCAGTATGGAGGTTGCGGACCTTCTCTTAACCCATAAGCAGGTTGCTCTGACGCCCGGCGTATGCTTCGGCGACGACGATGCGGTGCGTCTTTCTTACGCGCTTTCCGCCGAGGATATGCTGGAGGGGCTTAATCGTATAGCCGAATTTGCCAAAGAGTGCAACTGAGTTCACAAAATTTTCTTTCTATTCTGCGAAAATAAAATTTCGTGATTTTAGTAGGCTCTGCCTCCCTGCCCGCAATTTTTAAGGGTACACAAACATATAATGGCGGGCATTACCTCCGCTGATCTGGCATAGCCACAAATTGAATGCGCTAAGCAAAAAGTGTGATTTTTGCTTGCGCCGTTTATTTATCCGTTTGCTTCTCTGCGTTTTATGCGTAAGCGGCGCAGTACGGTATTAAAAAGCGTAAACAAGAAATTTTTGCAAAATTTTTATATACCTATTGAAATTCCTTAAAAAAACTGATAGAATGAAGAAAAGGTAAATATAATACTTTATCAACTTTTTTCGGAGGGACCTTCAATGATTAAAATTATTTACGGCGCAAAGGGCACGGGCAAGACAAAACAGCTTATTGCCGCCGCAAACGAAGACGCGAAAGATGCAAAAGGTTTAAGCGTATTCATTACTGACAATAAAAGATGTATGTACGACGTAAACCGTAACGTTCGTTTTATAGACGTTACCGATTGGGCGGTTGCGGGCGAAGAAGCGCTTTGCGGTTTCGTAAAGGGCGTTGCCGCTTGCAATAGCGATCACGAATACATATATATAGACGGCGTATCCCGTATTACGGGCAAAGGCGTAAAGGAACTTGCGGGCATATTCTATATGCTTGACAAAATTGCGGGGGAAAACGACATAACCGTAACGGTTACGTGCAGCTGCGACGAAGCGGAGCTTCCCGACTTCGTTAAAAGATACGTTTGATAAAATTCGGCTTTATCGGCGGCGGCACACTTTTTCGGCGTGCCGCCGAAATTTATTTTAAATATATACGGCGCAAGCAAAACCAAGTTTTTGCATCACGAAATATTTTACGCGCTTAAATAGCGTGAAATATTAGTGAGGAGGAATTTATGAAATTTTTAAGTACGCGGGGCGGAGAAAAGGTAACGGGCGCGCGCGCAATAGTCAAAGGGCTTTCGGATAACGGCGGACTGTACGTTCCCGAAAGGTTTCCGCAGGTTTCACGCGAGGAACTTGAAGCTCTGCTTGAAATGAGCTACGCCGAGCGCGCCGCAAAGATAATAGGGAAATACCTTGACGAGTTCGACGCGTCGGAGCTTTTAGCCGCGTGCGAGGGAGCTTATTCAAGGTTTGAAAGGAACGACCCCGCGCCTCTCGTAAAGATAGACGACGGCGTGTTTATGTTGGAGCTGTGGCACGGGCCTACTTGCGCTTTTAAGGATATGGCGCTTACCCTTTTACCCTATCTTTTAAGAAAGAGCTCGGATATATGCGGCGTAAAGGAAGAGATACTTATTTTAGTGGCGACGTCCGGCGATACGGGCAAAGCCGCGCTCGAAGGCTTCAAGGATGCTGACGGCGTAAAAATCTGCGTTTTTTATCCTTCGGAAGGCGTATCCAAAATGCAGAAGCTGCAAATGTCCACGCAGGACGGAAATAACGTCAACGTAGTTGCCGTAAAGGGCAATTTCGACGACTGCCAGACCGCCGTAAAGGAAATTTTCGCAAGCGAAACGTACGCGGAAGAATTAAAGAAGAAAAACGTAATCTTATCTTCCGCAAACTCCATAAACTTCGGCAGGCTCGTTCCGCAAATAGCTTACTATTTCTCGGCTTATGCCGACCTCGTATCATCCGAACAGATTGAAATGGGGGAGGAAATTGATTTCGCCGTGCCCACGGGCAACTTCGGTAACGTGCTTGCGGCTTACTACGCAAAAAGAATGGGCTTGCCCGTGAGAAGACTGCATTGCGCTTCCAACGAAAACAAGATTATTGCTGACTTTCTTTCAACCGGCGTTTACGATATGAACCGTGAGTTCTACAAAACCACCTCGCCGTCTATGGATATTTTGCTTTCGTCCAATTTGGAACGGCTCGTTTTCGAGGTCTCGGGCAGAAACGCAAAACTCACCGCGCAAAGAATGTCACAGTTAAAGGAAAAGGGCAGGTACGAAATTACTCCCGAAGAGCTTGCGTTAATACAGGCAACCTTCGACGGCGGTTTTGCGGACGAAGAAACGTCCGTTGAAGCGATGTACGGCGTATTCGAGGACGTGGGCTATACTATGGACACCCACACGGGCTGCGCGATGAAGGTCGTTTTGGACTGGTTTGAAAAGCATAAAAAGGACGAAACCAAGACGGTTATCGTATCTACTGCAAACCCCTATAAATTCCCGCAGGACGTTTTGTACGCCGTTACGGGCAACGACGTAAAGGACAGCTTCAAGGGCATAAAACGCCTGCGCGCGGCAACGGCGATGGCTGTGCCTAAATGCCTTGTGGAGCTGAGAGATAAACCCGTAAGGTTTTCAAAGACGGCAGACCGAAAAAAACTTTTCGACGAAGTCCTTGAATTCATCGGCAAATAACCCCCGTTTAAGCCTTCCCACAAGGGAAGGCATTTTTAATATATAAAAATCTTAAATAAATGCAATTATAATTTTCTTGCTAATTTAATAATATTATGATATAATACGGGTATGAAATATTAAGGGACGTCCCTTATCCGCTTTATTGCATAAAGCGGATACCGTCGCCCTTTATTAGAAATAAAGGAGAAATAAATGAAAAAGAAGTTAATTGCAACTTTAGTTGCGGGCGCAGTGTTATCCACCGGTTTAATCGGACTTACAGCTTGCGGCGGCGGCGGACTTGAAAAGGGCGAAGAAGTAACCAAAGAAGATTGGGCAAAAGCGTTTACGGCAACTATCGAACTTAAAAACTTTACCGCTGAAACCGTTAGCGAATCAAGTGCAACGGCAACGGGTAGCGTCGATACGGGTTCGGGTAAAGTGGAGGTGACCGTTAAAACGGATAGCAGCTCAAAAAGTGCTCAGTACATAGACATTGACGGCGGTAAAATTTATATGACCGCGGAAGAAGCAATTAAGATCGAGGGCGCAAATAAAGCTCTCGGAGAAATACTTGCAACGTCTTTAAATATTAATGACCGCGACGAAAAGACTAACACCGCGTATTACGTTGTAAAAGAAGGCGAAGTTATATATAGCGCGGATAACGATAACGATGAAAACAAGTGGGACGCCGATGAAAGCGGCGAGCTTGTAAACAACCTGTATCACATCTTAGGTTACGAGTCTTATTCAACCGAAGAAACTGGTAAAGAGCAAGCGCTTTCCGCGCTTTACGATGCGTTTACGTATTCGAGCGGTTTCTATACCGCTACGCTTTGGCAATACGGTTACGAGACTAAGGTAACGGTTTCTGTTAAGGGCGGCTACGTAGTAGGGTTGCAGACGGAAGCTACGGTTGATATGAAGGCTAACGAATACAATCCTCTTGATACGAAGGGAACTAACAAGCAGACGTTTAAAATTACTAAAATAGGCAGCACTACCGTTACCCCTTCGGACGACGCTAAAAAAGCGGTTGAAGACTACAAAGCTTCCTAATTACATTTACGACAGTGTACCGCCGACGCAAATAAAGCGTCGGCGGCTTTTTATGTTGAAAAGGTGATAAAAAAGGCTTTATTGGGTGATTAACGCCGCACTTTTAAAAATAACTTTACTTTTTAACGGGTTATGTGATATTATAGCGGTGAATATGGAAGAAAGAAAAACGTTATACTCGGCAATACAGCCGACCAACAACCTCACGATAGGAAATTTAATAGGGGCAATCAAAAACTGGACGAATCTTCAAAACGGTTACGACTGCTTTTTTGCCATTGCAAATATGCACGCCATAACCGTAAGGCAAGTCCCCGCGGAGTTAAGGCAGAAAACTTTAAATATGCTTGCCTTATATCTTGCTTGCGGCATAGACCCTGAAAAGTGCGTTATGTACGTTCAGTCTCACGTGCCCGCCCACGCGGAGCTTTGCTGGGTTTTAAACACGTTAACCTACGTCGGCGAAATGGAAAGAATGACGCAGTTCAAGGATAAATCCGCCCGCCACGCAGAGAATATAAATATGGGGCTGATGGACTACCCTGTTCTAATGGCGGCAGATATTCTTTTATATCAGACGGATGTCGTGCCCGTCGGGCTCGACCAACGCCAGCACGTGGAAATTGCCCGCGATATTGCGCAAAGGTTCAATAACGCTTTTTCTCCCACGTTCAAAATTCCCGAGGCTCTGTATATGAAGGTCGGGGCAAAAATTAACGACCTTCTCGACCCCTCCAAGAAGATGTCCAAGTCTGCGGAAAACCCCAACGGTTCCGTATTTTTATCCGACGACAGGGATACGGTCATCCGCAAATTCAGGCGCGCGGTAACCGACAGCGGCTTAGAAATCAAGTACGACCCCGAAAACAAAGCGGGAGTAAGCAACCTTCTCTCAATTTATTCTGCGTTTACCGGAAAGACTATTTCGGAGGCGGAGGCAGACTTTGCGGGCAGGGGATACGGCGAATTTAAACTCGCCGTCGGAGAAACCGTTGCCGACAGGCTCGCGCCGATACAGAAAGAACAGGCAAGATTGCTTGCGGAAAAAGATTATTTAGATGGAGTGCTTCGCTCGGGCGCGGAACGCGCCTCAAAAGCGGCAAACCGCACCTTATCGAAGGTTTACAAGAAAATAGGCTTTTTTCAGTTATAAATAATTTACGGCGCAAGCAAAACCTCGCTTTTTACCGATTTTTATTTTACTTTTATTATTCTTATCCCCCATTGTCATTCAGAGCGAGCGATCGCGAAACTTTGCGCACCTTGTTGTCATCCTGAACGCAGCGAAGAATCTCAAAGATACTTCGACAAGCTCAGTATGACGGAACGGAGATTTATGTTCGGTTACATTTCCCCCGACGCGCCTTATTTATTTAAAAAGGACGAAACTTTATATAAAGCCTTATACTGCGGGCTTTGCAAAAGCATAGGCGCGGGTTGCGGGCAGATGGCGCGTAGCGCCTTGACCTACGACATGGCGTTTACCTCCGCGCTCGTTCATAATATCCGCGGCGAGGACGTAAAGATAGAAAGACGGCGATGCGCAATTCACTGGATACGCCGCCGCCCGATTGCCGCCGTGGACGGCATTACTATCGCCTTGGGTTGCGTTAATACCGTGCTTGCCTACTATAAGCTTTGCGACGATAAGGCGGACGGGGATAAAAAAGGCGTTTTCCGCCATCTTTACAAACGTGGATTTAAGAGAGCAGTGAAACGTTTTCCGCAGATTGGGGAAATTGTTTCACGCGAAACTTTACGGCAAGACGGGCTTGAAAAGTCGGGTTGCGCCGTAGTGGACGAAGCGGCGGACCCCTCGGCAAAAATGATGCGGGATATTTCTTCTTTGGTTTTGGGTGAATATTCCACGCCGTACACGCAAAAACTTTTTTATGCGCTGGGAAAATGGGTCTACCTTGCCGACGCCTTGGACGATTACGACAAGGACGTGAAGAAGGGGCGTTACAACGCGTTTTATAATTCCTGCAAAATAAACTGCAAAAATGCGGCGGTGGAGAGCTGCGGCGAAGAGTGGAAGTTTATCTTCAATAGCCTGTTTGCCGATATGCGCGAATGCCTTGCAAATATCAAATTTCATTTCAACCACGACTTAACGGACAATATAATTCTACGCGGTATACCCCTTAAAACGCGAACTTTGTTTTACGGAAAGGGTTGCGCGGACGCATGCAATAAAGGAGAGAATAATGAATAAAAAGAACCTTGAACTTTTAGGGCTTGAAGAGGGCGCCACGCTTGAAGAGATAAAAGCGGCTTACGAAGCTTTAAGGGAAAAATATTTAGAGGACAGATTCAAGGACGGCGAAGTCGGCAACGAAGCGGCGAAAATGCTCACTAAAATAGACGCCGCCTACGCCGAGCTTGAAAGCGAGCTGAAAGAAAGTAACTATTCTGACGGCGGGGATCTTTATGAAAAGATAGAAAATTATTTGAAGGACGGGAATATCACCGAAGCGCAGCACGTTTTGGACAGCTTTAACGAGCGCGGCGGCAGATGGCACTATCTTCAAAGCGTAATTTTTTACCGTAAAAACTGGATAAACGAGAGTAAGAAGCAACTTGAAATAGCTATCCAGCTTGAACCGGAAAACGCTAAGTATAAGGAAACTTACAGAAAGCTCAACGATAAAATCAATCAGGACGCGCAATCAGGCGCGCAAAACCAAGGCGGTAACGGGCAAGGCGCGTATCAGGGTCAGACTATGGACTCGCAATCGTCGGACAGTCAGATGGGCGGCAACTTCTGCGCAAACTGCATAGAATGCTGTTATTTGAATATGTGTCTTAATTGCCTTTGCAACGGCTGCTGTAGGTAAACGGCGCATGTCAAGCGCTCTGCTGTGTTGCGCTACGGCAACCCTTAGTCACGTCTTGGTAAACTCCTTCGGGTTTTCCTCGCACGCCTTGTATAGCGCTTAATCTTTGGTTTACGGAGATTTGCTTAACGCTTATCGTTCTGCTTGCTTCTCTGCGTAGTTTCACACCGTCAAACAATAAAAATAAATGAAGAAAAACAAGAACCCGAAAACCTTTGAAATAGCCCTGTCGGGCATATCGTGCGCGGTGGCGGCGCTTGCGCTGTCGCTGGGTATAATGACGGGTTTGGGCGCGCTCACGGCAACGGGCTATTTAATCGCGGTTATCGCGCTTATGGTTCCCCTTTCAAAACAGTTTTTCCGCGGCGATTTTCTTGCTTACGTAGGAACGGTAATTCTTGCCGTCGTTTTGGGCGCGGCTGTCAAGTTTTGGGACTTGGTTCCGTTTGCGCTTTTTTTCGGGCTGCATCCGCTTGCAAACGCCCTTCAAATCCGCTTTAAAATAAACAGGTGGCTTGCTCTGGCTATAAAGGCGGTTTGGTTCGACTGCACTCTCATCGTCGGCTATTATCTCGTTTTCGGCGGAATGCTCGGCGGTGCGCTCTTTCCCGAAGAGGTGTACGAAATAATCAATAAATATATATTTCTTTTGATTTTCACCGTCGGCACGGTCGGGTTTTTCGTCTACGATTACCTGATTTTTAAAGTACAGATTTTAATCAACGGAATAGTTTTCAGAATTAAAAAATAATTATGGAAAAGAATGAAGTATACGAAGGAGTCGTCGAGGACGTGGGAGCGGGCGGCGAGGGCATAGTAAAAATCGAAGGCACGACGGTTTTCGTGCCTTTTTGTCTTGCGGGCGAAAGGGTTGTTTTTAAAATTTTAAAAGTAAAGGATAATATCGCCTACGGCAAACTTCTCTCGGTTTTAAAGCCCGCCAAGGACAGAATTATTCCTCCATGCCCCGTGTTTTATAAGTGCGGCGGTTGCGATATACAGCATATGACTTACGCCGCGCAACTTGCATTCAAACGGGAGTCCCTTGCGGCAACCTTGTGGAAAATCGGCGGAATAACGGCGGCGGTTAATCCCACCGTCCCGTGCGGAAACGAGCTTCGCTACCGCAACAAATTAGCCATGCCAATAGGCGTGAACGCAAACGGCGAAACGGTCTGCGGCTTTTACGCGCCGCACAGTCACAGAATAGTGGATACGGACGACTGTCTTATTCAGTCGGAGTGGATAAAGCCCGTAATCTCCGCCGTTAAAAAATTTGCAAAAGATCGGAGAATAAGCGGCTATAACGAGGCAACGCGTACGGGCGTTCTCCGCCGCATAGTCGTGCGGGAGCTTGGCGGAAAGTTTATTTTCGCTTTGGTCGCAGCTAAAAAAGTAGATTGCAAGCCGTTGATTGACGAGCTTGAAAAGTCATTTAAAAACTTCATGTTTCTCCTCAATATTAACCCGTCGCAGGGCAACGCCGTCTTTTCGGACAGCTGGCAGATTCTGCGCGGAGCGGGATATTTCGAGGCGGAAGAATGCGGCGTAAAGTATCGCGCGGGCGCGCAGACCTTCGTGCAGATAAACGACGATATCCGAGAAAAGCTGTACGCGCGCGTTCTCGAAGAAGCGGAAGAGGGCGCAGTTGCAATCGATTTGTACAGCGGCGGGGGTATGCTTACGGCAATGCTTGCGAAAAAGTGCGGCACGGCGTACGGCGTGGAAATAGTAGAGGAAGCCTCGCGCTGCGCGGACGAGCTTAAAGAAGACAACGGGCTGGACGGTAAAATGTTCAATATCTGCGGTGCCGTGGAAAAAGAGATTGAAAAAGTTTTCGCCCTTACCGAGGGCAAAAAGAGAATAATCGTATGCGACCCGCCGAGAAGGGGTATGGATAGATCGGTCGTAAAAGCCGTAATGGCAAGCGGCGCGGACAAAATTATTTTAATAAGCTGTAACCCCGCAACCTTAGCCCGCGACCTGGGGCTTCTTGCGGGCGGACTTGAAGATATAGGCGGCGCACTGTATAAAACGGGCGGCGTCGAAACCGGGTACGAAATCGTAAGCGTAACGCCATTCGATATGTTCCCCCAAACCAAATGGTGTGAAACGTTGGTTGTCCTTTCCCGCAAAAAGCCCGACGGACATATCAACGTTAATGTGGGGTAAGAAGATATGGGAGTATATAATTCCTCACAGTTAATTGTTATGGTGTCAAACGACTTTACATTTTGTAAAGTCGTTTTTACTTTAAAAAATTCTTTAAATTTTAGAGATAATCTTGCGTTTTACATTTTTATGTACTAAAATAAGAATATCAAATAAAGCGTAGGAGATTTTGAAATGGCGGCAAGCTATAAAAAATTGTGGAAACTACTGATTGATAAAGATATGAAAAAAGAAGATTTGCGTTTGGCGGCGGGAATTACGACAACCGCTATGGCAAAGCTTGGCAGGAACGAAGATGTGAAAACTTCGGTCTTGCTTAAAATCTGCAAAGCGCTTGACTGTGATCTATCCGACATTATGGAAATCGTGGAGGACTAATATGGAAAACGAAAAGTGTCTTTTGCAAATATCCCAACTCGAAAAATATGTCGTTTGAATCACCGTATAAAATAAATACTTATATCGGAATTATTGAAATTTATTTAACAAGTAAGTTGGAAAAATTACGCAAAACAAGAGGTAACTAATAATGCCTAATCTTTCACAGAAAAAGCGCAAGCGGATGCTTGAGTTTTTGCAAAAAATAAAAGAAGAACACAAGAACGACGACGAAATGCTTATTGCGTTGGGAGAAATAGAAAGCGAGCTTAACGCAAAGAAGTACGGGCTTGTGTGGGAAGAACACGAAGAAAAAGTTGACGTTCAAATGCGGACGCATATTCCTGTCTTTACGGAAGTGAAAGAACGGGAGATTTCTGCCGCGCCCGAAAAGCCGTACAATTTTTTGCTTGAAGGAGATAATCTGCATAGCTTATATCTGCTTGAAAAGACGCACAAAGGGGCAATCGATTTAATTTACATAGATCCGCCGTATAATACGGGGAAAAGCTTTATGTATGATGACAAAATGATAGGTGATGACGATAATTTTAAGCATAGTAAATGGTTGTCATTTATGAAACAGCGGTTGTCGTTAGCACATAAAGTTTTAAAAGATAGCGGTGTAATTTTTATTTCAATCAATGATTACGAAGGCGCGCCATTGAAATTGCTTTGTGATTCTGTTTTTGACGAAAGTAATTTTTTAGGACAATTAACGTGGGAATCAACTACCCAACCTATAAATGCGGGTAAGGCAAAGTTTTCGTTACAAAAAAAAGTAGAATCTATCTATTGTTATGCAAAAGATAAATCAAAAAAGAAAGATTTTTTGCTAACCAAAACGGAATCAATTTTAAAATATCCGCATGAGGGTAAGTATGGGGCGTGCAGGTTTGAAATTATAGAAAAAAGCGATGCGGGCGGATATCAAAGAGATACGATGAAATTTTCGATTTTAGGACAATATCCTCGAAAAGGTAAAAGATGGCAAATTGGACTAGAAACTGCTCGTGAACTTGAACGGCTTGGGAAAGTGGAAGTAATTAACGGAGTAGTAAAAAAAGCTGTTTATCCAGAAGATGAAATAGATAAACAAAGATATGTTCCGTTTTGGTCTCATTTGACGGCGCAAGACGCTGGAACTGCGCAAAACGGTAAAGAAGAATTAAACGAAGTTTTAGGAAATGCAGTAGGATTTGATACAGTAAAACCTTGTCAACTAATTAAATCTTTACTATCACATTTTTCTAATGATTTAATTGTTTTAGATTTTTTTGCGGGTTCTGCAACCACGGCACAAGCAATTTTAGAAATGAATAAGCTCGACAACGGCAATAGAAGATTTATTCTATGTACTAATAATGAGAGTAATATATGTTCTGAGATAGCTTATCCGCGTATTAAAACAGTGATAACGGGTAAGCGTGCGGACGGCAGCTCATATTCGGACGGCATACCTGCGAATCTAAAATATTACCGTACCGATTTTGTACCCCGTGACGAAGAGTATTTATCCGACGCGCTTTTAGAACATATCGCCGAAATGATACAGCTTGAACACGGCGTAAAAATAGACGGTAGCAAATACCGTATGATTATGAGCGATGCGGAAGCGGATTTGTTCTTTCAAAACGCGGAAGAGATTGCAACTGTCAAAGCGCTGTATATTTCCAAAAACGTACTGTTGACCACGGAGCAAAGAGAAAAGTTAAACGGCGCGGAATTACATATTATTCCCGACGATTATTTCTTATTCGAACTCAAAGAGGAGGCACACGTATGATAATAAAATTGCCTAACGGATTATTTCCGTTTCAGAGAGAGGCTTCGCTTAAATTACTTGATATAACTTCAAATGAGAAGTCTAAACAGACTGTCGTTATGAAGTCGCCTACGGGCTCGGGGAAGACGTTAATTCTCATTGATTTTATTGACGAGTACTTGTATAACGTAAATAATAAAACCGCTTTTATATGGCTATGCCCCGGCAAAGGGAATTTAGAGGAACAGAGCCGTGAAAAGATGGATAAGTACGGCGCACAGCGAAGCACTCAAAATTTATTTGAAGCGTTGTTGAACGGTTTTACCGCCGAAAGCACGACGTTTATAAACTGGGAGCTTGTAACAAAGACGGGAAACAAGGCAATTACGGAAGGCGAAAAGAAGAATTTATTCGACAGGATAGCCGAAGCGCATCGGGCGGGTATTTCATTTATTGTAATAATCGACGAGGAACACAGCAATAATACCGCCAAGGCAAATACTATTATTAACGCATTTTCGCCCAAACATGTAGTGCGCGTCAGTGCAACGGCGATAAGTAACAGTAGGTTTGAATATTTTGAAATCGACGAAACAGACGTTATTGATGAGGGGTTGATAACGAGTGCAATTTACGTCAATGAAGGCGTTGAAGACGGTATGGAAATCAAGGACGATTACGACTGTCTTTTAGAGCTTGCCGATAAAAAACGTAAAGAAATTGCTTTGCGATATAAGGAAAAAGTAACGGACAAAATTATACGTCCGCTTGTTTTGATACAGTTTCCGAACGGGCAACCCGAAACGATAGAGGCGGTGGAAAAGAAGTTAGCCGATATGGGCTACACCTATGACAACGGAATGGTGTCAAAGTGGATGAGCGAAGATAAACGCGATTTAACTGCCGATTTAACTAAAAACGACGGTACGCCCGTATTTCTTTTAATGAAGCAGGCTATCAGTACCGGATGGGACTGTCCTCGCGCCAAAATTCTTGTTAAGTTACGCGAGGGAATGAGCGAAAGTTTCCAGATTCAGACGATAGGGCGTATTCGCAGGATGCCCGAAGCAAAACACTATAATGATGATTTGCTTGATTTTTGTTACGTATATACGTTTGACGAAAAGTTTAAAGCGGGTATGTTACAGGAAGAAGACCGTGCGTATATTCCGCGCAGACTGTTTTTAAAGGAAAAATGCAAATCGTTTGAGTTGGAAAAGCAAATCGAAAGTACGCAATACGGCGGATTGGGCGAACGCGACGTTTTACAGAAGATTTATAATTATTACGTAACGAAATATAAGTTGGGTAAGGATAAAGAGCAAAATAAAAAATTGCTCCACGAGCTTGGCGGGTACATATTCGGCGATAAAATAATCAATAAGTTTGTGGGCGGTGTTTATGTGCTTACCGATTCTTTAAGCGAGAGTGATGAATATAAAACGGCGTATAAGAACGTAGACGGGCGTAACCACAGAATTTATCTTTTGCATAGTCTCGAAAATATTTCCAAGTCGATTTTAATGCAAAGGGATAGCTTGCAGGTCATTTTGGAACGACTTTTCAGAAAGCAATTTGCTATTAGTCCTCATAAGCTTGTATCGCTTGATACGAGGGAATATCTGGCTTTTATTGTGAATAACGAACGCTTGATAAAGAACGATTTGGATACCGTTACCGGTGAGATTATAGAACAGTTATCGTTTAAAACAAAGCCACAGAAATTCACTTTTAAAATACCCGAACAATGTTTTTATAAATACGATCCGTCTGTTAAGAACGAAACGGAATATTCAAAGAACGCATATGAGGGATACACTTCGGGTTTTGCTACAACTGTTGTTCGCAGTGTGTGTGAGCTGTTGTTTGAACAGCATTGCGAATCGCGTGAAGACATTGATTGGGTTTATAAAAACGGAGATAGCGGGCAGCAGTATTTCTCTATTGTGTATTATCAGGGAATGGGTAAACAACGGCTGTTTTACGCTGACTATATCGTCAAAAAGAAAGACGGGACAATTTGGGTTATTGAAACAAAAGGCGGTGAAAGCAAAGGCAAAGACAAGAACATAGACAAGCAGATAGCAAATAAATTTATCGCCTTTAAGCAGTATGCCGAAGAACACAATTTACATTGGGGTTTTGTACGGGATAAAGACAATGCTTTGTATATCAACAATACCGAATTTTGCGAAGATATGGCGGACGAGCATTGGGTGCCGTTGAAGGAAGTGTTTTAATATATAAATTTATAATCAAATGCTTTACACTACCTAAAATATTTTTGAATATTTTAAAATTCCGAAAAAGAACGAGGAAAGCTTATGAAATACGAAAATCCCGTTTTGTTATCCGATTATTCCGACCCCGACGTAATAAGGGTGGGCGACGACTTTTATATGGTTGCGTCCAGCTTCAACCATGTGCCGGGCGTGCCTGTTCTGCACTCCAAAAACTTAGTAGAGTGGGAAATCATAAACTACGTTTTGGACGCTTTGCCCTTTGAAAAGCACGGTGAAGTCTGCCACGGTCAAGGCGCGTGGGCGCCATCTTTAAGATATCATAACGGCAAATTTTACTGCCTTATTCCCTTTCCCGACGATGGTATTTTCGTTGCGGAAACCGCCGACCCCTACGGCAAGTGGTCGCTTCTCCGTCCCCTTTTAACGGGCGCGGGCTACGAAGATCCCTGCCCGATTTGGGCGGACGGCAAGTGTTACGTTGTTTTTGCTTTTGTAAAGAGCAGGATAGGCTTCAATTCCCGTCTTGCCGTTTTCGAGGCGGACGAAGGACTGAAAACCGTCAAGGGCGATTATAAAATAATTTACGACGGGCGCGACTTAGCCCCCAAGATAGAGGGACCCAAAATCTACCGCCACGGCAAGCATTTCTATATTCTTGCGCCCGCGGGCGGCGTAAAGACGGGTTGGCAGGTTGCCCTCCGCAGTGAAAAAATTTACGGCGATTGGGAGACGAAGATAATTTTAACGCAGGGCGAAACGGCGGTAAACGGACCCCATCAGGGCGCGCTTATCGATTTAGACGACGCGGGCGAAAAGTGGGCGTTTATGCACTTTCAGGATATGGGCGCGTACGGGCGCGTCGTACACCTGCAACCCGCCGTATGGGAGAACGGTTGGATTATCTGCGGTAAAGCCGACGGCGACGGTCTTGCAGGTACGCCCGTTGCGGGCGGCGAATACCCCGTTGATATTTTTACGGGCGCAAAGATAAACCCTTCGGACGAGTTTGACGGCGACAGGCTTTCGTTCGTCTGGCAGACCCCCGCAAACAGGCGGGAGGAGTGGTTTTCTTTTAAGCGCGGGCTTAAACTGAATTGTTGCCGGTTTGAAAAAAGCGCGCTGTCCGACCTGCCGCAACTGATAATGCAAAAGGTGCAATACAAGAATTTCGCCGTCAACAGCAAATGCAAGTTAAATCTTGTAAACGACGGGGACGAGGTTGGCTTCACCGTGTTCGGCAAAAGCTACTCGTACGTCTGCGTGGTGCGCCGTGACGGGCAAAATTTCCTTGAAATACGCAAGGGCGAAATAGGCGGGGAGGAGGACGAAACGCTTGCAAAAAGCCAGCCTTACGACGAGGGCAGCGTAACCTTTAAGCTTTCCGCCAAGTACGAAAGTCCAAATCTTCTGACATATAAATTCTCGTTCGGCGGTAGCGCGTTCACGCATAAGTTCTATGCGGAGGCGGGTGTGTGGACTGGCGCGAAAATAGGCGTATACGCCCGCGGCAACGTGGAAAAAGGCAAGGGCTCGGCAACTTTTAAATATTTCCGCGTGACCTGCACGGATAACAGAGTAAGAGAATAAATATATTTATAATACGCGCCCGCGACTGTAACGAAGCGGGCGTTTTTAATCGCTTTACTTTTACGCCGTTAAGTATTACAATGTAATGAATTTATAAAGGAGGGTAGCTATGACGAAATCGAAAATCAAACCCAAGTATGCGCTTTTTACGGGTAAAGCCCTTCTTTTTTTAATTCTGCCTATCGTTATCGAACAAATTTTTTCCACCTCTTTGGGGCTTTTCGACTCCATGATGGTCTCAAGCATCGGGGATATAAACGAAGCGGGCGACATCGTAAAAAACGCAAGCACGGCCGTCTCCAACGTCGACCAGATAAACCACCTCGTAATTCAACTGTTTTCCGCATTTGCAACGGGCGGCGCGATTATAACCTCGCAGTTTATAGGCGCAAGGAATATAGACGACGCCAACAAAAGCGCAAAACAGGTTTTGGTTTTAGTCTTTATAATTTCTATAGGGCTTGCGGTTTTGTGCCTTGCCTTGAACTGGTGTCTATTAAAGCTTTTCTACGGCGGCGCGCCTGAAAGTACGTTCGTCTATATGCAACAGTACTTCTATATCACCGCCGCGTCTTTCCCGTTTATCGGCGTGTTCAACGCCTGCGCCGCTCTTTTAAGGGCGCAAAGAAAGTCGGTCTTCACTATGGCAAGCGCGGCAATCTCCTGCGTTTTGAACGTGGGCTTCAACGCCCTCTTTATCTATGCTTTGGGCTTAAAGGTAGTGGGCGCGGGGCTTGCAACGCTTATCTGCCGCGCCGTACCCGCAATATTTATGCTGTGCCTTTTGTGCAAAAAGAACTATCTCGTTCACGTTAAAATTTTCGAAAAATTCCGTTTCGATAAGACGATGATAAAGAAAATTCTGCACCTTGCCATACCCAGCGGAATAGAGGCGTGTCTTTTCCAACTCGGCAAACTGATGACCTCGGTATTTATAAATATAGGTTATTATACGCAGAACGGCACCAACGTTCAGGCAAACGCAAACTCCGTTGCGTCCAACATAAACAATATAGCCTCCGTCGTGGGCGGCGGCGTGGGCACCTCTTCGCTGACGGTAATAGGTCAGGCGGTCGGCACGGGCGACGTAAACCAAACCAAATACTATATGAAGAAAATGTTTATCGTTTCCTATATAGCAAACGCCTTAACCGTCGCGCTCATTATGGGTACAGCGCAGTGGCTCGTTCTTTTGTACGACTACCCCGATTCCACCCGCCAAATTGCATTGAACTGCCTGTATATGTGTCTTGCGTTCCAATTCGTAACGTATCCGCTGTCGTTTACTACCCCCGCGATACTCAAAGCCACGTCTGACGTAAAATACGTAATGTTTGCGGCGATAGGCTCTATGATATTAATGCGCGTAGGCGTGTGCTTCGTTTTAACCACCGATATGTTGCCCTTCAAAATGGGCGCAATGGGCTTCTGGATAGCAATGTGTGCGGACTGGGTTGCCCGTTCTATTCTGTTTATGTCAAGGCTTTTGTCTGGCAGGTGGAAAAAGTCCTCGGGTCTTTTAAAGGAAGTCCCCGCAGTACCTATCCCTGCGGTAACGGTCGGGGGCGAAGGCGCGGAGGGGTTAACAGTTGAAGAGCCCGCCCCCGAAGACGGGGAAGAAAAGGAGAACGACGATGTTCAGGCAGATGTTTGAAGAAAAGTATATGCGCTTTCCCGAAGGCAAAGCGAAGGCGGCGACGTTCAGTTACGACGACGGCGTTAAGTCCGATTTGCGCCTTTTAAAAATTTTCGCCAAATACGGCGTCAAAGCCACGTTCAATTTAAACAGTCTTTTATTCGACTGCGAAAACTGGCACGGCAGAATGAACGAGAAGGAGACCTTCAACGCCTTTTCGGGCGGCGCGCACGAGATAGCTTTGCACGGTGCGCGCCATATCTTTTTGAACAAAGTGCCCCTGCCCGAAGCTATAAACGAAGTAGTTCAAAACAGACTTTACCTCGAAAATAAGTTTGGGCGGATAGTCCGCGGAATGGCTTACGCATATAACGGCTATTCGGACGAAATAGTATCGGCATTAAAGTCCCTCGGCGTGACCTACGCCCGCACTACCGAGCCTTCGTATTCTTTCGCAATTCCCGCAGACTGGCTCAGGTTAAAGCCTACCTGTCATCACGCAGACCCTCAGCTTGGCGAACTTTTAAATACGTTTTTAACTGCTTCCCCTGCGGATGACTTCAAACAGCGCGAGCCTTGGCTTCTCTATATCTGGGGTCACAGCTACGAGTTTGACGACAACGATAACTGGAACGTAATAGAAAACGTCTGCTCCAACCTCGCAAAGCGTAAGGACGAAATCTGGTTTGCGACGAACGGCGAAATTTACGACTACGTGCTGGCGTATAACAATCTCGTCTATTCGTTGGACGGGGAAATGGTTTTCAACCCCGCGCACTTTCCTGTATTTATAGAGATTAGGGGTAAGGTTTACGAAATCCCCGCGGGCAGTTCGGTTTTATTCGGAAAATAAACTTAAAAACGGGCTTGCAAAAGCCCGTTTTTAAGTTTAAAATAGCAACGTACAGTATAATTAAGATAAATAAACGGCGCTAACCCAAAATCACACTTTCGGGTTAGCGCACCCAATTTGCGGCTACGTCACCTCAGCGGAGGGAATGCACGCGATTATACGATTGCGTGCGCTTAGAAATCGCGTGCAGGGAGGCGAGAAGCCTCAAAAATTCACGAAAAAATTTATTCGCAGAATAGAATGAAATTTTTGTTAGGAGTGAAAGATGATACTTGATAAATTTTCTTTAAAGGATAAGGTTGCGATCGTAACGGGCAGCAACGCGGGATTAGGACAAGGTATTTGCAAAGCTTATACCGAAGCGGGCGCGTCTGTCGTCGGCGTATCCCGCCGTCCAAGCGACGAAACGGCTGCGCTCTGCGGCGAAAGCTTTTATAACATAATTGCTGATTTAAGCGATATAAGCGTAATACCGTCCGTTATTGAAAAATCGCTTGAAAGGTTTGGCAGAATCGATATACTCGTCAACAACGCGGGCGTTATAAAACGTCAGGACAGCATAGAGTTTTCCGAAGAGAATTGGGACGGCGTTTTAAACGTGAACTTAAAGACGGTTTTCTTCTTAACGCAAGCGGTCGCAAAGCAATTTTTAAAGCAGGGTGCGGGCGGCAAAATAATAAATATAACGTCTATGCTCTCCTATCAGGGCGGCGTAAGAGTTCCCTCTTACACGGCGTCCAAGTCGGCGGTAAGGGGTTTGACTATGACCCTTGCCAACGAGTGGGCGAAGTACGGTATAAACGTAAACTGCATTGCCCTCGGTTATATGGCGACAAATAATACCGAAGCTCTCCGTCAAGACGGAGAAAGAAGCGCGGACATCTTGGCGCGCATCCCTGCGGGAAGATGGGGCACGCCAGAGGACTTGCAGGGCGCGGCGGTATTTCTTGCGTCGTCCGCTTCCGATTACGTAAACGGATTTGCCTTGGCGGTAGACGGCGGTTGGCTGGGTAGATAAAACGAGTTATAATTTTGCGGGTTGTCGCTTTTATAGGGACAATCCGTTTATTTTTAACATTATTTGAAAATTAGTTTCAATCTGTTTGTGTGTTTGCGCGATAAGCTATATAATATAATAAAGAAAGTAATAAGGGACGTTCGCAAGTCGTGTGCATGAGCGCGACGGTGCGGACTTGCGGGGGAAATATGAAGAAATCTATAATTCGTATTTTTGCGGCTATACTTGCAAGCGTGAGCGTGTTTGCGTTTGCCGCTTGCGATACCGAAGGCGGTCATGGCGACGGCACGGACGTCGGTAACGGCGGCGTTATCGGCGGCACGGATAAGGACGACGGAAACGATAACGAAAATAACGGCGGCACGGTTAAACCGCCCGAACCCGTTATACCTACCGTCCCCGCCGGCTCGGTTAAAATTACGGAAGCCGCAGGCGATTTGGAGGCGGCGTACGTTATCTGGGATAAAGTAGACGGGGCAATGAGCTATAACGTATATTGCAAAGCCGACGGTGGCGAGTACGTCAAGCTTGACGCGCCTTTGGTGCGCGAATATAAAGATTATTGCCGTGCGGACGCGGTGGGACTGAAAGCGGGTAAATACGAGTTTAAAGTCGTGCCTACGGGCGGCGCGGAATATACCGAGGACGAAGGCAAAGCGGCGGCACGTTACCCGATAACGTAAACAAAATAGAATTCATATCGGAAAACGACGGCAAATATCCTGCCGGCATAACCGTCAACGGCAACTACGACAGTAAAACAGGCTACCTTAAAATGGAGTCGTCTACTTCGGTTACGGTAAAGGTAGAAAAGGAAACACTATTACCGTGCATACGAACGGGGCTTCGGCTAAAAGAATTAAATTAAACGGAACAAACACGACGCTTGACGGCAACGGAGAGTGCAGTATAACAATCGCTGCGGGCGGAACGCTCACCATAGAAAAAGGAGACCAGATGCAGTTGATGTATATTCTTTTAAGTTAAACAAAACACAGCCGTACGCAGGTGGGAACCTGCGTACGGCTGTGTTTTTGAATGGTTGCTATATCCGAAAAATATATAGATATATCCGTTTTATGTATAGAATTCATATGTTACGGTGTTATAATTAATCTGTATAATAAAGAATTTTAAGGGAGGGTGTTTTCCTATGACGGTTAGGGATAAAATCAACGCGCTTGTGGACGAGCTTGAAAACGTAGGCATAGTTCCCGTTATTAAATTAGATAACGTGAACGACGCCGAAAATCTGGCAAAGGCTCTACGCGACGGCGGCGTAAACTGTGCAGAGGTTACTTTCCGCGCAAAGGGCGCGGACGAAGTTATCCGCAGAATGACTAAGGCTTATCCCGATATGCTCGTAGGCGCGGGTACGGTTTTAACCTGCGAACAGGCGGACGCGGCAATTAAAGCGGGCGCAAAATTTTTGGTTGCGCCGGGGCTTAATCCCAAGGTGGTAAAACACGTTCTCGATAAGGGTGTGCCCTTTGCTCCCGGTCTTTCTTCGGCAAGCGAGATAGAACAGGCAATGGAGATTGGTCTTGACTTCGCCAAATTTTTCCCTGCGGAGCAGGCGGGCGGGCTTGCCTACATAAAGGCGATTTCCGCGCCCTATTCTTCTATGCGCTTTATGCCCACGGGCGGCGTTACGGCGGATAACCTCAATACCTATCTCGCCTATAAAAAAGTGGTTTGCTGCGGTGGTAGCTGGATAGTTCCCGCCGCTCTCGTGAACGCAGGCGACTGGGCGGGCATTACCAAGCTCTGCCGCGAAGCGATCGATAAAATGCTCGGATTTACTATGGTTCACGTCGGGCTCAACTGTCAAAGTCCCGAGGAGGCGGAAACGGTTGCGGACGAATTTAACGACGCTTTCGGCTTTGCCAAAAAAGTGGGCAACAGCTCGGTATTCGCGTCAACCTATATGGAGATGATGAAAAAGCCTTTCAAGGGGACGCACGGTCACATTGCAATCGCGACCAATTCAGTAAAGCGTGCCCTCTATCAGCTTAAGCTCCGCGGTTACGACGTCGACGAAACGTCTATAAAGTACAATGCGGACGGCGTTATGAACGTGGCGTATTTAAAGCGTGAATTCGGCGGCTTCGCCGTGCATCTCGTTCTTAAAAAATAACCTCTTGTCTTGCTTGCATCTATCCGCCAGGGCAAACCGAGTGTCATTCCAAGCTTAGCGAAGAATCTCAACGCTTAAACAAAAATAAAAATAATATTTTTTCAGGAGAAAAATTTATGAAAAAGATAGTTACGATGGGCGAAATTATGCTTCGTCTTTCCACCCCCAACAACGAAAAGTTTATTCAGGCTGACGAGTTTGATATTAACTACGGCGGCGGCGAAGCCAACGTTGCGGTATCCTGTGCAAACTACGGTCACAAAGCCGAATTTGTAACCGCCGTTCCCGATAACGAAATCGGCGAGTGTGCAGTCGCTTCTTTGAGGAAGTATGGCGTTGAAACCTGCCATATTGCAAGATGCGGCGAACGTCTCGGCATATACTATCTTGAAACGGGCGCGTCTATAAGACCCTCCAAAGTCGTCTACGACAGGACTCATTCCTCAATCTCCACCGCAACCGCAAAGGATTTTGATTTTGACGCAATTTTCAAGGGTGCGGACTGGTTCCACTTCACGGGTATAACCCCCGCCGTATCGGACAGCGCGGCAACTCTCACCGAAGAAGCTTTAAAGGCGGCTAAAAAGCACGGCGTAACCGTTTCCTGCGACTTGAATTTCCGCAAGAAGTTATGGTCGAGCGAGAAGGCTAAAAAGGTTATGACAAATCTTATGAAGTACGTCGACGTGTGCATCGGCAACGAAGAGGACGCGGCGCTCGTTCTCGGCTATAAGCCGGGCGCGACCGACGTCACCAAAGGCGATTTGGAGCTTGCGGGTTATCAGGACATTTTTGAAAGAATGTGCAAGGACTTAGGCTTTAAATACGCAATCTCTTCCCTCCGCGTAAGCCGCTCCGCATCGGATAACGGCTGGTCGGCTTGCATTTACAGCGCGGAAAAGAAAGAGTTCTATCATTCAAAATCTTATTCTCTGCATCCCATCGTTGACCGCGTAGGCGGCGGCGACAGCTTTGCGGGCGGCGTAATTACAGGCTTTTTGGACGGCAAGGACTTCAAGTCCGCGCTTGAATTCGGCGTTGCGGCTTCCGCGTTGAAGCACACCATCCCCGGCGACTTCAACCTCGTTTCCAGAAAGGAAGTGGAAGCTCTTGCAGGCGGAGACGGCAGCGGCAGAGTACAGAGATAAATGAAAGAAATCGCGGTAGAGAAATGCCCGTATTGCGGCGGTGAAGAACTTAAAGAATGCCGCGTGGAAAGCTACGGCGGCGTTTACCTTAGCGGCGGGGGTATGAGAGGTGCTGCGCTTTACGCGCTTATATGCCGTGATTGCGGACGCGTAGAAAGCTTTTACTGCAAAGACCCCGAAAAACTGTATCCCAAAAAGGAACGCAGAAAGTAGTTTGGAGAAATGAGATGAAAATCGCTTTCCGCACGCACGACCTCGGGGTCAAAGGACTTGACAATGCAATAGAAAAGGCAAGGGCTTGCGGCATTTCCGCGGTTCAGCTCGTCGCGTACAAGTTTATGGACGAAATAAAGTACGCGCCGAATGCTTTAAACGAAACTAATTCCGCGGCGATAGGCAACGCGCTTAAAGCCGCAGGAATAGCAGTTCCTCTTATAGGCGCGTATTTCAACCCCGTCCATTCCGATAAAGAAAAAGTTGCGCGGTGTAAAGCCGTTTTCAAGGACTATTTAAAATATTCCGGTAACTTAGGCTGTAATATCGTCGGTTCGGAAACAGGGTCGTTCAACGACGACAAATGGACGTATAACCCGCTTAACAGAACCGAAGAAGCTCTTCAAGCCGTCGTTGAAACGTTTAAAGAGCTTGCCGCCTACGCAAAGGAAGTCGGCGCGTTCGTAGGAATGGAAGGCGCGGCGGGGCACGTTTGCTGGAACGTTGCGACCTTAAAGCGCGCAATAGACGAAATAAATGCGGACAACATCAAAGTTATTTTCGATATATACAACTACCTCGACGCGTCCAACTATTCGAACTATCTTGAAATTTTGGACGAAGGACTAAGAACCTTTGACAACATCGTTGTTTTCC
The DNA here is from genome assembly GCA_910583855.1 of uncultured Christensenella sp. GTDB lineage: Bacteria > Bacillota > Clostridia > Christensenellales > Borkfalkiaceae > Coproplasma. The sequence continues at coordinate 31,180 of CAJTYL010000006.1, forward strand.
ATATAAAGGACTGCGTGTTCGAGGACGGCAAATTAAAGCAAGTTCCCCCCGGAAAAGGTATGTTCGACTTTGACAAAATTTTAAGTAAAATCAAAGCGTACGACGAAAACGCCTACCTCGTTTTGGAAGGCACCACGGGCGACGATATTATCCCTTGCATAGAATTTATAAAAAATAAATGGAGTAATCTATAATGAAATTTGACATAAGGTACGCAAACCACCCCGACGATTCCAAAAAGTACGACACTACGGAGCTTCGGGACAAATACTTAATCGAAAAGCTTTTTGAAGCGGACGATATTCTTTTGACCTATTCCCATCAGGACAGAATAATAGCGGGCGGCGCAATGCCCGTTAAAAAGACGCTGTCTTTGGGCACTTTTAAAGAGCTTGCAACCAACTATTTTTTGGAACGTCGCGAAATGGGCGTTATCAACGTGGGCGGCGCGGGCGTAATCACGCTTGACGGCAAAAAGTACGATATCGGTTTTAAGGAGGGTATATATATCGGAATGGGCACAAAGCAAGTCGAATTCTCTTCCAAAAACGAGAAACAGCCTGCCAAATTCTATATCAATTCCAGCCCCGCCCACAAGACCTATCCCACGGTTAAAATCGTTAAACCCGTGGAAGGCGTCCCCGCACCCGAGGGAGTAAAGTACTGCGTACAGCGCCACCTCGGCACGCTTGAAGGGATAAACAAGCGCACCATCAACCAATTCATTATCGGCGACGTGTGCGAAAGCTGTCAGCTTGCAATGGGTATGACGGAGCTTGCGGAGGGCAGCGCTTGGAACACTCTTCCCAGCCACACCCACGAAAGGCGTATGGAAGTATATATGTACTTCGAAGTTCCTGCCGATCAAGCTGTAATCCATCTTATGGGCAAGCCCGACGAAACCCGCCATATAATTATGCATAACGAGCAGGCGGTTATCTCTCCCAGTTGGTCCATTCACAGCGGCGTGGGCACGCATAATTACACCTTTATTTGGGGTATGTGCGGGGAGAATCAGGCGTATGACGATATGGACAATATTGCCACGCCCGACCTCAGATAAAAACGCAAATAAGCTACGCGATATTGCGTTTTATGGCAGATATTTAAAGATAACTTACTGCGCAAGCAAAGAAAATTTGTGAATAAAAATAGGGGAAAAGTATATTATGGCACAGCTTTTATTTAAAGACGTAAACAAAGTATATCCTAACGGATATCACGCCGTGCACGATTTCAATATGGAAATCAAGGACGGAGAATTTATCTGCCTTGTCGGCGATTCGGGCTGCGGCAAGTCCACGACCCTCAGAATGATAGCGGGGCTTGAAGAAATAACTTCGGGCGAGTTCTACATCGACGGCGTGCTTGCAAACCAGATGTCGTCAAGGGAAAGGGGGATTGCAATGGTCTTTCAGTCCTACGCGCTTTACCCTCATCTCACCGTGTACGAAAATCTCGGCTTCGGGCTTACGCTTGAAGGCATCGACGCGGACGTTATAGACGAAAAGGTAAAAAAGACCGCGCAGATTTTAGGTCTTACGGATTATCTTGAAAGATTTCCACGCAACCTGTCTGGCGGACAGTGCCAACGCGTTGCGGTCGGGCGCGCGCTCATAAGAAAGGTTAACATCTTCCTTATGGACGAACCGCTTTCAAACCTCGACGCAAAGCAACGCGTTACCATGCGTTCGGAAATCAAGCAGATTCACCGCTCCGTCGGCGCAACCACTATCTACGTTACCCACGACCAGACCGAAGCTATGACTATGTCGGACAGAATAGTCGTTATGAAGTCGGGCGGTTACGTTCAGCAGATAGGCACCCCTTACGAGCTGTATTTCTATCCCCGCAACCTCTTCGTTGCAGGGTTCATCGGCGAGCCTCCCATGAACTTTATCAAGAGCGTCGTTTCGGGCGGTAAGATTAAAGCAGGCGAGTTGGAGATTGACTTGACCCCCGTAGTTAAAGACGTAAAGGCGCTTGAAGGCAAAGAGGTAGTGTTTGCATTCAGACCCGAAGCTATTAAGCTTTCGGCGCCCGCAAAGGGCGCAAAATCGGAGGGCGGATACGAACTTGAATCCGTCGTTGACTTAACCGAGCTTTTGGGCGATATGACCAACGTATACGCAAACGTAGGCAACGTAAACGTAATATTAAAAGTCAACCCTCACTATACTCCCGAAATCGGCGCGAACTTCAAATTCTTCGTTCCCTATTCGGCGGCTTACGTATTCGATTGCGAGACCGAACTGGCAGTTGAAAGCGACTTAAAAAGACATTAAAATAAAAAAACGGCTAAAACAAAAATCACACTTTTTGTTTCCGCACCCAACATTTGCGCATACCTGCGGCTTTGCACAATATCATCTGAAATTTTTATAATGAGGTGTGCAAAGCGTCGTTAAAGCTCGCGCACAGAGGGGCGGAAGCCCGTAAAAATCACGAAATATTTTACGGCAGAATAGCGTGAAATATTTGCGAGGGAAGGAGTATTATGGAATTAATAAGCAAAAAGCTTTTCAATAAACCCGAAAGGAAGATTAAAATAATGCAATTCGGCGAGGGCAACTTTTTAAGAGCTTTCGTTGAATGGATTATTCAGGATTTAAACGATAAACGCGCAATCGACGCAAACGTCGTCCTCGTTCAGCCCATGCCCTTCGGCAGAGTAAAAGAACTCGGAGAGCAGGACGGACTTTACACTTTAAGGTTAGAGGGCATCGACGGCGGCAAAAAAGTAAAAAACAGTCAGGTAATCAACGTCGTCGGCGACTGCGTGAACCCTTTCACCGATTACGAAAAATTCTTGAAGTACGGCGAAAGCGAGGATTTGGAAGTTATAATTTCCAACACCACGGAAGCGGGCATTGCCGTAGACCCTACGGACACGGACTTTTCGGTTTGCCCCAGGTCTTACCCCGGTAAGCTTCTTGCGCTTTTAAAAAGACGTTACGACAAATTCAAGGGCGCAAAGGACAAGGGACTTTGCATTATCCCTTGCGAGCTTATCGACAACAACGGCGACGAGCTTTACCGTTGCCTTACCGAACTTGCAAAAATCAAAAAGATGGACAGGAAGTTCATCGATTGGGTACAGAATTGCTGTCACTATACGTCAACTCTCGTTGACCGAATAGTCCCCGGCTATCCCAAAAATGAAATAGAAGATATTCAAAAAGAGACGGGCTATATCGACAATAACGTGGTAAAGGGAGAAATTTTCCACCTTTGGGTTTTAAAGAAAGAGGCGCATATTCAGAAAGTATTCCCTGCGGACAGCACGGGTTTAAACGTAATCTTTGCGGACGACATCAAACCCTACAAGCAGAGAAAGGTTAAAATTCTCAACGGGTCGCATACGGCAATGGTACCCATCGCGTATCTTTGCGGCATAGACACCGTGGGCGAAGCCGTAAACGACCCCGCAATCGGCAAGTTCGTGCGTGACTTCGTGTTTGAAGAAGTCAATCCCACCATTGACCTTCCTCAGGACCAGATGACGGCGTTTGCAAACAGCGTTATAGAAAGATACCTGAACCCGTTCATCCGTCACGAGCTTATGTCTATTGCTCTCAACTCCACGACCAAGTTCAAAACGCGGCTTCTGCCTACCCTTACGGACTACGTAAGGATAAAGAAAGAGCTCCCCAAGCACCTCGTGTTTGCGTATTCCGCGCTCGTTCTCTTCCATAAGGGGAAGAGGGGCGACGAGGATATAAAGCTCAACGACGACCCCGCGTATCTTGCAAAGTGGAAGGAGCTTTGGGCCGACTTCAACGGCGACTATCTCAACCTTGCCAAAAAAGCTTTGGGTTGGACGGAAGCGTGGGACACGGATATGAACAAAATTCACCCCGAGCTTGCAACTTGCGTCGCAACCTATTTAAAGGCAATGAACGAGAAGGGTATGCGAGCTGCGGTGGAGTGTTTTGTCGAGGGCTGTAACGGCTCTTGCAAATAAAAACGCATAGCGTGGCGGCGCATATCACGCACTCTGCGGCGTTGCGCTCCGTGCCGCCTTGCTCATTTACTTCAAGTAAATCGCTCGGACGGTACTCTCGCGCCTTGCATAGCGCGCAATCTCCGCCGCCTGAAAAGCAATGTATTCTGCTCTCGCTTGCTTCTCTGCGTTTTTTAGCTCTCTCAAAGCAAATAAATTAAGAGGTCTTAAATGGCTAAAAAATCAATTATTATTAACCCGCTTGACAACGTGGCGGTTGCTCTTTGCGATTTGAAAAAGGGCGAAACCCACGAAGGCGTAACCCTTTCGGAGGATATAGTCAAGGGTCACAAATTCACCCTGCGCGATATAAAAAAGGGCGAAAATATAATAAAATACGGCAACCCCATCGCCTGCGCAACGGCGGATATTCCCAAGGGCGCGCACGTGCATACGCACAACGTGCACACCAATCTTTCGGAAAATCTTGAATATTCTTACGCCAAGGTGTCTACGGACTTAAAGCCGGTCAAGGGTCGAAAGGTTAACGTATACGTACGCGCAAACGGCGACGTGGGAATAAGAAACGAAATCTGGGTTATCCCCACCGTCGGTTGCGTAAATGGACAGGCTAAGCTAATCGTTGAAAAATTCAAGGAAAAATACGGCGTAAAGGGCTGCGACGGTGTTTTCTCCTATACGCACCCCTACGGCTGTTCCCAGCTCGGCGACGACCACGAAAGAACAAAACTCATTTTGCAAAAAATAGTAAAGCACCCCAACGCGGGCGGCGTGCTCGTTTTGGGGCTGGGTTGCGAAAACAACCAGATGTCCGCCTTTAAAGAGGGGTTGGGCAAGGTTGACGAAAGCCGTATAAAGTTCCTTGTATGTCAGGACGTCGGGGACGAAATCGGCGCGGGCGTAAAGCTTTTAAAGGAAATTTCCGAAGTCGTCAAAAAGGACAAGAGAGAGGAGAAAGATATCTCCTGCCTTAAAGTCGGGCTTAAATGCGGCGGTAGCGACGGGCTTTCGGGCATAACCGCAAATCCCCTCGTCGGGCTTTTCTCCGACTATATCGTTTCGGCGGGCGGCACTACGGTCTTATCCGAAGTCCCCGAAATGTTCGGCGCGGAGCAGCTTTTGATGAACCGCGCAAAGGACGAAGTCACCTTCGATAAAGTGGTAAAACTTATCAACGATTTCAAGGACTATTTCCGCCGTAACGGACAGACGGTCTACGAAAATCCTTCCCCCGGCAACAAGGCGGGCGGCATAACCACACTTGAGGACAAGTCCTTGGGCTGTACCCAAAAGTCGGGCTCGGGCCCCGTAGAGGACGTAGTTTTCGACGACGGCTTCGTAACTCAAAAAGGTTTGAACCTTTTAAACGGACCGGGCAACGATATGTGCGCCGTAACCAACATAGCGGCGGCGGGCTGTCACCTCGTGCTGTTCACCACGGGCAGGGGAACGCCCTTCGGCGGGTTTGTTCCCACCTTAAAAATCGCAACAAACTCCGACCTTGCAAAGAATAAGGCAAACTGGATTGACTTCAACGCAGGCGCAGTGCTTGAAAGCGACTTTGAAACCCAGCTTGAAAAACTTATCGATTTAATCGTGGATACGGCGAACGGCAAACTTGCCAAAAACGAGATTAACGAGACCAAGGAAATAGCAATTTTCAAAACAGGAGTTACACTGTAACCGCCCCTCTTGCCTTCACCCTTAGTAAAGGGGGAAGGTGTCACGAAGCACCCCCTACCTTGCCTTCACCCTTAATAAAGGGGGAAGGTGTCACGAAGTGACGGATGAGGGTTGTGCAACTTTTCACCACATAAATATAAGGAGAAAATATATGAAACCTTTTATGGATAAGGACTTTCTTCTCGATACGGAAACGGCTAAAAAGCTCTATCACGAGCATGCGGAGAAGATGCCTATTATAGACTATCACTGCCACCTGCAGCCTAAGGAAATTTACGAGGATAAGAAGTTCCGCAATTTAGCCGAGGTATGGCTGGGTGCGGGCGACAGATACGGCGACCACTACAAGTGGCGCGCTCTCCGCGCAAGGGGCTACACAGAGGACAGCATATCGGGTCCCGATGACGACTACAAAAAATATATGCAGTTTGTAGAGAGTATGCCCTATTTCGTCGGCAACCCCCTGTATCACTGGTCGCATCTTGAAATGAGAAGGTACTTCGGCATTGACGAAATCATAAACGAAGAAAACGCAAAAGTCATTTGGGAAAAGGCGAATAAAGTCTTGGAAACGCTGACCGCGCGTGAAATGATGTACAAATTCAACGTTAAAACCGTCTGCACCACTGACGACCCCGTGGACAGCTTGGAGTGGCATAAAAAGATGAACGCCGACTCCACCTTAAAGGTAAAGGTTCGCCCCGCTTTCCGCCCCGATAAGGCTATAAACGTAGAGCTTTCATGGTTCGCTAGCTGGGTAAATCAGCTTGCCGGAGTCGTCGGCAAGCCCATCAAATGCTTAAACGACTTGTGCGACGCGCTTGCCGCAAGAATCAAATTCTTCGACGAAATGGGCTCGAAGCTTTCGGACCACGCCTTGGACGTAGTTCACTACGCCCACGCAACCTACGCGGAAGCCAACAAAATCTTCTTAAAGGGTATGAAGGGTGCGAAGATTTCAGAAGAAGAGCAGGATAAGTACAAGGGCTATATCCTCGTGTTCCTTTCAAAGGAGTACGCAAAATACGGCTGGGTACAGCAGTACCACATCGGCGCACTCCGCAACAACTCAAAATCTATGCTTGAAAAAATCGGACCCGACACGGGCTACGACGCCATAGAGGACGCAGTGTATATGGAAAAGCTCTCCGCGCTTTTGGGCGAGCTTGACAAGGACGGCGAAATGCCCAAAACCATACTTTACTGTCTTAACCCCCGCGACAATTACGCGCTTACGGTGCTTGCGGGTTGCTTCCAGAAGGAAGGCGTTAAGGGCAGGGTACAGGTCGGCACGGCTTGGTGGTTTTTGGACCAGCAGGACGGTATGCGCCAGAACCTTGAAACCTTAATGCAGGTCGGTTTGGTTGCGCAGTCCGTCGGTATGCTCACGGACAGCCGCTCGTTTCTCGCGTATCCCCGTCACGAATATTACAGAAGAATACTTTGCCAAATGCTCGGACGGCTTGTTGAAAGCGGACAGTACCCTGCGGAAGAGCTTCCCCGCTTGGGCAAAATTGTGGAAGATGTTTGCTACAATAACGCGGCGGAATACTTCGGCTTTTAATCGGGCGGCGCATATCACGCACTCTGCGGCGTTGCGCTCCGTGCCGCCTTGCTCATTTACGATAAGTAAAATCGCGGCGGACGGTACTTTGCACAAAACTGTATATTTTTTACAAAAATGTGTGCAACCCATCGCTATGCTCGGGCGCGCGCCTTGCATACCCCGCAATCTCCCCCGTCCCGAATAAAGCGAAAAGAGTTGTACCGCAATTAAGCCTTCCCCGTGGTGGGGAAGGTGTCCCAACGGGACGGATGAGGGGTAATTACTCTTTACCCCACCCCGTCATTCTGCCCGAGCGTCAGAGAAGAATCTTATTCGGATAATCACGGCGCAAAGGCTTGCCGAAGAATCTCGTTTATCATAAAACACAAAGCGCGTTGACGACCGTCAACGCGCTTTTTTATACTCTAACCTCAAAACTTAAAACAAAGTTTTATACCAGTCCCAAGTTTCCTTGATAAAGCTCCAAATATTGTCGCCTTCAATAGCGTAAAGGATTAATAACTCTATCCCGAATATAACGGAGTATATTAAAACGCCGATTATTATATACAATAAAACCTTTCTCTTCATTTATCTACCTTGTTTAGGTCTATAATTTCTATCCGCTTGTTTTGCTTTTTTGCGTAGTTTATCGTGTACCAAGTCCCGCCCTTTTCAATACCGTTGAATATGGCAATTACTATTTCGCTTGTATCTACCATATATCGGTTGCGCTTTAACATACTGTCCGCAACGCTCCGCCCCGAAACGTAATTCTTTTCGTCTGCGCGTTCCAAAAGAGCGGTATATCGTTGTTTATCTTTATCGTTCCATTTAAGCGTTTGGTTTGCGTCGGGGATAGCGCACTCTAACGTAATAGGATATTTATCCCTTAATTTCAAAACTATTTCGGCAAAGTCCAAATCCGCGCCCAACGCCATACCCGAAATAAAGCTTGTGACGCCGTAACCGGTGAAAACGAGCTTTATTTTTTCTTCAAGGGCATGCAAATATTCTTTATGCCTTTTAATATCTTTTCCGTACTCAAACGGAAACCCTTTCGGTCTGTGCCCCGTACAACAACAAGTTTTTGTCATAATGTAATTATAACACTGTATATGGTTATGTGCAACCATAGAAATATAAAAATAAATAATAAAATTATAGTTGCCCACAACAATAAAGGAAGGCAACTAATGAATAACGTAAATCACGCCTTGGTATTGAGAATAAAAGAACTTTTAGAAAAAAGGGGGTTGACGAGATATAAACTCGCTATGAGAAGCGGCGTGTCTCATTCAACTTTGAAAAATATTATGCACGAAACGGTAAAAGACAATTTGTTATCGACAACTATTTTGATTGCAAATGGGTTTGGTATGACCGTAAGTCAATTTTTGGATAGCCCATTATTTAACGAAGAAAATTTAAACATTTGAATTAACGCGTTTAAAATATCGCGCCCTTCCCTGTCATTCTGCGCGAGGGCGTAAGCCCGCTGCTTTGCGCACCTCATTGTCATTCTGCCAGAGCGTTAGCGAAGGTTTACGCACTTTATTATAAAAATTTCTTGTAATAAGGCACAAAACGAAGTGAAGAATCTCAAAATCAAAGAGATACTTCGTTTCACTCAGTATAACGATTGGCGTAATAATGCGCAAAATATAGTAAAGATTTTAAGTAGCTTTTCGTTAAAAAGACGTGCGGTTCATCTGAACCGCCCCGCCTTATTATTCATTACATCATTCTACAAAATTATTTAATATATTCTTTAATTTTCTTTTCAAGGCGCGCTATAATTTGTTTTACCTCGTCCCCGCCGAGTTCCCTGCACCAGCTTACGGGCGCGGGAGAGAAGTTGCAGTTCAAATTGTAATAGTTAAACCTTGCCGTTTTGTCGCGTTCGGTATCGTTCCACTTGTCGAACAGTTCGGGGTTGATATGTTCGCCGACGGCGCAGTTTATAAAATTGCACTTGCCGAAGTCCCGCCACGGGCGCGCAAGGTAGTTGGTAGCCTTCTTTGCGCCTCCGGAAAGAATTTCGCAGTCTAAAAATGTAAATCCGTGCTCTTCCGCAAGGGGGTGTGCGGGCGCGGCAATAAAGCCAACGCTTCTGCCGTCGTCAAGGGAGATAATCTTGCAGCCTTTAAAATACGCCTCCGAACAGCCGAAAATAAAGTCGACCGTACCGTAAATGCGGCAATCCTCGAAGATGTGCAACGCGTGCCCCTCTGCATACAGTTGGCGTTGCGGAATAAATCCGCGGTAGCGCGTCACCAAATCGTCGGGGAACGGATAAAGGAAAAGGGTGTCCTGCGTGGACTTTAAATCAACGTTTTTTGCATAAAAAGTCTTTGCGTTCACCGAAAGAGCCACGCACTGCCCGACCGTCGCAGGGTCGGTGTTGGAGTTTTCCACGGACAGGTTTTCAAGCCGTACCCTTTCGCCCGTAACGCATACGGTATAGGTGCGGAACGTGTTGTATTCCTTGCCGTCCGCGTGGATTTTTCTTGCGTAGTCGCCGTAAGTTATAACCGTCTTTTCACTGCCTTCGCCGATTATGGTCAAGTCGCTTGCGGCAATCTCTATCTTCTGCTTATATTTCCCCGCAGTAAGGTATACCGTGGCGGGTCCGCTCAGATTATTCAATATATATTGCACGTCGTCATCGGGCGTCAGATGAAAAGTTTTCATATAAAATTCTCCTTCCCGCAGAGTGGCGCGGGCATCGTTTTACGTTACTATTATATCACAAATATTTCGTGAAATCATAAAAAAGTATTGCAATTTAAAACCCCGCATGTTATAATTAGTTGGCTAAATGTGAAATTCTACAGTTTTTTACCCTTCAGTAGTGTTTAGCGTTAAATTTTTATGAAAAAATTCAACATTAACGGCGTTGTTTCATATAATCAGTATAAACTTGTCGATATATTGCTGTTTATGGTGATTATGACGGCGTTAGAGGCGGTAAACGTCTTTGCAATCAAGCAATGGTTTCCCGATATGCTGTTTGCAATATCCCTGATGTTCACGGTGTCGCTGATAGTTTTGGTCCGTTGGAACTTTCTTGCCGCCATATTTACCGTTTTGCACGGGGTGCTGTATTGCGCGTTTTTAAGCGCTTTCCAGAACGTCGGCTACGAAGAATACATAATCTACGCCGTCGGCAATTCTTTTTTGCTTTTAAGTTGGTTTATCTTTAAAATTATTCCCAAAGAAAAACTTTTTTCCAAGTGGTATTTAACTTTAATCTACCCGTTAATCGCATTCGTTTTGGTGCTTTTGGGCAGGGCGATTGTCGCAGCGTGCTTCGGTTTCGGTTTCGTTGAAGCCCTCGGCTCGCACTTTTTTACGGAAAGTCTGAATATAGTTTTTGCAATAATCGTGCTTTTGATTTTGCGTAGGCTCGACGGAATGCTCGAGGACCAGAAAACCTATTTAAAACGCGTTGCGCGCGAGAGAGAAGAGGCTAAAACGCCCAAAGAAGAAGTATGGGCGGGCTATACCGAGCTTGACGAAGAGGAGTTAAAAAAATTGCACGACATCCACGTTGAAAAAACGGAAGAGGGCGACGGGATAGATTTGCGGGACGAGTATCCCCCCGAAAGCAGGTAAAAACGCATACAAGCGGCGTTATGCTGTGTCAAACAACATTTTTTATCGGGTCATTTACGATAAGTAAACTCCCCTCAAAAAATAACGTTTTCCTTGCCTAACTTGCTTCTCTGTGTTTTTACGCGATAAGTGCTAAAATTCGGCAATTCAATTTTTAGGCTTTTTAGTATATTTACTTATTTTTAAGTGATATGGAGGAAAATTTCAATGTTCAAACTCAAATGTGACGACTTCCTTATCTACGACGAAGAGTCCGGCGCGTACTACATGTCGGACGAACAGAAGGTAAGGGACGAAACTGAGCGGAACAGATGGAAGAACACGGGATGGACCGTCCTTAAAGACTGGCGTCTTTACATAATGCTTGTACCTATGTTGCTTGTATATTTCCTTTGGAAGTATATGCCCATGTACGAGCTTATGGGTTGCTTTAAGGACCCTATGACGGGCGACCAGCTCCACGTTGCAAGTTATTCCTGGACCGGTTTAAGATACTTTCAGCAGCTCTTTACCGACGCAACGTACAGTTGGCAGTTTTGGCGCGCGTTCAGGAACACCTTCACGACGGCGTTCTACGGTCTCCTTTTCGGCTTCCCTATGCCGATAATTTTGGCGCTGTTTTTCAACGAGGTTAAATCGAACGTTGTAAGAAGCATAATGCAAGTTTGCGTTTACCTGCCCAAATTCCTCTCGACAGTTATTGTAACCTCCCTCGTGCTTATCCTTTTCAGGGGCAACGGCAACGGCGTTCAATCGGTCGGTATCGTTTCAAAGGTATTCCAGGCTTTCGGCGCAAGCGAAACGTTGGTAAACAACGGTCTCGTATACACTACGAAATATTACAGGGCGATATACATAATAACCGACTTGTGGGAGCATGCGGGTTACGACTCGATAGTGTTCTTTGCGGCGGTTATCGCGGTTTCGCCTACCTCTTACGAGGCAGCGCAGATAGACGGCGCGGGCAAGATGGCTCAGATGCGCTACGTCGTTATCCCCAGCATCCTCTCAACCGTCGTTATTATGCTTATAATGAAGATAGGCTCGCTCCTTTCCGTAGGCTACGAAAAGATTTACCTGTTGCTCGGCGAAGGTCCTGCCATTGCGGGTAAAGACGAAAACTACGAGGTTGCGCACACCGTTTCAACCCTTGCGAACGAGTGGTCAAGCAAGCAAGAGCAGAAGGCTCTCGGTACTGCGGCGGAAATGCTCAATAACCTGATCGGTATGATTTTGGTTATAGGCGCGAACAAAATCGCAAGAACGGCTTCGGACGTTTCGCTGTACTAAGGGGGAGAAGGTAGTGAAAAGAAAAATTGAAACTTCTGAGCTTATCTTTAAAATCGTAGCTTATTTCATTCTCATAGTGTTTGCGCTTCTCTGCGTTTACCCTTTAATTTACGCGCTTTCTTCGGCGTTCAGCTCATCGTCTGCGGTGGACGGCGGTAAAGTCGTTTTATGGCCCGTCGACGTACAGGGCGAAGCTTTCCTTTCGGTTTTGCAGAACAATATGTTTTGGCTCAACTATTCCAATACCCTGTTCGTAACCTTCTTCGGCACGGTATGGGCGTTGGGTTATTCAATACTCGGCGCGTACGCGCTTTCCAAAAAGAGATTAATGGGCAGGCGCGGCTGGAACTTTTTCCTCGTATTCACTATGTGGTTCTCAGCAGGTATTATTCCCCAGCTCACCAACTATCAGAACACTATAGGCATTTTCAACTCAATCGGCATAAGCGATTTAAAGTGGACGGTCGTTCTTGCAATGGGTATGAACGCGACGAACATTATTCTTTTAAGAAACTCCTTCGAGGGTATCCCTTCCGAAATAGAGGAGGCGGCAAGAATAGACGGCGCAACCGAGATGCAGGTTCTTACCAAAGTGTATATTCCTATGAGCAAGGCAACCATTGCAACCGTCGCGCTCTTCTTCGGAATTTCCCGTTGGAACGGTTATTTCTGGTCTTACAAGGTAATGACCACTCAGCCCTATTCTTGGCCCATACAGGTCTATATCAGAGATTACATTGATAAATACACCATTATATCCGGCAAAGGAACGGAAACCGAAATAATAGAGGGATGGTCGAATCTCTATTCGTATTCGGCGGTATCCGTAGTTTATTCTATGGTCGTTTGCGCGGTAATTCCCATCCTTGCAATTTATCCCTTCATACAGAAGTATTTTGCTAAGGGCGTAAATATGGGCGGCGTAAAAGAATAATTAATCAAGGTTTTCACGGGTTCAACCCGTTAAAAAACAAAAATAAGGAGAAAAAAGATGAACAAAAACAAAAAAATCGCTATGGCGGTGGTTGCAACCGTTATGGCAGGCACTATGGCGATTCCTCTTGCGGCTTGTAATAGAGATCCCGATAAAGTGAAAGTCGACCTTTCTCAGTATGCATGGAACGTATTGAAGGAAAACGGAGATATCGATTACGAAGCTTATAAAAGAGATAGCGAAGTAACCCTCAGTATCGCAATCGGACATAACAGCGATACTACTTCGACGGCGTTTGCTTCGGGCTCTACTTATACGCTTGTTGATGGAACCACCTATCAAGGCGGCGATATGAAGCCCGCCTGGAAGCAGATGGGTAAAGACCTCAACATAACCTGGAACGACGTTTACGCGGGCAAACCTACCAACTCTAACCTTAACGATATAATTAGCGGTGACGGCAAAGTATCTTATGCGGAAACCGATATGTTTACGACCGACCTTTCCGTTGCGGTATCCAAGGCTAACAGCGGCACCGATATTTTGAACCTTGCCGACTACCTTGATTATATGCCCAACTTTAAGTCTTTCCTTGAAACTAACCCCATCGTTTACCTTTCCCTCTTGCAGGACGGTATGAGCACTACGGACGGCAGCGGCAAGAAGCTTTACGTTGCGCCTTACTTCGACGGTAACGACGATATCGAAAGATACTGCATCATCCGTCAGGACTGGACTGATTTGCTTCTCGGCACAACGGCAATTACGGGCGGTGAAAAGTTTACCGAAAAGTGCGCTGCAACCACCTCCGTACAGCCCTATATGATCGGAAAGGACTATATTGAAGTGGACGTTACGTCGCCCACTCCCGTAGACGGCAAATATACGCAGGTCGGCAAAGTTTATAAGAATTACAAGAACGTAAAGGCGCAGGTTACGACGGCGGACACCGCGCTTAACACGGCGTATCTCGCCGCTTCCAACAATACCGCTTACAGCGGCGCGACCGGTAATATAGTAGAGTTGATGAACGCTGCAATCACGTCTAATGCAAACGTAACAGGTTCCCAGCTCGTCGCGCTTTTCCGCGCTTATATCGACGCTTGCTATACTACCACGTCGGACGGCACGACTTCGTACTACACGAATCGCGCAGACCTCTTTAACGGTTACGACGCAGCTTGGGACGTTGACGATCTCGTCGCAATGCTCCGTTGCGTAATGACCAACCAGAACACCTTGCTTTCAACCGACGACGGCATTGCAAACAGAACCCAAAGGAAGATTTACGGCATCGTTCCCCGTACGGGCGAAAACGACAGAACTCCCGATATGGTGCGTCTTGCCTGCCAGCTTTACGGCGTGCGCGGCGGTGACTCCCGTCTTGAACATACCTATATAGACAATGCCGGCAACTTGCAGGATGCAAGAAACGACAAGGAATTCTACGTTGCTCTCGATAATATGAACAAGCTTAAAGCAGAGGGACTTGTTGCCGACTATTCGGGCATTTCAAGCTTTAAGAGCGCTACCGGCTATATCGTTGATAAAGCAGACCAAACGAAGAGTTCGGAAGCATTTATGATGTACGACTACTGCCAGACCCAAACGCAAAACGGCTTCTATGCTCAGCAGGCAACCGGTACTACCGTACCCGACGGATATAACTTTGCGCCCGTTCTTACCCCTGTTGCAAAATGGGACGTTGACGGCAACGGAACTGTTTCCGATAGCGAATACTTCCGCTTTACCGAAAGCTGGCGTTCCACTAAGACCTCCGGTCTTGCATTGAACGGCTCGCTTGCATATGACAAAGATAAGCTCATTGCTTCTTTGCAATTCGTCGATTATCTGTATTCCGACGACGGACAAATCGTTTCCACCTTCGGACCTATGGCTACTAACGCAGAAGGTACGGGCGGTTTCTGGTACAATACGGAAGCAAGCCAAGCTGAAAAAGACGCAGGCGCATACTTCACATATAAAGGCGTAAAGTACAGCGGTTATAACTATAAAGGTAAGGTTGCGCCTACCATAACCGACAAACTCTATAAATCTTTCCAGGGTGCTTCAGGTTCGCCTACGCTTCCCGACAACGTAAGCAAAGCTAAACTCAGCTTTACCAACTATGCGCGTTTCCTTATCGGTTCAACTCTTCCCGTTGGCGTAAAGAGTCAGGCATTCGAGGATCAATTAACTTCTGAAATCGGCAAAGGCGGTTCGGCTAAGGTTGCGGCGGCGCTTTCCAATAAGACCGCAAGCGGCTACACGGTTATAAGGGGTCTTACGCTCAACGTCAACGAGAACGATTGGTGGTACACCTGCGTTCCCACGAGTCTTCCTACTCCTCAAAGCTACGTAAGTTCTTTAACAGCTACCAATATGACCGACCTCAGATATCTGACCGGCGAAGCAAAGAAATCCAAGGATAAAGCTTTCCTCAACATTTTCAACTCCGTTATACTTCAAGGCGTTAAAGCCGGTTCCCAGCACAAGCAGCAAGATATAACCTACGATTTCACCACGATTGACGATCTCGTAACCTATATGTCCCAAACCAAATTGGCGCAGACCCGCGAGAACGTTTACAACGAGGGTTGGAAGAACGCAAAGGCATATTGGAATTACCTTAAACCTACCAATAACGGCTAATTCTAATCACAAACTAACAGTCTAAAGTGTTAAATACGCCCGCGCCGACGGGCGCGGGCGTATTAATAACCTTCGGGGAGAATGAGATATGAAGGCTCAGATGAAATTTCAAAAGTGGATGTGCCTCGTAATGTTGATTGCGGGCGCACTGGGACTTTTGTACGCTTTCTGCTATATGACGGGTTCGCTTTCGGAGCTCGGTCAAAACATTAATCCGGGTACAACGCATACTTCCAAGTTTACCGCAAAACAGGGTTTAAACGACGCTCTTTTATACGACGATATTCAGGGCTTCAATACTCTGATGATGTATTTCGGCATAGCAATGATTTTGCTTGCGGTAGTCTTATATATCACGGCGAGCAACAAGAGGAGAAACTATTACGTTTCCAACTACGTTGCAACCGGCTTGTGCGCAGGCGGCAATATCGTTATGTCGCTCGTATGTCTTATTATGAATGCGTCCTGGCGTAGCGAATTCCTTAAAGTGGATTTTGAGTCATGGAAAGCCTTTAACGAAAGCGGCGTAGAATTAGGACTTATCACAGAAACCCACTACGGCGATTCCACCGCCTGGTTTGACGTCGGCTTTGCCGTATACGCAATAATCATCGTAGCTTCGGTTCTGCTCGTATTGAATTTAATTTGGAAAATAATGCTTATGAAGGGAGAAAAACAGCTCCTTTCAAACAGCGTGGTTTCAGGGGGTGAAACGGTATGACTCAGGAAAACAAACCCGAAGTAATCGAAACCTCGCCCGAAACGGTTCAACCCGTTCCCGCAAAGGTTAAACAGCCCAAAAACCCCGTAGTGCAAAACGATATTATGAGGTACAAAAAGAATAAGTTAGGCTCAAGCCTTGCCCTTCTCGGCATCGCGTTCGGCTGTCTTTATTTCCTTATCTTGTACGCTCAGGTTAAAAACAACAACTTCTATTACACTTGGGAAATAGCTTTCGACGTTATTTATAATTTGTTCTTCCTTCTTTTCGTATTCCTTTTTTCGGAGCAGGTAAAGAATTATAACAAAAAGATGTTCCCCTTACAGCTTTTAGTCGGGCTTTTACAGATTGCAAGAATTTTTTGGTTGCCGTTGAAGGGCATTACCAATTATAACGGCGACGTAACCGTCGTAACTCCCGTAACGTTTGCTCTTTTGACGGCGTTCCTTGCGGCGTCCGGGGCTTGCGTAATAGCGTCCGCAATAATAGGTTTCATCCGTGCTAGATCCGTTGAAGATTTTACTAAGAAGGTTCAGGCGGGAGAAATAGATTTGGACGACGAACTTAAAGATAAAGAAACGCAGGGGGTTAAGTAAATGCCTGAAGTAAATTTGCAACATATTGACAAAATTTATGACGGCGGCGTACAGGCGGTTTACGACTTCAATCTTGACGTGGCTGACGGCGAGCTTATAGTCCTCGTAGGACCTTCGGGTTGCGGCAAGTCTACTACCCTGAGAATGGTTGCGGGGCTTGAAGACATCACCAATGGTAAACTTATTATTGACGGCAAGGACTGTACCCGTCTGCCCCCCAAGGACAGAGATATAGCAATGGTTTTCCAGAACTACGCTCTGTACGGTCATATGACTATATACGAGAACATGGCGTTTTCGCTTACGCTCCGCAAGGAGAATAAAGAGGTAATTCACCGCAAGGTTATGGCTGCGGCGGAAATCCTCGATTTGAAATCCCAGCTCAACAAAAAGCCCAAACAGCTTTCGGGCGGTCAGCGTCAGCGTGTGGCTATGGGGCGTGCAATAGTGCGTAACCCCAAGGTTTTCCTTTTCGACGAACCTCTTTCCAACCTCGACGCGAAGCTTCGCGGCTCGATGAGAAGGGAGATACTTCTTCTGCATAAAAAACTGAACGCAACAATGATGTACGTTACCCATGACCAGACCGAAGCTTTGACTTTGGCGGACAGAATAGTATGTATGTCAATGGGGCACGTTCAGCAGATAGGTAAACCTATCGACCTTTATGAAAGACCCGCAAACACCTTCGTTGCAACCTTTATAGGTCTTCCTCCTATGAATATGTTCGACGGCAAGGTTGAAAAGGGACATTTCAAGTGCGACCTTTTCGACTATCCTTTAAGCGACAGGCAGAAGGAAATTTTGAAAGATTACGAAGGCAAAGAAATCGTTCTTGGCGTTCGTCCGGAAAATATCGTGCGTAACGGTCCCGTTAAACTTGCTGTAACCAATAACGAAAATTTGGGTATGAACACCCTTGTTCACGGCAAGATAGGCGGAACCAAAATCGTCGTCTGCAAGTTTGCCGAATGGTGCAATTACGAGGAGGGCGACGAAATCAATATCGGCTTTGACCCCGGCATGATGCACTTTTTTGAAAAGCCGGAAGGCGATTTGCCCGGTAAGGCAATAAGGTAAGGAGGGAAAAACGATGGCTGAAAACGAAAACGTTGCGGTTGAAGAATTACCGGAAACACAAGTTGCCGAAGCGGTAGAACTTCCCCCGACGCCTAAGCCTTCCAAAGGTAAAATCGGCGCGGAGGTAAAGGAATGGTTCCGCAAAAGGATAGTTGCCTTAAAGCGTAAGCCCCAGAATATCGCGTTGCTGTTTTTGGCGGTAACGACGATTTACTTTATGCTTTGCCTGTTCAAAATTTCAATTGCGATAAACGAAATTTATACGCAGGAAGGCGTTAAATCAACGATAGGCATATGCATTTTCGTAACTACGCTTTTATCGCTTTTGGTTTTGGTAAGCTTCTTGAATTCCTTTCCCAAACGCAAAAAGCCTAATATCTTTTTCATAGTGCTCGTATTCCTTATGATAGGCGCTATGATAGTTTGCGATATTATGTATTACGTGCAGGTTGAAAATATTCTTGCCTTGCCCGAGTTACAGGACGCAACTAAAACTATTGCGCTCGTCCGTCCGGGACAGACCTACGTTCTCGTGCATGTGATTTTGCTCGGTGTAAGCGCAGTCGTATTCGCTCTGTTGCCCGCATACAGACTTCTTATCAACAAAATCAACACCAAGGTTGAGCTCGAATCGGCAACCGAGAATATGCAGGGTTCTATTGATATTCAGGAAGACTGATAAAATTTTTAATCCACATTCAATAACCGGCAAAACTTTTTGTCGGTTATTTTCCTAAATGAGGAAACACGCTTATGTCAAAAAAGAAAAAACCGATAAAAGAAACCACTATCGAAAATTATTACGATTTGAAGGTGGATAAGGTGGACGAGCTTGTCGCCGCGCTTAAGGACGAGACGCCCGAAACAGCGGCAAACGACCTGACTATGTTCATCTCCGACTGCACGGGGGAGGACGATCCGAAGAACTACACCCGCAGCGGTAAGAAGAAAGAATTCGACCCATACAAAACCGACTTTTTGGGCAAAATCCCCGTATGGATTAAAGCGCTTTTCGTCAAGTGGTGGTTTGCGGGCGTCGTCTGCTACTTCGTAATGTTCGGCATAGGTCAATTTATGAACGGCGACCCCCTCGACGCGCTCTTTATAACGGGCGTCGTTATGGGCTTGGTCGTGGAAATTCTGGTCAATCCCCTGTTCAGATTTATGGAAAGGGGTAACAGGGAGTACGACCCGTATATAATGTTTCCCTTTCCGTTCAAGGCGTACTGGACGTTCTTCACCAACGTATTGTACTACGTCGTAGTCGTTTTCGTGATGTATTTCGGCTTCTACCTCGGTTTAAACGAGCTGATAAACTGTATTAAAGGAACCGAAAGCGTCATAGCGGTGGGCGTAGAGCCGTTGCTTTTCGGCACGTTCTGCGTAATATCCGATATGATTTTTATAGGCGTAAAGGACTTAATCGTCCATTTGGTTAAAAAGCGCGCAAAGGAGAAAGCCCTAAATGTTTAAAAAGCTTTTCGTTTCAAGCACCTCGGCTTGTTTTGAACTCGTCAATAAAAATCCGTACTATTCCCCGCGTTCTTACGAGGTCTACCTCAACGGCGAAAAGGCGGGCGACAAACACACTACCAACGTTTTTTCGCTCTTTAACTTAACGCCCTCAACCACGTATACCGTAAAATTGAGTTCGGGCAAAAAGCAGATAACCTTCACCACCGATGCGGAAAGCGCGGCAATCGACGTTAAGTCGCTCGGGGCAAAAGCCGACGGTAAGTCGGACGATACCTACTTCGTGCAAATGGCTATCGACGGTTGCCCCAAGGGCGGCAGGGTAGTTCTCACCGAGGGCGAATATTTAGTCCGCCCCATTGTTTTAAAGAGCGATATCACCCTTGAACTCAAAAAGGGCGCAACTCTTTTGGGCGACGTCGTAGAGGAGAATTACCCCTATATCCCCGCCCGCACCGTATTGAACGGCAAGGAAGAAATTCTTGCAAGCTGGGAGGGGGAACCGTTCGACTGTCACCAATCCTTCGTTTCGGCGTACAGACAGAAGAATATTAAAGTCGTCGGCGAGGGAGTAATCAACGGCAACGCGGACAATTCCACCTGGTGGGCGACCCCTAAGGGCAGAAAGGTAGCACGTCCCCGTTTGGTTTTCCTCAATAAATGCCAAAACGTCGTATTCCACGGCGTAACCTGCTGTAACAGCGCAAGTTGGAACTTGCATCCCTTTTTCTCTAAAAACCTCAAATTCTACGATTTGAAAGTTCAAAACCCCTACACGGGACCCAATACCGACGGGCTTGACCCCGAAAGCTGCGACAAAGTGGATATAGTCGGTTGCTCGTTCAGCGTGGGAGACGACTGTTGCGCCATAAAGGCGGGCAAGCTGTATATGGGTAAAACCTACAAAACCCCCGCTTCAAACCACACTTTAAGGAACAACCTTTTCCAGAACGGTCACGGCGCGATAGTCCTCGGCAGCGAAATGAGCGGCGGGGTGAAGAACCTTTCCGTGTCGCAATGCCTGTTCAGACACACTGACAGAGGGCTTCGCATAAAGTCGAGACGCGGTCGCGGCAAGGACGGAATTATCGACGGCGTAACGTTTGAAAACATCAAAATGGACAACGTCATAACCCCGCTCGTAATAAATATGTACTACTTCTGCGACCCCGACGGACATACCGAATTCGTCTGGTCGCGTGAAAAAAGAGCGGTTGACGACGGCACGCCCTATCTCGGCAAATTCGTTTTTAAGGACATCGAGTGCGTAAACTGTGAGTGTATGGCGGGCTACTTCGACGGGCTCGTTGAACAACCAATCAAGGAAATCCGCATAGAAAACGTCAGCTTCTCGTTCAAGGAGGACGCAAAGCCATTCGTTCCGGCTATGCTCGAACACGTGCGCGAATACTGCAAAGAGGGGCTTTACGTCGACAATGTTGAAAACCTCGTGCTTAAAAACGTCGCCTTCGAGGGCGTTTGCGGCGAAAAAATAATAAAGAAGAACTGCGGCAACGTGGTTGAAGAATAGGAGAAAATAATGGATTATTCGGTAATAGACAGATATATAAACCGACTTATAGAAGAAAGTACCCCGGATGCGCCTATATGGAATATTGAGAATATCCAAAAGGGCAAAGAGCCCGCCTGGAACTATATCGACGGCTGTATGATGACGTCGTTATACAACATTTACAGACTTACGGGCAACAAAAAATATCTTGATTTCGTAGACGAATTCATAGATTATTACGTTTTCGACGACGGAACTATCCGCGGCTATGAAATGTCAACCTACAACGTTGACAATATAAACGAGGGCAGGGTGCTTTTCGATTTATATAAGGAAACGGGCAAGCCCAAGTACAAGCGGGCGATAAATCTTTTATACAGTCAACTCCAAAGCCAGCCACGTACCGAAACGGGCAACTTCTGGCACAAGAAAATTTATCCCAATCAGGTATGGCTTGACGGGCTGTATATGGCGCAAGTATTCTATACCCGCTACGAAACTACTTTCAACCGCGGCAGGAACTACGGCGATATAGTAAAGCAGTTCAGGAACGTTTGGCTCAATATGTACGATAATGACAAACAGCTTTACTACCACGGTTGGGACGTATCTAAGCAAGCTTTTTGGGCAGACCTCGAAACAGGTCTTTCAAAGAGTTTTTGGCTTCGCTCCATCGGCTGGTATACCGTCGGCTTGGTGGACGCAATAAGCTATTTCGACTTGTCGCGTCCCAATTTAAAGACCGAGCTTATTACGATTTTCAGAAAGACTATTGAGGGGTTAGAGCAGTATATCGACCCCGAAAAGCATATGTTCTGGCAGGTCGTCGACCAAAAGGGTAGGGAGGGCAACTACGTTGAAACCTCGGGCAGCGCAATGATAGCTTACGCCATGATGAAGGGCGCGCGTCTCGGCTTCGTCGACAGGCGCTTTGCCACCGTCGGCGAAAAGATTTTCAACGGGATTTGCCGCGAATATCTCACCGAAACCGACGGAGAGCTTAACCTTGGCGGTATCTGCCTGATGGCAGGGCTAGGACCCGAAAGCAACCCCGCCCGCGACGGCACGTACGAATATTATATCTCCGAACCCGTCGTAGAGAACGACGCAAAGGGTACCGGTCCGTTCGTAATGGCTTACACCGAAATAAAAATGTTAAGAAAGTAAACTTTAATATAAATCACGCCCCGCGGCTAATTGCCGCGGGGCGTGATTTATTCTGTTCACACTGTCATTTTGCGTGAGCGTTAGCGATACTTTGCGCACCTTATTGTAAGAGCTTTTTGTAATAAGGCGCAAAACGAAGTGAAAAATCTCTTTAATCTTCCAAGCCTAAAAAATAATCGGCAGTCACGCTGAAATATTTTGCTAAAACTACCACGGCTTGCGCTGTCGGTATTTTTAATGCCTTTTCCCAATAAAAGATACAGCTCTGCGTAAGCCCTGTTTCTTTTGCGAGCTTAACCGAAGAACAAAAACAGCAATATAACGAGATTTACGATTATGAAAGCGGCAAGAGTCCGAGGCGCAAGACGGTGTTATAAAGAGGGCTTTAAGCTCGGTTTAATGCTTGCCGTGGAAGCCCTGTTTGAATAAAACGGGCGATACCCCGAAATGCTTTTTGAATACTCGTGAAAAGTATAAAGGCTCCAAATACCCGCAGGCTTCGGCAATCTGCGAAACGGAGTAATTGCTGTATTTGTTGGTTACCCCGCTTGAAATTAAATTTGCCGCAAGCTCCATACGCTGCCCCTCAAGGTAGGCGCGCGGCGTTAAGCCTGTTTCTTTTTGGAAAAGCTTCCTAACGTAGTCGTAGTTTAAGGGCAGTTTTTTTATAAAGTCGTCCAAAGCGTAGGCTGGGTTTGAAAGGTTTTTTGAAACGTCCTCCCGCACAAGTTCAACCACGGGCGAAAACTTTCCGTCGCCCGAGTAAAAATTAACGTAGCTTACGAGTAAATTCCCCAAAGCCTGCAACACGGAATCGTTTCCTTTAAGCTTTAAAAATTTTTCGGCTTGCCTGACGGCGTGCTTTATTTCGCCGTCGTCCGCAAATACTACGGTTTTTTTAACGGGCATAACCGGTTGGTCTATAAGCGCGCGTAAACCGTCCGTTTTTCCGCCGTAATTGCAATAGGGGGGTACGGCAATTACCGTTTCGCCGTCGGTTATAATTTCCAAATACCTGCTTAGCTTCTCACAGTTTGAGCCGCAACCCGCAAAAACAATTTTGTTCATATCCGTATTATACCACGGTACATCCGTTTTGTCTATAAAACAAGCCTTGCGGCTTTACGCCGCAAGGCTTGTTTTAATGTAAACTGGTTGGTAACAGTACCATTCTTGTCATTCTGAGTAAATAAAGAAACTTAAAACAATATGTGCATTCTTCGCCTTTGGCTCAAAATGACACGGTGCAGTATGCCGTCGCAAAATCAGCGGGCGCCGCACTTGTTGTTTAAGTCGGTTTTTTCGTAGACGAAGGCGTCAATCTCTTCGCTGTATTCGTTGCCGCGCTCATATCCGCAGGCGGTAAAAAACTCCTCCGCGCCTTCGGCGGGCAGGCAGTACGCCTTTTGCGTGCCCGCTTCTTTAAGCTTCATTTCCGCAGTATATAATAGGAGCTTTCCCAAACCCTGACGGCGGCGGGAGGGGGAGACGTAAATTTCGCGTATGTCGCCCCAGCCTTCCTTGAAGTTCCATTCGTTGTCGATGTCGTCCGTCTGATAGACGACGAACCCCGCGTAAATTTCACTGTCCTTTAAAATATCAATCTTTATAAGTCCCGCCAAAAGGTCGGGCAAGATATATTCTTCCAAGAGGTGGGAGACGTTATCGTCACAACCGAGTTCGGCGTAATAGTCGGCAAAAAGCTTTTCAAACTCCTTTTGCGTTGCGTCCGAAAGAGGGGATACCTTAATCATAAAACCTCCTTAAAACAAAATGAGAGCCGTAAAAGCTCTCATTTTCAAAATCTCAATTATTCGGCAACGGGATAGATAGAAACCTGTTTTCCGTCTCTGCCTACTCTTTCAAACTTAACCGTGCCGTCGATAAGCGCAAAAAGCGTATCGTCCTTACCGATGCCTACGTTGTTGCCGGGCTTAAACTTGGTGCCGCGCTGTCTTACTAAAATATTGCCTGCAAGCACGTGCTGACCGTCGGCACGCTTAACGCCGAGCATTTTGGGGTTACTGTCTCTGCCGTTGTGGGAAGAACCCGTTCCTTTCTTATGAGCGAATAAACTTATAAAAAACATTCCGTTATCCTCCTTGAATTATTCAGCTTTCTTAGCTGCCGGCTTTTTAGCCGTCGTCTTAGCCGCAGGTTTTTCAGCCGCTGCCGCGGGAGCTGCCTTAGGTGCGGCGGGTTTCTTTGCCGCAGGCTTTTTAGCTGCGGGCTTTTCTTCGCTTACCGCGCCGATAGCCGTAACCTTAACCATAGTGTAGGGCTGTCTGTGACCCTGCTTCTTCCTCTCGTTCTTCTTGGGCTTGTACTTGAAGACGATAATCTTCTTGTCCTTACCTTCGGAAACGATTTCAGCCTTAACCTTTAAATCCGCAACCTCGTTTGCGACCTGAACGCCCTTGTCGTCCGACAAAAGAACTACGGGGAATTCAACGCCGTCGCCAACCTTGCCTGCAAGCTTTTCAAGCTTGACGAGGTCGCCAATGCAAGCCTTGTACTGCTTGCCGCCGTTATCAAATATTGCGTACATAATTTACCTCCTGTTGCAATCCGGTCCGCAAAGCCGGACGCACGTCTCGCCGAAATTTATCGGGCGGCGCAAAAATGCGCACTTAAAAAGCCCGTTTCAAGCGGCTCAGTATCAAATTTAACATACCGCAAGTATAAAAGTCAAGCCTTTATTGCCCGTTACTCTAAAATTATTTTATTATGCTCTAAGGCTTGCGGTACGTCAAGCCTTTTTTGTCCCGCGTATAAATTTTTATATCGTGCGCATATTAAAATCAACGGCATCCAAAACCTGTACGGCATAGCATTTACGAATAATAAACGGCGCAAGCAAACACCACGCTTTTTGCTTAGCACGCTCAATTTGTGGCTGCGCCGCCTTTGCGCAAAATTATTTGAATTTTTATATTGAGGTGTGCAAAGCGTCGCCATCGCTCGCGCAGCGGAGGAATGCCTGCGATTATATATGTGTGTGCTCCGAGAAATTGCGGGCAGGGAGGCGGCGCTTCCAAAAGTCACGAAAAATCGCAGGCGCAGAATAGCCGAGATTTTTGTGAGGAGTATTATCAATGGCTGATTTAAAAAAAGACAGCGAAATAATCGCTGAAATTTACCGCAACGCACAGCTTGCGTTGACGTCTATTTCGGATATATTGCCCGAAGTGGAGGACGTGGCGATTAAGGAAGAAATTCTTCGTCAGCACGAAGAGTATGAAAAGGTTTGCTCTAAGGCGGCGGAGCTTGCGCACAAGTTCGACGTGGACGTTAAGGAACCCAACCCTATGAAAAAGGCAATGATGTGGAGCGCAATTAAAATGGGCACGGCAAACGACAACTCGCCGCAGAATATCGCGCAGATGATGATAAGGGGCACGGTTAACGGCATTACCTCGCTGAGAACGTCGCTTACCGACGGCAGCAAGTTTATGGACGAAGAAGTCAAAAGCCTTTTGACCGAGCTTATCGAACTTGAAGAAGGCTTTGAGGAAAAATTCAAAGCGTTCCTTTAAGTTTTTTTAGCCGTTTCGGGCATGGCTTTGTCATGCCGAGCGATGGCGAAGTATCTCTTCGGGCTATTAAACGGCACGGAAAAAATTAAAGTAAGCGGCGCGGGCTTTAAAAACCGCCAACGCAGCAAAATTTGTTACTTCGCAACAACGATTGAATAAAACTAACGCGCCGCTGTGGTGGAATAGGCAGACGCAAGGGACTTAAAAATCCCTCGGTAGAAATACCGTGCCGGTTCAAGTCCGGCCACAAGCACCACAACTAACCTAAATTGAACCATTAACATATTGGTTTGGTTTAGGTTTTTTGTTACTCTTTTTTACTATCAAGCGCAACGGCGGTTTATGCCGCAAAAGGCTATTGACTGAAATTGCGGTGTGTTAGCTTTGAATACTATGTTCTCTTTTCATTGCATGTTCCTCCTTTTACAATATGTTCACGCAAATCTCGCCTATTCTGCGGCTGCGATTTGCCGTGATTTTTGGCGGCTCTGCCGCCCTTTGCGCAATTTTTAAGCGCAAACAATTTTATAATTGCGCAAATTCCCACCGCTGAGGTTGCTGTCGCAACAAATTGGGTTGCGCTGGCGCAAAAGCGTGGTTTTGCTTGCGCCGTTAATTATTCAGTTGTTCTTTTAATGCTGTCCAGCCCGCAAAAATAAGCTGGACTTTTGGTATGTGATGACTTTTAAGGAACTTGTTCAGTTCCTCAAAGTCTTCACGTTTCATCGAAGTACCCCAAACCGCGTGGGCGGCTTTGCGTTCTTCTTTGTGTTTGTCTTCGTAGCGCTTATCTATTTGCGACTTGGGCTGTTTCATACGACTTTCTCCGTATAAATTAGCTCGTTTAAAATTTCTTCTTCGATTGCGTGTTGCAGCGCGGTCAGCCTGCGGTACTCAAAATCCCGTAGGAAGGGACAACATGTTAACGCTTATTGTAAATAGCAACGAGCAGCTAATACTTTAAGTATTGAAAAACGCCGTAACAGATTTCTGTTGCGGCGTTAAAATTAAAATGACGTTAAAGAGTTATTTATTCGAAAATTCATCCTATTTAAAATCTCTGAGTCTTCTGAAAAAAGTAGACCTACTTATACCTAATTTTGCTGTTGCTTCTTCAACAGATATCTTATTGTTTAAATAAGCGGCGGAAATTTTCTCGAACAGTAGCGGGTCAATTTGAGCACGCATTCTTCCGCGATAAACGTTGTTTGCTTTTGCTCTTTTAATTCCTTCTATATGAGCGGCTCTCTTTGAGTTATAATCCTTTAAATACATTGCCATAAACAGGCGGTAATATTCTGCTCTGTTATTGTTGTTGATAATTATTTCGTCGCTGATTAAACAATCGCCAAAGCATATAATTTCAAGTAGTTTTCTTAAAATTTTATCGTATCTGTCTACTAAATGATACATTGAAGACCGTCTTTCTGTTATAACGTCTTCTCCTGTAACGGGTTTAACAAAGAAATTATCTCCAGGATAACGCTTGTTTGTTCTTATCAGCCATTCCAAACGGTTTAAGGCGTCCATTCCGCTTTCTTCCAATAATTGCCATAAATCTTCCCTGTTTTCGGAAGGAGTTCTTTCGGATATAAATACGGGTACGATATTTTCCCTTTCGTAACAAGCCCTTCTTAAACTTAAATCGATTCCGGGGATTCCCTGAAACAGTCGAGGGGGTAGTATATCTATTACCGAATAAAAGGGATGGAAGGAATATTTAAAACAGCCGTCTTCCCATTCAGAATAATCAATACGTGCTATTTTATAAACAAAATTATATTCGTCTTGCAGACATATCCATCCCGAGGTTACTAAGCTGCGCATTATTTCTTCTCCTTTAAGTGTTTATACGCCGGTTCTATTATCTTTTTGAAGCGTTGCTCCAACATATATTTATAAAACTTTTTATGAATCTCTGTAATAAAAGGCGTTTCATCAATCAATTTGTTTACTTTTTCCTGCGAGTACGTTTCATAAATTTTAATAACGGATGCATTACACTCTTCAAATTGAAAGCTGTTTATGACTTCGTAGTACGAGCTTTTATTTCCGTTCAATTTAACCTGTGAAGTCGGGAACTTATAAATTCTTTCGTTAGTTTGCTCTTCGGAATTCATTATTTGAATCATCTTGTTTTCGTCGGTCATCTGCGGAAACAAACTTGAACCGTTATCGAATACGGGAGCCAGGGAGTATTTATTGTTTTTCTTAATAAAGCCCCAGTTGCTGCCGTGCCTATCGAAATTGCCAAGCAGTGCATCTGCGACATATATGTCCCAAAACAGCGAAACCGTTTCAGGAACGTTTGTAAGTTTTACGTTCTCTCTCAACATGCGCATAATATCTTCATAGGAATATTGATACTTTTCCTTATCCTGTTCAAGTGAACTTTCGCCTACGTCGTTAAAGGGAACAAATTGCAGTTCAGGGTTTTCCATAAAATTTTTACAGGCAACAACCTCCTCGCCGTTGTAAATTCCAAGGTACGTGTCCTGTACGTTAAATCCAAGCAGCTCAAATATGTGCGATCCGAGATATTCGGATATATGATTGAATCGCTTAGAAAATGTTTCCTGTTTTTGGAATTTCAGCATATATTCGAATCCGTCAATTGAAATAGCCAGTTTTCTTTCGGAACCACCATAATATTTATCTATCTTTGGATATTTTGAAAAATCGTTCATAATCAGTCCTCATTTAATGTCAATAGAGTTATAATATATTTATGATACCATTATAGCTGCTGTCGAATTAAAAGTCAAATAAATTTAGTAATAGTCTCAATAGATTTATAAACTTATTTTGACACAATAATTCAATATTTATATTAATTTATATCTGAAGTCAAATAATGATACGGCGTTTAAATTTTGGGTGCAATTTGGGTGCAAATAAAAAATAGCCCTGAAAGCGGGCTATTTTAGGCAAAAAACGAGCAAAAATCGGTAAAAACAAGGCTTTTTTGAAGTGCTGCAGGGGACTTAAAAGTCCGCGCCGCTTAGTGTCTCTATATTTATAAGTCCGTTATCGTAGCCGCGTCCGAGGGAATATCGAAATCGTCTACGCGGATATTAATCTGTTCCTCGTGGTAAGTCCTGTGCGGAACAGCGTAAATTTTTACGCCCTTTGCGTGCTCTTTTAAATCGGCTAAAAGCTCGCTCCATTTCAAAAGCTTGTCCAAAACGTCGTTGTTCATATCTACTTTTATTGCCTTTGCACCGTCGGCAAGCGCGTTCAGAAGCCTTGCCCTTAGACCCATCAGAACGTACTCCGCCGTCATAGTATAGCCCGCATCGCGGCAGTACTTGCACGGCTTTATCATTTTGCTGAGCGGGCGCGCGCCGATGCGCTTGCGCGTAAACTCGACGAGCCCGAACTGCGACATAGGCGATACCGCGCACTTCGCTTTGTCCGTCTTTAACAGCCGTTCAAACTCATCTACGAGGGCGCGGTTGTGCGCAACGCTGTTCATATCGATAAAGTCCACGACTATTATACCGCCGATATTTCTTAAACGAACCTGCCTTGCAATTTCCCGCGCGGCGAGAAGATTGGTGTGATAGACGGTCTGTTCAAGGTTGTAATCGCCCGTGAACTTGCCTGTGTTTACGTCGATGACGGTCAACGCCTCGGTCTTTTCTATGATTATGTACCCGCCGTTTTCCAAATCTACGCGGGGGGAGGCGATTGCAAGTATTTGTTTTGCAATGCCCGTATCGTCGAACATATCTCTGCCGTTGTCGTGAAGAACGACAGGGCGGCGCGTATCCGCGGGGTAAAGCCCCAAAAGCTTCTCCACGCCCTCTTTCAAGGTTGCGTTGCCTACTATAATACGGTCTACGTCGCGAGATAGAACGTCTCTTAAAACTCTCACCGTCAGCGAGTCGTCGGTATACAGAAGCTCGCCTACGGTTGCGCTTGCGGAGTTTTCAGCAAGATTGTCCGCAAGGTTTTTAAGGTAAGAATATTCCTGCTTTATACTGTCGTACCGCGCGTATGGGGCGGCGGTCCTCACCACCAACCCTTCGCCGTCCTCTTTAACGTGCTTGGCGGTATTTGCAAGGTTGCGCTTTAACTCTTCGTCGTCAATCTTGCGGGAAACGCCCACGAAGGGGGAGTCGGGGAGATAGATTAAGTAATTGCCCACAAATGAAAGATGCGTAGTAACTTTCGCACCCTTCTTGCCGACGGGGAGTTTTACCACCTGAACGATTATCTCGTCGCCCTCGTGCAGGTCGGGGAATGAGTATTCGGCGTTTCTGCCCTCGTACTTTTCGCTGTCAGGCGTAAAATCCTCTGCGGAAAGATAGCAGTTGCGTTCCAGCCCGCAGTTGACGAAAGCAGCCTGCATACCGTTCAAAACACTTTCTACCCTGCCTTTGTAGATATTCCCCACGGCGCAGCCTTTCGCCTGTCTCTCGAAATTGAATTCTGTTACCTTACCGTTTTCTGCAATAACGGCGACGGTGTAGCCGCAAAACCCGTCAAAATAAATTGTCTTTTTTCCCAAAGCGAAAATCTCCTCGTAAATACTTATTCATTATATATATTAAGCGAAGAATTATCAATAAAAAACGCCCGAAAACGCAATGAAAGTTGACTTTTACGCTTAAAAGGTCTATACTTGGTTTATAAAATAAATAAACCGACTGCGCACGGTGAGAGTGCAAAGTCTTTAAAGGAGATTTTTATGAAGATAGATTTCAAGGGCATAACGGGCGAAGAGCTGTCGTTCAAGCTCAACAGGGTAAAACTCGAACCCGACGCAAAGCTGGACATAAAGCCTCAGTTTTCCCGTCAGGTAAGAAAGGTAAACGGCAACGATAAGCTTAACTTCGTTTCACTTTCGGTAAAAATCGAAAGCTCGGAAGCGGAGCCCAAACCCTTCGATATCCTCGCAACCTTAGTGGGCATCTTCGAGGTGGAGGATATTCAGGGACAGAACGATGAGAGGAAGTTCGTCATCGAGGCAACCAAGCTCGTATATCCTTACCTTCGCGCGGCTGTAACCAACCTTACCGCAAGCGCGTTCATTGCGCCCTTGAACCTTCCCGTGATTTCCGGACCTATCTTCCCCGAGGACAGAGACCAGTACGCCTTCACCGCCGGCGATTTGAACTGAAATTAAAGAGTTTTAAAGCGCTGCCGCGCATTATGCGCGGCAGCGCTTTCTTATATGTCGTCATCTTTTAAAATTATCGCTATCTGTTCAAGCGTTTTTTGCATTTTTATTAATACAACTTTTATCGCCTGCCGTCGTTCTTCTTTTTGGTTGGCTGCTTTTTCCCAATAGTTACAGTCTTTATTCGGATTATATGCCGTTCTTTTATGCGCGGTTAAATTTGAATTTATGCAGTGTCCGCCAACGGGATATAATCTTGTGTCTTTTTTAACGAAATGTTCTCTGTAATATTTGCAAGAGTCGCAGGTTGTTTCCATATAGTTTAACTCCGTAAATAAATTAATTGTAATAATTATGATAGAGCGATATTCTGCAAAAAACTTGATATTTAGGCAGTGCCTAAATTATAATCTGACTAAACCGCTAAAAACCAAGTTATGTCTACGGGCACAGTCTACCGTATATAAAATAAAATTTTGTGAATTATTGAAAAAGCAGTTGACAAGCCCTTGAAATAATGTTAAACTCAATTAGCACTCAGTTTGGGGGTGTAATTTTTTTGTACGGAGTTTTTCCAAATGGCTAAGAAAGCAGACGTGAGAACGAAGATAACCTTTGAGTGTACGGAGTGCAAACACCGCAACTACGACAGTTATAAAAATAAACGTAACGACCCCGACAGGCTTACGATTTCCAAATATTGCCCTTTCTGCAAGAAGCATACTGAGCATAAAGAAAGCAAGTAAAAAGATAAACTGCGCATATACTTCGCAATACGGCGTTGCGCTGCGGCAACTTTCGGTCGTTTACGCTAAGTAAACTCCCTCAAGTTTTCCTTGCGCGCCTTGTCTTGCTTGCATCTTCGCAGTTTATGCCCGCGCCAAACGGCGTTTACATTAAAGGGAGTTATTTTATGGCTAACAACCAAAAAAATCAAGAAGCTAAAAAACCTAATATATTCGTAAGAATGGGCAGGAGGCTGAAGGAAACCTTTTCGGAACTGAAAAGGGTTACCTGGCCTACGTTCCCTAAGGTAGTTAAGGCAACCTGCGTCGTACTCGTCGTCGTGGCGGTCTTTCTCGTCGTAGTTACGGGTATCAACTACGGTCTTAACGAACTTCTGAAATTAATCACGGATATCGGAGCGTAAACCTATGGCAACGATGGTAGCAGATACGGTAAATCCTTGCTGGTACATTCTTCACACGTATTCGGGTTATGAATCCATGGTGAAGGACAGCTTGGAACGCCTGATTGAAAACAACAATTTGCAGAGTATGATTTTCGACGTCAAAATCCCTATGGAGCAGACTATCGAAGAGAAGAACGGCAAGCGCAAAGTCGTGGAGAGGAAGCTTTTGCCTTGCTATGTGTTCATTAAAATGATTTACTCGAACCAGCTTTGGTACTGGGTAACCAACACGAGAGGCGTAACGGGCTTCGTCGGTCCCCAAGGCTATCCCATCCCTATGAAGGAAGCGGAAATCCGCAAGATGCATCTTGAAGACGTCGTCGTGGAAGAGGGCGTCTACGCGGTTGGCGACAAGGTGAACGTCGATTCGGGTCCTTTGGAGGGCTTCGAGGGCGTTATTACCGAAATAAACGTCGCGTCGCAAAAAGTGAGGGTCAATATTCAAATGTTCGGCAGAAGCACGGACGCCGAAGTGGAATTTTCCAATATCACCAAAATTCAGGATTAATGAGTTTTAAACCGTTTAATACGGCTTAGATATAAACGTGGGAGAACGCGTTAAATTTTTTTAGCACTGGCGCGTTCGCAATCACCACACGGAGGAATTTAAAAATGGCAAAAAAGATTACTGCGGTAGTTAAATTGCAGCTTCCCGCCGGTAAAGCAACCCCTGCGCCCCCCGTAGGTTCTACGCTGGGTCCTCACGGTATAAATATACCCGGGTTTACCAAGGAATTCAACGCAAAGACGGCTTCGCAAGCAGGACTTATTATCCCCTGCGTAGTAACCATCTATCAGGACAGAAGCTTCACTTTCGAGCTTAAAACGCCCCCTACGCCCGTTCTTATAAAGAAGGCGTTAGGGTTGGAGACGGCAAGCGCACGTCCCAACCGCGACAAGGTGGGCAAGCTTACCAAGGCTCAGGTTGAAGAAATTGCAAAGACCAAGATGCCCGACTTGAACTGCACCGATTTGGACGCGGCAAAGTCGATGGTTAAAGGCACGGCGCGCTCTATGGGCGTTACGGTAGAAGAGTAAGGGGGTGCGATTATGAAACTTGCTAAGAAATACGCAGAAAGCGTTAAATCGTACGACCGCTCCAAATCCTACGACTTGGGCGAAGCTACTAAAATAGTTCTCGATACCGCAAAGGCAAAGTTTGACGAAACTATCGAGCTGCACGTTCGTTTGGGCGTCGACCCCCGTCAGGCAGACCAGCAGGTCCGCGGCGTTCTCGTCCTTCCCAACGGTACGGGTAAAACGAAGAAAGTCCTCGTTATCGCAAAGGGCGACAAGGCGGACGCGGCAACGGCTGCGGGCGCTGATTACGTCGGCGCGGAAGAAACCATCCAGCGCATTCAGTCGCAGAACTGGTTCGACTTCGACGTTATGATTACCACACCCGATATGATGGGTATGGTAGGACGTATCGGTCGTATCTTAGGACCCAAGGGCTTAATGCCCAACCCTAAATCGGGTACTGTTACTATGGACGTAGCTAAGGCAGTCAAGGAAGTTAAGGCAGGTAAAGTTGAATACCGTCTTGACAAAACCGCAATTATCCACTGTCCTATCGGCAAGAAGTCGTTCGGCGCGGAAAAGATAACCGAAAACTTCAACGCTCTTATGGAAGCAATAGTCAAAGCTAAACCCGCGGCGGCGAAAGGTCAGTACATCAAGTCCGTCACATTATCCGCCACGATGGGACCCGGCGTAAAAGTTACTTATAATAAGGGCTAAATTGCTTGACAAAGTAATTTGCTTTAATTTAAAATATCAAACGTAAAGAAATTGTTGCCCAAGACGGCGGGTGCGTTCAACGCTTAATTTCCCGCTCAGGTTACAAGCTGATTTTAGATAAGTATATTATTTTAAAATTCCTTGTGCCGTCTTGTGCGCAAGGAATTATTTTTATCAGCCGTACGGCTCAGTACGGAAGGGAGGTAAAAAATTGTCGGAAGAGAGAAAATCAGCTAATTTTGAAGCTAAAAAAGTAGTTGTTCAAGAAATCGCGGATAAAATCAAGGCGTCCAAGTCGGTCGTTTTGGTTGACTACAACAAACTTACCGTTGCAGAAGTGTCCGCGCTTAGGAACAAGTGCAAAGAAGCGGGCTGCGAATACAAAGTTTATAAGAACACCCTCGTTAGAAAAGCTTTGAACGATTTGGGCTTCAAGGACTTTGACGCAGACCTTAACGGTCCTACGGCGGTTGCGTTCGGCACTGACGAAACCAACGCCGCAAAGCTTATGGTTGCGGCGGCAAAGGACTATGAAAACAAGATCACGGTAAAGAGCGCGTTCGTTGACAACGCTTATGTGGACAAGGCGGGTGTAAAAGCGCTTGCGTCTATGCCTTCGAGGGAAGAACTCGTTGAGAAGATGCTCGGCTCTATGCAGGCTCCCGTATCCAACTTCGTGGGCGTACTCAACAACCTCGTTGCGGGTATTGTGAGAGTGTTGCACGCCGTTGCCGAAAAGCAGGCGTAAAAACGCATATAAGCTGTGCGATACAGCGTTGAACTTGCGTTTTTCCAAAGTCGTTTACTTCAAGTAAACTCCTGTCGGAAAATCCGCGTTCGCCTTGTCTTGCTTGCTCCTCTGCATTTTTGACGTTCACCGTCATTCTTGACTAAGCAAAAACTTAAATCGAAAGGGTTGGCGTATCCCTTAAAGCGCAAAATAAAATCATTAAATTATAAAAAATATTCAGGAGAATTAATAAAATGGCAGACGTAAAGAAATTTATCGATGAAATCAAAACTATGACTGTTTTGGAACTTAACGAACTCGTAAAGGCGCTTGAAGAAGAATTCGGCGTAAGCGCAGCAGCTCCCGTAGCAGTTGCAGCAGCTCCCGCAGCAGGCGCAGCTCCCGCAGCAGCAGCAGAAGAAAAAACCGAGTTCAACGTCGTTCTTAAGGACGCAGGCGCAAAGAAGATTGACGTTATCAAGGTTGTACGCGCATTCACGGGTCTTGGACTCGTTGAAGCTAAAACCGCAGTTGAAAAGGGCGGCGTGCTCAAAGAGAACGTTGCTAAAGAGGACGCGGAGAAGATTCTTGCAGACCTCAAAGCAGCGGGCGCAACCGCAGTTTTGGAGTAAGTGTTCCGCTTAACCGCGTATTTTAAACGGTTACAGGAATACCGACTTTAAGCAAATACAACAAAACCTGTCAACGGTAAACTCCGTCGGCGGGTTTTTTATTTAACTTTTATGTTAAAAAGCTTAAAAACGCTTGACGACATTTTATTTTCAAAGTAAAATAATAAGGTATAATTATACGGATAATGCTATGAAGTCAAAGATCTTTAAAAAAATTGCATTGTGTTTTGCGTCTGCGCTTATCGCTTGCTCGGTTGGCGCCATTGCGGGCTGCAAGCCGGAAACGGACCACCCCGAGGTGCGCATTACGTACGAATTCAACGGCAAAACTTATAACGTTGACTATAAACTTTATAGAAATATGTATCCGCACACCGTAAGGCATTTTATCGAACTAACCGAAGAAGGTTTCTACGATAATATGATAATTCACGATTATCAGTCAAGCGACTGGTTCACGGGCGCTTATTCTTACGATAAGGACGGCTACGCCGCAAAGGTGGAAAACAAGGAGCAGATGGCGGAATATTTTTATTCCCCCGCGCTGAACGGATACTCTAAAGAGGACGCGTATGCCCAGCTTGCCGCAGACAAGCTCTCCGTTTCGGTTTACGGCAACGTTGACGCCGACGGCAAGGTTATAGAGGATACCAAGCTCCCCACCGTTATGGGCGAGTTCTACAATAACATTAATCAAGTAATCGAAAAGGGCGCGCTTACTGCGGACTACGGTTGCCTGAAAATGTATCATTACGCGCAGGAATCGAGCGAGGCTAACAGGAAGGTTTACGTAACACCGACGGACGATCAAATCATTTTAGCCGATTATAAGAACAACTGCGCTACTTCCGTTTTTGCGTTACAGACGGGCGTTAGCTCTTCCTATACGGAAAAGAATTACGCGGTTTTTGCTCAGCTCAAGGATACCGAAGCGTTTGACGATCTCGTTGCGGCAGTTAAGGATTATATATCAGACAATCACTCCGGCACGGCAAGCGCTTTCTACACCGTCGTAGAAGAGGTTGGCGTGGACGGCAACGCAACCGAAGTTAATTTCAACGTTCCCAAACAGCCCATTACCGTGAACAGCGTAAAGGTTACAAAGTATTAATTTGATTTTTCCGTAGCGTCCGCCGTTTGAACGGCGGACGCGTTTTCTTTTTGACAAACACTTGATTTTACCGTTAAATTAGTTTACAATATTTAAAAACGAATGAGGTATCAAATATGGACGAACTGTTTTTAGGAATTCCCGTGCTTTATTGGATAATCGGCGCCGTTGCACTGGTTGCTATTATTGCAATTATCGTTATTATCTGCTGCGCCGTAAACATCAAGAAGAAAAAAGCAAGAGCAGCCGAAGAAAGTATTAGCGCTCAACCCGCACCCGTAACTTACGAAGAGCCATCAAAGCCCGAACCCGTTGTAGAAACGGCGCCCGTACAAGAAGAGGAAGAAGTTGTTGAAGAAAAGCCCGTAAAGGCTGAACCCGCCAAACCTGCGGAAAAGAAGCCTGCGACGGCAAAATCCGCTACGGCTAAGTCTACCGCGACGAATACTACTGCGACCAAATCGTCTACGGCAAAACCCGCAGCTAAACCCTCCGCAAAGTCTGAACCCGCAAAGCCCGCGACCAAGACCTACCATATTTCAAAGCGCAAGGACAACAATATGTGGCAAATCAAAGCGGCGGGCGGAGCAAAGGCGATAAAGCTTTTCAAGACCCAAAAGGAAGCTATCGACTATTGCAAGAGCTTGGCGGACAATCAGGACGCTAATATTATGATACATAAAGAGGACGGCTCGTTCAGAAAACTTACCTATTAAAACGGAGAAGCCTTATATACTTTGGTTTATGAAAAAATTGCTTCTTTACCTGTCGCTTGCATCGTTTTCGCCGTCGGTATTTTTTCTGACAGCATTACGGAACGTCCTCCGACGCGCGCGTAATATATGATATTTATAGTACTATCAATTGTTGTAAGCACGGTTAAGAAACCGTTACTGAAATAAACACTGAACAATATTGGGATAATGTTAATGTAAAGTTTTGGAAAGGCGGCGAGGTAACGTATGCGTTGAGTTTTTATTCGTATGGAATTTACGACGGGTATTTTATTTTTGAGAACGGCGAAATTCATAAATATCACGGAGATTTCGTAAGCGGGATTTATGAAACATATATGGATAGATTAGTTGAGGAGAAAAAGAATTAATCCGCTTAATTATCAAGCGATTACATAAAAATAAAGAAGGTATTATTATGACTAAAATCGATATTTTTTCGGGATTTTTGGGAGCGGGCAAAACCACGCTTATTAAAAAGCTCATTAAAGAGGCTTACGCGGGAGAAAAGCTCGTTTTAATCGAAAACGAGTTCGGTGAAATAGGCGTTGACGGCGGCTTTTTACAGGAAGCAGGCATTCAGATTAACGAACTGAATTCGGGCTGTATCTGCTGTTCGCTCGTTGGCGACTTCGCTAAGGCGCTTGAAAAAGTATACGGCGAATACCACCCCGACAGAATTTTGATAGAGCCGTCGGGCGTGGGCAAGCTTTCGGACGTTATCCGCGCAGTTGAAAGCGCGCACCTTGAAGATTGCAAAATCAACGCGCATGCGGCGGTCGTCGACGCGTCAAAATGCAAAATGTATATGAAGAACTTCGGCGAGTTTTTCAACGACCAGATTGAAACTGCGTCCTGCATAATTTTCAGCCACGTCGACGTTGCGGGCGAAGACAAGCTTGCAACCGCGTTGGAGCTTGTCAAGGCACATAACGACCATGCGACCATCGTAACTACGCACTGGGACGAGCTGAACGGCAAGGCAATTCTTGCGGCTATGGAGCATGTCGATACCCTTGCGGGCGAACTTCACGAAATGGAAAAACACGAACATCACCACGAGCACGATGAAGAGCACGAAGGCTGCTGCCACGGTCATCACCACGACCACGACCATGAGTGCGGTTGCGGGCATGATCACGGACATCACCACGAGCACGGGCATCACCATGCGGACGACGTATTTAAGAGTTGGGGCGTTGAAACGGGTAAAAAGTTCTCCAAGGAGGAGCTTACCTTAATGCTTTCCGCGCTTTCGGACGAAAAGCGCTTCGGTACCGTCTTACGCGCCAAGGGCATAGTGCCCTGCACATGCGGTAAGTGGTTGCACTTCGATTATATCCCCGGAGAGGTTGACGTGCGCGAGGGCGGCGCGGCGTACACGGGCAGACTGTGCGTTATAGGCGCAAAGATAAACGAAAAAGAATTAACCGACCTTTTCGGCGTTTAAAACGCAAATAAACGAACACCATTGTCATTCTGAGTGAAACGAAGAATCTCATTCTATAATCAGGCGCAAAGAGATAGCTAAGTATCCACGTTATTTAAAGGAAATAATTAATGGAACAACAGGAAGTATCCGTATTTTTATTTCTCGGTTTTTTGGAATCGGGCAAAACCAAATTCATACAGGAAACGCTTGAAGACGAGCGTATGAACACGGGCGAAAGGACGCTTTTGCTTGTCTGCGAAGAGGGCGAGGAGGAGTATAATCCCGACCTTTTCAAGGTGCGCTACGTAACAAAGGTCACGCTTGAAGGCGCGGACGAGCTTACTATGGACAACCTTACTAAGCTCACGGAAAAGTATAAGGTTGAGCGGGTTGTCGTAGAGTACAACGGAACCTGGCTTTTATCTCAGTTTTTCGAGGCAATGCCCGAGAATTGGGTTATCGACCAGATAATGACGTTCTTCGACGCGACTACGTTTTTGAATTTTAACCAGAATATGCGCCAACTCGTATTCGACAAGGTGCAGATGACGCAAATGGCGGTATTCAACCGCTTTAAGGGCGAGTATTCCAAGGAGGACTTCCACAAGGTTATCCGCGGGATATCCCGCCGCCCCGATATAGTTTACGAGTATTTGGGCGGGAAAGTCGAATACGACGACGTAGAGGACCCTATGCCGTTCGACGTTAACGCGCCCGTAATCGAGGTGGAGGACAGGGATTTTGCCTGGTTTTACCGTGATCTTGCCGAAAAAGTCGACGAGTATATTGGCAAAACAGTGCGCTTTAAGGGAATGGCGGCAGTATCTAAAAAAGCGCCAAAGGGCTATATAGTCCTCGGCAGGCATATAATGACCTGTTGCGAGGCGGACATAGCCTACGACGGTTTCGCCGTAAAAACGAACGACCTCATAAAGGGAGTGGCAACGCGCGATTGGTTGACGGTGACCGCGAAAATAGCGTTTGAAAAGAACGCGGTTTACCGCGGCGAGGGACCCGTTCTCATTGCCGAAAAGATCGAAAGAAGCGACCCGCCCGAAGAGGTAGTGGTAACTTATTATTAATAAGCGTTCCTCTTAACCGTGTAATGCGGACGATTACAAATCTTAAATTACATCAAAGCCCCGCGGCATTCGCCGCGGGACTTTACGTTTTTATATTGTTATTTGCTTTCTGCAATTATCTTTTCTGCAAGCTGAGGGGGAACTTCTTCATACCGCAGGAACTCGGTTGAAAATTTTCCCTGTCCGCGCGTTAAACCGCGCAAGTCTGTTGCGTACTTGGTTATCTCTGATAAGGGCGCTTCAGCAACTACCGTAGTCAGATTGCTTTCGGTTTCGCTCTCGGAAATTCTGCCCCTGCGCTTGGATATGTCGCCCATAACCCCGCCGAGATACTCGCCCGCAACCAAAACCTTCAACTTCATTACGGGCTCCAAAAGTACGGGCTTTGCATTCTTTATTCCATCTTTAAAGGCAAGCGCGGCTGCAGCCTTGAACGCCATTTCGGACGAATCCACGTCGTGATAGCTTCCGTCGTACAAAACCGCCCGAACGCCCGTAACGGGATAGCCCGCAAGAACTCCGCGCCCTAAACATTCGCGCAACCCTTTTTCAACCGCAGGTATGTATTGTTTGGGAACGGCTCCGCCTACGACCTCGTCGCCGAAATCAAAGTCGCCGTCAAACGGCTCGAAACGCACCTTGCAGTGCCCGTACTGCCCGTGCCCGCCCGATTGCTTCTTGTGCTTGCCCTCGGCGTTTGCCACGGCGCGTATAGTCTCGCGGTAAGGTATTTTCGGCTCGGTAAGCGTTATGTCTATTCCGTAGCGCGCCTTTAATTTCTTTGCAAGCATTTCAAGGTGAATTTCGCCCTGTCCGCTCAAAATTAATTCGCCCGTGTCCGTGCGCTTTTCAACCGAGAAGGTGTAGTCCTCTTCAAGCATCTTTTTAAAGCCAGCAAAAATCTTGTCCTCGTCGCCCTTATTCACGGTCTTGACCGCAAGCGAAAGGGAGGGGCGGGGGAAGCGTATGGGGTCGAATACAAGCGAAGTGCCGACGGCGCAAAGGGTGTGGTTGGTGTCGGTGTTCGTCAGCTTGTTCACCGCGCCTATATCACCCGCCGTAAGCTCGGGAACGAGCTCGGTTTTTTTGCCCTTCAGGGCAAAAATTTGCCCTATGCGTTCCTCGGTTTCGGTGTTGGGGTTGTAAACCGTCATACCGGTTTTCAGTCTGCCGCGGAAAATCTTAATATAATTCATTTTGCCCGAATACGCGTCGTAAACGGTCTTGAACACCTGCGCGGCAAACGGTCCGTCCTCTTCGCAGTTGACGTTTACTATTTCGTCCGCCAAGAGGTCTGTGGCAAGCGAATTTTTTCTCTCGTTGGCGGTGGGCATATAGCGCACTATCTCGTCCAAAAGATTTATAACGCCGCGATTTTGCAACGCGCTGCCCGCCATTACGGGGATAACGCTGCCCGTAGCTATGCCGCGCCTTACGCCGTGCACCGTTTCATCCTTGGTAAGCTTGCCTTCGGCAAAATATTTATCGAGAAGAATTTCGTCGTTTTCCGCCGCCGTTTCCATAAGGCTTGCCTGCATATCGTCCATTTGCGCTTTAAGCTCCGCGGGGACGGGTATCTCCTGCGGTCCTTGGGTGGAGAACTTGTACGCCCTCTCCTGAATAGCGTTCACGTATCCGGTCATTTTTCCGTCCGCCGTAATGGGTAACTGTATGGGCGCAAGCTTGCCCGCGTATTTTTCTTTAAGCGCGCGGAGAGTGCCCGCATAGTCGGCGTTGGGCTTATCCATACCGTTAATGAAAATAATCAGCGGCTTGCCGAGTCTAAGGCAGTACTCGACCACGCTTTCCGCGCCTATAGGTAAAACGCCGTTTGCACCTATAACCAGAACCGCCGCGCCGCAAGCTGCAAGCCCTTCGTGCCGCTCGCCCTCGAAGTCGTAAAACCCGGGTAAATCTAAAAGATTTATCTTTACGCCTTTCCATAAAAGATAGGAAACTGAGGTGTAGACGGAGATTTTCTTGGCTTTTTCAAGCTCGTCAAAGTCCATCAGGGTCGACCCGTCCTCAACCTTGCCCATTCTGTCGATCACGCCGCCGTTAAAAAGCATAGCCTCGCAAAGAGTAGTTTTGCCCTCGCCGCTGTGCCCGATAACCGCAACGTTGCGAATTTCCTTAGCTGTAATATTCATTTTTAATCCCCTTATCCCGTGTAATACGGTTGTTAAATATATTATAGTATAGAATCGGCAAGATTTCAATACCCAATTTCAAAAACGCACGCGCACCCTTAAATTTACGCGCGGGCGAAATATAAAACTTGCGCAAATTTCTTTCAGCTGGTACGCAAAACTTGCGTAAATATTTTAAAACAAACACGCAAAACTTGCGTAAAACGCTTGCGCTTTTTCACGCAATAAAAATGCCGCCCGCGGAAATTTCCGCGGGCGGCAAGTTTTTTTAATCAATACCGAACAACCAATTTGGCATAACGCCCAATTTTTCGTATAACGATTGTATATTGTCATAGCTTGGCTTTTTGCGCCCCAACAGCCATTGACTTACCGTGGTTTGATTTATTCCTAAAATATCTGCAAGTGCTTGTTGGCTCAAACCTTTTTCTTGCATAATTTGTCTGATTACATCAACATAATACATAACTATATCATTATTTTTCAAAAACTTCATTTGGTGTTATGTCAAGCAAGTCGCATAATTGTAAAATTTGTGAGTAATTAAACTCAAATTTGCCATTTTCAAATCTGCTGTATTGCTGTTGAGTCATATACATATGCTGTGCAACTTCCTTTTGAGTTAGCTTTTTCGCTTTGCGTGCAGCTTTTATGTTATTGCCTATTTGCTTTGCGACATCTTCCATAATTTAAAATATGACAGTTTGTGATGTAAAATTCTTGACTAACATCACTAAATGATGTAAAATTTTTTATTAATAGGAGCAATTATTATGAAATTATTAGACGAATTTTACGAATTTGAAAGCAGTTTTGTGAATTGGAAAGATAGGGGAGAGGAATATGAACAAATGAGAGAGAAAATGAGAGAATATGTTTCCCAATTAATGCCAAACCTTACGAAAGAGCAAAGGGAGGTAATAGGAAATATGAGGCTTCTAAATTTCAGAATAGAAAACGAGGCGGAAAAAGCTGCCTATAAAAAGGGTTTTAAAACGGGGCTTGCGCTTGCGGCTGAGTCGATTTCAAAGTAATTTCTGTTAAAAAATAACAAAAATAGAACTATTTCACATTTTTAAAAAAGTATAAGAAAATATAATACCCGCTTTTGACATATTTTTCAACGTGCGTTTTCTGCGGAATTTTGTAAAATACGGACAAGATA
Source organism: uncultured Christensenella sp. (assembly GCA_910583855.1). Taxonomy (GTDB): domain Bacteria; phylum Bacillota; class Clostridia; order Christensenellales; family Borkfalkiaceae; genus Coproplasma. The sequence continues at coordinate 74,046 of CAJTYL010000006.1, forward strand.
TAGGGGGTATTTTCATTTTTGGCGGAAAATATAGTTTTTGGCGCAAAAACAGGGTTAAAACTGCCTTGAAACGGTCAAAAATAATAAAAAAAGCGGCTTAATTCCGTTGACTTTTGGTTTTTGCTTTTATATAATAGTTAAGCGTGTCAAAATTTCTGCCCCGTGTTGCGGGCGGAAAACCCGCAAAAGTGTATAGGGAAGAGGTGCAAAGTTACTGCAAAAAACGGTAAGTCCCCGTTACAGATAATTTGCGCTGACAAATGTGAGGGCGCGACCCTTGCGACTAACCGTGGCTTACCCCAACGCCGCTACGCGGTGTTTTTTCACGGGAAAAGCGCGATACACACGGGTCAGTTGACGCGCGAAACTTAAATTTCGTTAGGTTAAAGGAGTTTTAAAATGGCAGGACAGAAAATCAGAATTAAACTTTCGGCTTACGACCACGAGCTTGTGGACCTTGCGGCTTCGCGCATCGTTGAAACGATGAAGAAGAGCGGCGCAAAAATTTCGGGGCCTATTCCCCTCCCCACCGAGAAGGAAATAGTTACCATTATCCGCTCTCCCCACAAGTATAAGGACAGCCGCGAACAGTTCGAGCAGAGAACGTATAAGCGTATAATCGACATCTACACCCCCAACGCGAAGTTGTTGGATACGGTGCATTTGCCCGCAGGCGTTGACATCAAGATTAAATTATAAGCGCATTTCATTATTATATATAATTAACGGCGCAACCCAAAATCACATTTTTGGGTTAGCGCACTCAATTTCCGGCTATGCCATCTCAGCAGTGTGAGTTTGTGCAGAAGCATAAGAAAATTTGTAAACTCATTTGTCAATATAGATACTTTAATCGAGCGTGGACGACGGCAACGGCGGGACAACGCAAGGCGGTATCTGAAAAATAAATTTTATAAGGAGAACTTTATCAATGAATAAAGCAATCATCGGCCGTAAAGCGGGAATGACGCAGATATTTACGGCGGAGGGCAAGGTTATCCCCGTAACCGTAATCGAAGCGGGTCCCTGCCCCGTAGTGCAAATCAAAACCGTAGAAAAGGACGGCTATGCTGCTTTGAAGCTCGGTTTTGACGAGGCGAAGGAAAAGGCTTTAACCAAGCCTGAACTCGGTCAGTTCAAGAAAGCGGGCGTTAAGCCTTGCAAAGTACTCAAAGAATTCCGCCTTGCGGACATCTCTTCCTACGCGGTAGGCGGAGAAATCAAGGCAGACGTCTTTGCGGCAGGGGACAAGGTCGACGTTCACGGCGTTTCCAAAGGTCACGGCTATTCGGGCGTTATCAAGCGTTGGAATCAGCACCGTTTGAAGGAAACCCACGGCGTTGGTCCCGTGCACAGGGAACCCGGTTCAATGGGCGCGAACAGCTCGCCTTCGAGAGTATTCAAGAACAAACGCCTCGCAGGTCAGTACGGCGTTGAAAACGTAACCGTACAGAATCTCGAGATAGTAAGAGTAGACGTTGAAAGAAACTGTTTGCTTATAAAGGGTTCGGTTCCCGGACCCAACGGCAGCGTCGTTACCATTAACGACACCGTTAAGTAAGGAGGTACGAAATGCCTAGCGTAAAAGTGTATAAAATGGACGGCACCGAAGCCGGCACTATGAAGTTGAGCGATAAAGTATTCGGCGTTGAATACAACGAACCGCTCATTCACCAGGCGGTTGTAACCCGCCTTGCAAACGAAAGACAGGGCACGAAATCCACCCTGACCCGTACGGAAGTAAGGGGCGGCGGAAGAAAGCCTTGGAGACAGAAGGGCACGGGTAACGCCCGTCAGGGTTCGATCCGCGCACCTCAATGGATAAAGGGCGGCGTTGTATTCGCACCCAAGAGCCGCGACTTCTCCAAGGATATGAACAAGAAGGCGAAGATCGGCGCGCTTTTATCCGCGCTTTCCAAAAAGGTTGCCGACGGCGAGTTGGTCGTGGTTGACAAGCTTGCGGTTAAAGACGGCAAGACGAAGGAAATGGTTGCCTTCCAAAAGGCTTTGAGCCTTGACAAGTCCGCGGTTATCGTAATGGATAACTCCGACGAGAAGGTTATCCTCGCCGCAAGAAACATACAGGAGCTTTCGACTTTGCCCGTTGCGCAGATTTCAACCTACGAAGTCGTTGCGAACGCAAAGGTCGTTATGACGAAAGCGGCAGTTAAGAAAATCGAGGAGGTCTACGGAGAATAATGTTTGCCGAAGATATAATTTTAAAACCGCTCCTCACCGAAAAAGGTTACGACGGAATAGCGGACAAAAAATACACGTTCATCGTTAAAAAGTCCGCAAACAAAACGCAGATTAAGTCCGCGGTAGAAAAGCTGTTTGACGTGAAAGTTGAATACGTCAACACCGTAAACTGCCACGGTAAGAAGAAGAGAATGGGAAGAAGCGAAGGCTACACCCCCGACTATAAGAAGGCAGTCGTCCAGCTCACCGCTGACTCCAAGGCGATTGAGTACTTCAACTCGTTATCGTAAGGAGGCGTAAAAATGGCTATTAAAAGGTATAAACCTACCTCCCCTGCACGCCGTTTTATGACGGTAAGCGCGTACACCGAACTCACGGGCGACAAACCCGAAAGAAGTTTGTTGCACGACAAGCGCAAATCGGGCGGCAGAAACAATCAAGGCAAAATTTCCGTTCGTCACATCGGCGGCGGCAACAGAATCAAATACAGAATTATCGACTTCAAGCGCAATAAAGACGGCATCCCCGCAACGGTTAAGTCCATTCAGTACGACCCCAACCGTTCGGCGCACATCGCCCTTCTTGCATACGCCGACGGCGAAAAGAGATACATTCTCGCGCCCGTTGGTTTGAACGTAGGCGACAAGGTCGTTTCAGGCGCAGGCGCGGACATCAAGAGCGGTAACGCGCTCTGTCTTGCCGATATTCCCGTCGGTACCGTCGTTCACGCAATCGAGCTTAAACCCGACAGGGGTGCGCAGATCGCGCGTTCTGCAGGTATCTCTGCTCAGATTATGGCGAAAGAGGGCGCTTACGCGACTATAAAGATGCCTTCGGGCGAAATGAGACTCGTTTCATTGAAGTGCAAGGCAACGGTAGGTCAGGTAGGTAATCTCGAACACGAGATTATCCGTATAGGTAAAGCGGGCAAGACCCGTCACCTCGGTACCCGTCCCACCGTCCGCGGTTCGGTCATGAACCCTAACGACCACCCTCACGGCGGCGGCGAAGGCAAATCGCCCGTCGGACACGCAGGTCCTATGACCCCTTGGGGCAAGCCTGCTTTGGGTTATAAGACGAGAAAGAAGAAGAATCCCACTTCCAAATTCATTTTAAAGAGAATTAATTAAGGAGGAATAGACGATGTCAAGAAGCATTAAGAAAGGACCTTACGCCGAAGAAAGGCTGATGTCAAGAATTTTGGCTATGAACGAGGCGGGCGAAAAGAAAGTTGTTAAGACTTGGTCGCGCGCAACCACGATATTCCCCCAGATGGTAGGACATACTATCGCCGTTTACGATGGCAGAAAGCACGTTCCCGTGTACGTTACCGAAGATATGGTCGGCTGCAAGCTCGGCGAATTTGCCCCTACGAGAACGTTTAAGGGACACGCGGCTAAAACCGCCAAGAAGTAAGGAGCTTAAATTATGGCTAAGAATATGAACTTGAAAAAGGAAAGAATAGAGGCAAATAAAGACAAGCGTCCTTATGCAACCGCCAAATACCTCAGAATTTCCCCCTACAAAATAAGGACGGTACTTGCCCTTATCCGCGGGAAGTCGGTTGACGAGGCTGAGGCAATTTTGACTTATTGCAACAAGGGCGGCAGCGACGAAGTGAAGAAAGTTCTTCTTTCGGCAGCCGCTAACGCAGAACACAACCAGGGAATGGACAGGGGCGACCTGTTCGTTTCGGAAGCATTCGCAGACGGCGGTCCTCATTTGAAGAGAATGCAACCCGTATCCAAAGGACGCGGACATGCAATCTTAAAGAGAACCAGCCACGTAACCGTCATACTTGACGCAAAGAAGGTTTAAGGAGAGAGATATGGGACAAAAAGTTAATCCTCACGGTTTAAGAGTTGGCGTTATCTCCGCATGGGACACTCAGTGGTATGCCGATAAGAAAGACTTCGGCAAGTATATCAAAGAGGACAACGACATCCGTACCTTCTTAAAGAAGAAGTATTACGATGCGGCGATAAGCAAAATCACCATTATCAGGGCAGCAAATAAAATCGAAATAGGCATATACACGGGTCGTCCCGGCGTGCTTATCGGTAAAGCAGGCGCTGAAATAGAAGTAATAAAGAAAGACCTTGCCAAGCTTACCAAGGGCAAGGTAATAGTTATCAACGTTAAGAAAGTTGAAAAAATCGATCAGGACGCACAGCTCGTAGCGGAGTCCGTAGCGGCGCAGCTTGAAAAGCGCGTATCTTACAGAAGAGCCGTTAAACAGCAAATCGCAAAAGTATCTAAGACGGGCGTAAAGGGCGTTAAGATAACCGTAGGCGGCAGGCTCGACGGCAGAGAAATCGCGGGTAGTGAAAGCTATCACGACGGTTCGATTCCCCTTCAGACAATCCGTGCCGACATCGATTACGGCTTTGCGGAAGCGCATACCACCTTCGGCGTACTCGGCGTAAAGTGCTGGATTTACAAGGGCGAAGTGCTTGATACCGCTAAGCGTCTGATTATTTCAGAGGGAGGCGAAGAGTAATGTTAATCCCCAAGAGAGTTAAACGCAGAATGCAGCACAGGGGCAAGATAAGAGGTAAGGCGCAGAAGGGCAACAAGGTTGCTTACGGCGAATACGGTCTCGTGTCCCTCGAAGGCGGAAGAATAACTTCCAGACAGATAGAGGCGGCGCGTATCGCGATGACGAGATTTATCAAGCGCGGCGGTAAGGTCTGGATAGACATATTCCCCCATAAGCCCATAACCAAGCATCCCGCAGAATCCCGTATGGGTTCAGGTAAAGGCTCGGTTGAATACTGGGTGGCAGAAGTAAAACCCGGCAGAGTTATGTTTGAAATGGCTGGCGTAAGCGAGGACGTCGCGCGTGAGGCAATGCGCCTTGCAAGCCACAAGCTCCCCGTTAAGTGCAAGTTCGTTTTAAAGAGCGACTTGGAGCCGGTTCAGGAAGGCGGTGAAGTAAATGAAGGCTAAAGAAATAGTAAATTTAAGCGATGAAGAGCTTTTGAAAAAGCTTCAGGAATTAAAGAGCGAACTTTTCAACCTTCGCTTCCGCCACGCTTCGGGTCAGCTTGAAAACCCCCTCGCAATCAACCTCGTTAAAAAGGACATTGCAAGGGTAAACACCGTAATCCGCGCAAGGCAGTTGAAGGCGTAAGGAGGCAAGAGAATGGAAAACAGAACGACGCTCAGAAAAGAAAGAGTAGGTATCGTTGTTTCGGATAAAATGGACAAGACGGTAGTAGTCGCTGTCCGTGAAAACACCAAACACCCCCTCTACAAAAAGACTATAACCAAGACCACCCGCTTCAAGGCTCACGACGAGAACAACGAATGCGGCGAAGGCGACAAGGTTTTAATCGTTGAAACGCGCAAGCTGTCGAAGGATAAGAATTGGCGCGTTGCCCAAATCATCGAGAAAGCAAAGTAAAATTGCATATATGCGGCGCAATACGGTGTCGCGCTTGCGTTTTTCCGCGGGTATGCCGTTTCCCAAAAGGAACCCTCGGCATCGGTACGACGTTTACTTCAAGTAAACTCCCCTTGAAAAGCCGCGCGCTCCTTGTCTTGCTTGCATCTCTGCAATTTTAGTAAGCGGTTTGTATAGTAATCCGCTAATCAGATATTAAAATCATTATTAAATCAATTCAAGATTGCGCCTGTCGCTCAAAGGAGAGCGGAGCTACCCACTTCGCTTATATTTGCGGAGCGTAATCCTCTGAAAGTTGTAAGTTCAAAAATAGGAGAGTTTTTATGATACAACCCCAATCAAGGCTCAAGGCCGCGGATAACAGCGGCGCAAAAGAGCTTATGTGCATAAAGGTACTCGGCGGTTCTTTCAGAAAGTTTGCCAACATCGGCGACGTCATCGTGTGCTCCGTTAAAACGGCGGCTCCCGGCGGCGCGGTTAAAAAGGGCGAAGTAGTCAAAGCCGTTATTGTACGCACAAAGAAAGGCATCAGGCGCGACGACGGAACGTATATCCGTTTCGACGAGAACGCAGCAGTAATTATCAACACCAACAAGGAACCGCGCGGCACGCGTATCTTCGGACCCATTGCAAGGGAACTTCGTGAAAAGAACTACATGAAGATAATTTCCCTCGCGCCCGAAGTGCTGTAATTAAAGGAGAAAAGCTATGAACGTAAAATTAAACGACAACGTATTAGTTATATCCGGCAAGTATGCGGGAAAGACGGGAAAGGTAATTGCAACCTCCCCCAAAAGCGGTACGGTTACCGTTGAGGGAGTTAACATTCACAAGAAAGCGAAGAAAGCAAGAAAGGCGAACGAGGTTTCCCAGATTACGGATATCCCCGCTCCCCTGGACGCGTCCAACGTTATGGTTATCTGCGGCGCTTGCGACAAGGCGGTAAGAGTTAAGCATTCAACCGTCGGCGGCAAGAACGTAAGGGTATGCCCCAAGTGCGGCGCAACGCTCGACAGCGCTTACGCAGGTAAGGCGGGCAAAGCGGCTAAGAAGACGGAAGAGCCTAAAAAGCGCGTAAGAAAACGTGCGCAAAAGGCGGAAGCCGAAACCGCGGTACCCGAAAATACGGACGACAAGGCTGAATAAGGAGGGTGAACATGGCTACTAAGAAAGCAGTAAAACAAGATAAAGTTTATAATTCAAGAATGCTTGAAAGCTACGTAAAAGAAGTATGTCCCGCCCTCACGGCAAAGTTCGGCTACAAGAACCCTATGCAGGTTCCCAAGCTTGTTAAAATCATTTTAAGCTCGGGCTTAGGCGACATCAAGGACAACGCAAAATCAATTCAGATTGCACAGAACGAAATGAAGATCATTTCGGGTCAGCAGCCCGTAATTTGCAAGGCTAAAAAGTCAGTCGCAAACTTCAAGGTGCGCGAGGGAATGCCCATCGGGTTGAAGGTAACCCTCCGCGGCAAAATGATGTACGATTTCTTCGATAAGTTCGTATCGATAGCTCTTCCCAGAGTGCGCGACTTCCGCGGCGTTCCTGCGGACAGCTTCGACGGTAAGGGCAACTATTGCATGGGTATAAAGGAACAGCTTATTTTCCCTGAAATCCAGTACGATCAGGTAGAGAAGATAAGGGGTATGGACATCTGTTTCGTTACCACCGCTAAAACGGACGAAGAAGCGAGAGAGCTTTTAAGGGCGTTCGGAATGCCCTTCAAGAAGTAAGGAGTTAAGTATGGCTAAGAAAGCAATGATAAACAAACAGCAGAAACCTGCTAAATACTCTACGAGAGCTTATACCAGATGCTCAATCTGCGGCAGACCCCATGCGGTTTTGCGCAAGTACGGAGTATGCCGTATTTGTTTCAGGAACCTCGCTTATAAGGGACAGATTCCCGGCGTGAAGAAATCGAGCTGGTAAGAGGAGGAGAAATAGAAATGACAGACCCTATTGCAGATATGCTCACCCGCGTCAGGAATGCGCTGGCGGCAAACAAGGAAACGGTAGAAGTTCCTTCATCCAATATGAAAAAGGCTATAGCCGGCATCCTTTTAAACGAAGGCTACGTATCTAACGTGGAATTTAAAGAGGACGGCTATAACGGCAAACTTGTAATAACCCTGAAATACGCAGGAAAGAAGAAGCCCGTAATCAACTCCCTTAAAAGGGTATCCCGTCCCGGACTTCGCGTTTATTCGGACGTTGAAACGATGCCCAAGGTTATGGACGGACTCGGTATTGCAATTCTTTCCACGAACAAGGGAATATTGACGGATAAGCAGGCAAAGGCGGCCAACGTCGGCGGCGAAGTGCTTTGCTATATCTGGTAAGGAGGTAATTTAATATGTCGAGAATAGGTAAATTACCCGTAGCTTTGCCGGCGGGAGTAACCGTTACGTTTGAGAACGGCTTGCTCACCGTAAAGGGAACAAAAGGCACGCTTACGCAGCAAATCGTAGGCGACATCAACGTAAAAGTAGAAGGTGCGGAAGCTATCGTCGAAAAGACGTCCGAAGCCGTCGGTACGGACGCAAAGCACGGCTTGTACCGCGCGCTCCTGCACAACATGGTAGTCGGCGTAACGCAGGGCTATACCAAGACTTTAAAAGTAAACGGCGTAGGTTGGAAGGTTGCAAAGCAGGGCAATAAGCTCGTTATGAACGTAGGGTTTTCCCATCCTATCGAATTTGTTGAACCCGCTGGCGTAACCTTTGCTTGTCCTACCCCCAACGAAATCACGGTCAGCGGAATAGATAAAGTTCTCGTCGGCCAGACGGCTGCCGATATCCGCACCATAAGAATTCCCGAACCCTACCACGGTTACGGCATCGCTTACTCCGATGAAGTTATCGAGCGTAAGGAAGGCAAGACGGGAGGCAAGGGCAAGAAGTAAGTTTGGCTTGTCATCTATCGCAAAATACATCGTCAGGCTCCGCTTTTCTCGGGTCACGTACTTCTGTGTACGCTCCCCTCGGAAATGCTCGCTTTCCTTGTCTTTTGCGTAGCTGACAACCCAATACGTGTTCCCCTGAAAGGGGCTTGCTCGAAGGAGATATTATGATAAATAAGATAGATAAAAACGAGGAACGCCTGAGAAGGCACGCACGCGTGCGCAAAAAGATAAGCGGTACGGCTGAATGTCCCCGCCTCAGCGTTTACCGCAGTTTAAATCACATCTACGTTCAGATAATTGACGATACGAAGGGCGTAACCCTTTGTTCTGCGTCAACTATGGAAAAGGACGTCAAGGCAAAGATAAGCAAAATGACCAAGACGGACGCAGCTAAGGAAGTAGGGAAAGCAGTAGCCGGAAAAGCTAAAAAGCTTAAGATAACCGACGTCGTATTCGACAGAGGCGGTTACATCTACACGGGACGCGTTCAGGCGGTAGCAGACGGCGCAAGGGAAGCCGGACTCAATTTCTAAGGAGCTTATTATGGAAGAAAAGAAAGAAAGACCTGCAAGAAGAAACAATGGCTTTAAAAGGCAGGAAGACGACGGTTTAATCAAAAAGCTCATTCAGGTTAACCGCGTTACCAAAACCGTAAAAGGCGGCAGAAACATGCGCTTTGCCGCGCTCGTCGTCGTCGGCGACGGCAAGGGCTCGGTAGGCTACGGTATGGGCAAATCCAAGGAAGTTCCCGAGGCTATAGAAAAAGCAAACGCACAGGCTAAGAAGAATATGAGAAAGGTAGCCCTTCAGGGCACTTCCATTCCCCACGGCGTTTTGGGCGTTTACGGCAGAGGTTCCGTTCTTATGATGCCCGCTGCCGAAGGTACCGGCGTTATAGCGGGCGGTCCCGTCCGTGCGGTTATGGAAGCCGCAGGCGTTAAGGACGTAAGAACAAAATCTCATGGTACTTCCAACCCCATCAACTGCGTAAAGGCAGCCGTTTGCGGACTTTACGATTTGAAGTCCCCCGAAGAGATTGCCGCGGCCCGCGGTAAAACCGTAGAGGAAATTTTAGGCTAAGGAGTTAAATTATGGTAAAAGTAACTTTAATTAAAAGTCTGAACGGTCAGGTTGCAGGCGTAAAAGCAACTTGCGCCGCTTTGGGGCTTAAAAAAATCCGTCAGTCTAAAACCTTTGAAGAAACCCCCGCAAATCTGGGTCAGATTAACAAGGTTGCGCACCTCGTTAAAGTCGAAAAGGTTTAAGGAGTAACAATGAGAATAGATACTTTATCGCCCGCAGAGGGCGCAAGAAAGGAATCAAAAAGACTTGGCAGAGGTATCGGCTCGGGATTGGGCAAGACCTCCGGAAAAGGTCATAAGGGTCAATGGGCGCGTTCGGGCGGCGGAGTCCGTCCCGGCTTTGAAGGCGGTCAGATGCCCCTTGCAAGAAGAATTCCCAAGCGCGGATTCCACAACAAATGGGCAACCGAATATACCATTATCAATTTAAGCCAGCTTGCTTCCGTTCCCGCAGGTACGGTAGTTGATTACGGCTACGTTCGTCTTAACGGACTTGCAAAGGAAGTTAAGAACTCCGCTGGGCTCAAAGTTCTCGGCACGGGCGAAATCAAAGTCGCTCTCACCGTAAAAGCGGCTAAATTCTCGGCAAGCGCCAAAGAAGCTATAGAGAAAGCCGGCGGCACTTGCGAAGTGGCGGAATAGTTTTCTATAATAATCAACTGCGCAAGCAAAAACCGCGCTTTTTGCCGCTTCTCGTCGGCTGTAAGGACAGCAGCCGCCTCGGGCACCGCAAACGCCCTTTATGCGTTTGCTCCTCTCCGCCTTGCAAAACAGTGGGTGACCACTGTTTTGAGAAGTCAAGGCTCGTCCCAATTTGTGCGTAAGCGCCTCAGCGTGGTGAATTTGCGCGCGCGAACGAAGTGCGGCTCTGCACACGTTATTGTACAAGTTTAGATAATAATGTGCAGATTAAATATTGTGTGCGCTTAAAATCGCGCAAAGAGGGCGAGAAGCCCTAAGCTCACGGCAAATATGAGCCGCAGAATAGGCGATTATTTGCGTGAATGAGGTTTTTATGTTTGAAACAATAAAAAATTGTTTTAAGGTCAAGGAAATAAGAAAGAAGATTTGGATAACCTTAGTTCTCCTGCTTGTTTTCCGTATCGGCTGTTATATTCCCGTTCCCGGTATCAACCCGACGCAGTTCGGCGATGCTATTGCGGATAACAGTTTCCTTAATATAATGTCGTCGATAACCGGCGGTTCGCTCGGCAACGCGACCCTTTTCGCGCTCGGCATCAGCCCGTATATCAACGCGTCGATTATCATTCAGCTTCTGACAGTCGGTATTCCCGCCTTGGAAAGGCTTTCAAAGCAGGGCGAAGAGGGCAGAAAGAAGATTGCTCAGATAACCCGTTACGTGACTATCGTACTTGCAGTTGCGCAGGCGATAGGTATTATCGTTAACTTCGGTTTCTCTACCGATAACGCGTTAAGGCTTTCCATCTTCGGATACGGTACGGCAGGCGTAAGCGAAACGGGCGCAAAGTGGATAGCGGGGATTTTCTTGACGGTCGTATACACTGCGGGCGCAATGCTCGTTATGTGGATAGGCGAAAGAATTACCGAGTACGGCGTATCCAACGGCATATCGCTTATAATTTTCGTCGGTATCATTTCCACCGCGGGTCTTACAATCATCAATAAAATTCTCGGTGCGTTCGGCGTCGGCGACTTCGCAGCAGCAGGATTAACGAACCTTTGGGAAATTTTGGGCTTCGTGCTTTTGACGATAGTTGAATTTGCGGCAATCGTCACGGTTGACTTATCGGAAAGAAAGATACCCGTCCAGTACGCTAAACAGGTAAAGGGCAGGAAGATGTACGGCGGACAGTCGTCCGTTATCCCCATGCGAATCTCGGGTTCGGGCGTTATGCCTTTAATCTTTGCGTTCGCGCTAATTTCTTTCCCCCAGATGATTATAAGCCTTTTCTGCCCCGCAGACAGCCCCGCGCAGACGGGTATTGTGGAGTGGTTTTCGGGCAACGGCGCGTGGTACGGTCAGCTTATCTATATGATAGTACTGTGCTTGCTCATCTTTGCGTTCGCATTCTTCTACGCTTCGATGCAGTTTAACCCCGAGGACGTTTCAAAGACCATTCAGCAGAACGGCGGTTTCATTCAGGGTATCCGTCCCGGCAAGCCCACCGCGGACTATTTAAAGAGAATATCCAACAGAATTACGCTCTTCGGTGCGATTTATCTCTCGCTCGTCGCGTTTATTCCTTCAATTCTCTCGATGGTGCTTTCAGGACTCGGCATGAGCGATTTATCCCTTCTGTCCGTGTTCTCAACCACGGGTATTTTGATCGTCGTATCGGTTGCGCTTGAACTTCAAAAGCAGTTGGAGTCGCAGCTTATGATGAAGAATTATAAGGGATTCTTAAAATAATAAGTACAACTCATATATACGGCACACTGCTGTGTTGCGGCAATTTTTTCTCGGGCATGCCGTTTCCCCAAGGGAACTCTCGGCATCGATACGACATTTACGCAAAGTAAGTTTCCCTTCGGGGAAAAATCACCGCGCCTTGCATTGCACCGCATTTCTGTGTTGGGGAAATCAAGCAGGTTTTATCTCTGCATTTTATAATTTGGTTTAAATTTCGATAAGGTTGAAAAATGAATATAATTTTGTTGGGCGCTCCGGGTGCGGGCAAAGGCACTCAGGCAAGTAAAATTAAGCAGAGGTACAACCTACTGCACATATCCACGGGCGATATTTTCCGCGCCAACATTAAAAAGGGTACGGAGATAGGCAAGCTTGCAAAGTCGTTTATGGACGCGGGCAAGCTCGTTCCCGACGAAGTCACCTGCGAAATAGTCAGGGACAGACTTACATGGGACGACGTGAAGGGCGGATATATGCTTGACGGTTTTCCCCGCAATCTGTTTCAGGCTAAGGAGCTTGATAAGTTTGCGGAAATCGATTTGTGTCTGAACATTGCCGTTGATGAAGGACTTCTTACCGACAGAATTTGCGGCAGACGCGTTTGCGCTTGCGGCGAAAGCTATCACGTGAGCACTTTGAACGGCGTAACGACCTGCGCGAAGTGCGGCGGCAAGCTGTACCAACGCGCGGACGACAACCCTGAAACTGTTAAATCCCGTCTTGACACCTACAATACCCAAACGGCGCCCCTCATCGACTATTATATGTCGCAGGGCAAGCTTAAAACGGTAGACGGCGGAACGGGCGCCCCTGACGATATATTTGCTCAAATCATAAATATTTTGGAATAAATGAACGGCGCAGCAAAAACAACGATTTTTGCTTAGCGCACCCAATTTGTGCGTAAGCGCTTCGTCGGTGTGAATTTGCGCCTTATTATCTGAAACTTTTATAATAAGGTGCGCAAAGCGCCACTACGTTCGCGCACGAAAAACTTTATTCGCAGAATAGAATAAAGTTTTTGTGAATCGGAGTTATGATTAAAATTAAGAACGAACAGGAAATAGCTTACATACGCGAAAGTTGCCGTATTGTCAAGGAAACGCTTGACTTTGTCGGCAAGAACGTTCACGCGGGCATGACCACTAAGGACGTTGACGACCTCGTATACAAGTATATAATTTCCTGCGGAGCGTACCCCTCGGAGCTCGGCTACGAAGGCTATCCCGCAAGTTCGTGCGTGTCCGTCAACGAAGTAGTCGTTCACGGTATCCCCGGCGACAGGGTTATTCTTGACGGCGACATCGTAAGCGTTGATATCACCGCCGAAAAGAACGGCTTTCACGGCGATGCCGCAAGAACCTTTTTAATAGGCAACGTTTCCGAAGATAAGAAAAAACTCGTAAAGGTGACCGAAGAGTGCTTTTTTAAGGCAATCGAAGGCTTGCAGGCGGGAACGCCCCTTTACGATATCGGTTACGCGGTACAGACCCACGCCGAAAGCCACGGTTACGGCGTAGTGCGCGCCCTTACGGGGCACGGCATAGGCAGAAATATGCATGAGGACCCGTCCGTTCCCAACTACGGAAGAAAGGGTACGGGAATGCGCCTTCGCGCAGGTATGACTATCTGCATAGAACCGATGATAACGATGGGCACATACAAGGTTTATCAGGACGCAAAGGACGGTTGGACCATTACCACGGCGGACAAAAAACCTGCCGCGCACTATGAAAACACCGTGCTTATCACCGAAAACGGAGTGGAAATATTGACGTTATGAAAATGACTTCCCCTGTCGTGGGCGGCATAGCCCAAAGCAAACAAGGCAGAGATAAAGGCAGATATTATTTAATCGTAGGGATAGAGCAAGGCGGATTAATCGCCTTGACGGACGGCAACTTTAAAAAACTTGCTTCGCCCAAAAAGAAGAATATAAAGCACCTATATCTGCTCCCCGAAAAGGCGGAAACGATTGCTTTGAAGCTTATAGAGGGCAAGCAGGTTTTCGACACCGAAATATATTCTGCGCTTAAAAATTACAATTACCCCAAACCCGACGGAAGCGATGCCGCCGGTAACGAAAACAAGCAGGCGTAAACGCGCCGACAAGGAGATAATTATGAAAGTAAGACCTTCGGTAAAACCTATGTGCGACAAGTGCAAGGTAATTAAAAGAAACGGCAAAGTTATGGTTATTTGTTCGAAGAACAAGAGTCACAAACAGCGTCAAGGCTAAAATTAAAACGCATATAAGCTACGCAATACTGTGTTGAACTTGCGTTTTTCCTAAGTCGTTTACTTCAAGTAAATTCCTGTCGGGAAAGCCATGTTCGCCTTGTCTTGCTTGCTTCTCTACGTTTTAAGTTCTGCAAGCTTTTTGGCGTTTTACGCTTCCGTTAACTGTTAAAACCTAATTATCAAACCGATAGGAGTAATAATGTCAAAGGACGACGTTATAGAGACGGAGGGCAAGGTAATAGAGTGCTTGCCCAACGCAAATTTCAAAGTTAAACTTACGAACGGTCACGTTATAACCGCGTACATTTCCGGCAAGCTCCGCCTTAATTATATCCGTATAATCGAGGGCGACAATGTGAAACTGGAAATAAGCCCGTACGATTTGACTAAGGGGCGGATAACCTGGCGTTCAAAGAACTGAAAACGTTGGACGGCGTATATCGCGCACTCTGCGGTGTTGTGACAATTTTTTCTCGGGTCATTTACTTCAAGTAAACTCCCCTTCGTAAAAAATCGCCGCGCCTTGCATAGCAACAATCTTCACCGTCCGTTTTAGTGGCTTGTGTAATTATCGCTTGCTGCTCTGCGTTTTTTGCGCCCGCAACAGCGGCTTATTTAATTATAGCTTACTTCTACGCCTTTCGTGTGCGGTGTCATACCGAGCGTTAGCGAAGTATCCTCTTGTTTTTAAATCAAGTTGCTACCGCAAATTTTGTTCAATTCATTGCAAATTAATTGATTTTTTACAAAATTTATGGTATAATACCAAAGCTTTTACGCCTTTTTAAGGTATAGAAAACAATCCCGACGCCTATCTCCGCTCACATTCCAAGTTTAAAGCGGAGATTTAGCGCGGTTTATATACTCACAAAATAAATTTTTAAGGAAGGAATAAGTCAATATGGCACGTATTGCCGGTGTAGATTTACCCAGAGAAAAGAGAGTTGAAATAGGTCTTACCTATATCTACGGTATCGGTCTTAAAACTTCGCAGAAAATTCTTAAAGAAACAGGCGTCGACCCCGATACCCGCGTTAAGGATTTGGACGAAACGACCGTATCCAAATTAAGAGAATACATTGACCACAATATAAGGGTTGAAGGCGAGCTCCGCACGGAGGTTTCGCTTAATATCAAACGCCTTATGGAAATAGGCAGCTATCGCGGTATCCGCCACAGAAAGGGCTTGCCCGTTCGCGGACAATCCACCAAAACCAACGCGAGGACGAGGAAAGGTCCCCGCCGCACGGTAGCGAAGAAGAAGGGAGCTAAGTAAGGAGGACGCATATGGCAGCACAGAAAAAGCAAACGACTACGAGAAAGCGTAGAGAGCTTAAAAAAGTTGACAGAGGACAAGTTCATATCCAATCCTCTTTCAATAACACGCTCGTTACAGTTACCGATATGCAGGGTAACGCAATAAGTTGGTCTTCGGCAGGCAGCCTTGGCTTTAAGGGGTCGAGAAAGGGCACTCCTTTCGCAGCTCAGCAGGCAACCGAAACGGCGGTTAAACAAGCAAAAGAACACGGCTTGCGTTCGGCAGAGGTTTACGTAAAGGGACCCGGCGCCGGCAGAGAGTCGGCAATAAGGGCAATCGGCGCGTGCGACGTTGAAATCACTTTAATTTCCGACGTTTCCCCCGTTCCCCACAACGGATGCAGACCGCCTAAGCGTCGCAGAGTATAAGGAGGATAAAAAGTTATGGCAACTTACAGAGAAGCTAAATGCCGCCTTTGCAGAAGAGAGGGCGGAAAGCTGTTTTTGAAAGGCGATAAATGTTACAACGGCAAATGCCCGTTTGAAAAAAGACCCGTAGCTCCCGGCGCGCACGGTTTGGCGGCGGCAAGGAAGAAGGTTTCCGAATACGGCAAACAGCTTCGTGAAAAGCAAAAGGTTAAGAGAATTTACGGCGTTCAGGAAGGTCAGTTCCGCGCTTGCTACGAGAAAGCCGACAGAATGAAGGGCATCACGGGTGAAAATATGCTCTCCCTTTTGGAGCGCAGGCTTGATAACGTCATCTACCGTATGGGCGTTGGCGTATCGAGGGCGCAGGCAAGGCAGCTCGTCAATCACGGGCACTTCCTCGTAAACGGTAAAAAAGTAAATATCCCTTCGTATATCGTAAAGGTAGGCGACGTTGTTTCCGTTATGGAAAGCAAAACGTCCAACAAGTACTTCGAGCAAATTAAATCCGCAAAGGGCGGCAACACCCCCAAGTGGCTTGAATTCGACAACGAAAAATTACAAGGTAAGATATTGGCACTGCCTCAAAGAGAAGATATTGACAGTCAGATTGCAGAGCATATGATTGTCGAGCTGTACTCCAAGTAATAAAGGAATTAAGGAGGAAGTTATATGATCGAAATGGATATGCCCAAAATCGAGGTAAACGAAAGCGAAGACCAATCTTACGCAAAGATAGTAGTTGAACCTCTTGAAAAGGGCTTCGGTCTTACCATAGGCAACTGTCTTAGAAGAATACTCTTGTCGGCGCTCCCCGGGGCTGCGGCACAGGGCATAAGGTTTTTGGACGGCAGCGTCAAACACGAATTTTCGGCAATCGCGGGCGTTAAAGAGGACGTAACGGAAATTATCCTCAATATTAAAACGCTTGCAATCAAAACCTCCGTTACGGATTCCGATTACGTGAAGGTTGTTCACCTTTGCAAGGAAGGACCCTGCGAAGTTAAGGCAAGCGACATCTCCGACGACGCGGAAATAGAAATCATCAACGGCGACCAGCACATCTGCTATGTAGACGCAGGCGGCAAAATCGATATGGAAATCACTATCGGCAGGGGGCGCGGCTACAAGAGCGCGGACCATACCAGAACCGAGCTTTTGGATTATATCCCCGTCGACAGCATCTATACGCCCGTAAAAAAGGTAAACTATTCGGTTGAGAACACCCGCGTAGGACAGAACACCGACTACGACAAGCTTACTTTGGAAGTGTGGACGAACGGCGCGTTCAGCGCGAAAGAAATAGTTTCTCTTGCGGCAAAGATTATGCAGGATCACATTTCGCTTTTCGTTGATTTGTCCGATACTATCAAGGATATGGACATTCTCGTCAAGAACGAGGATGACAAACAGGCAAAAATTCTTGCTATGGCAATCGAGGATATGGATTTATCCGTTCGTTCCTACAATTGCTTAAAGCGCGCAAACATACACACGGTGGAAGATTTGACCAGAAAAACCGAGGACGAAATGTTAAAGGTAAGGAACCTTGGCAGAAAGTCTTTGGACGAGGTTATAATTAAACTTGAATCTTACGGTCTTTCACTGTCAAACAAGGAGGATTAAGGTATGGCCGGCAAATTGGGAAGAACGGCAGAGCAAAGACAGGCTCTTTTAAGAAATCAGGCGTCCGAGCTTTTGTGGTACGGCAAAATAACTACCACCAAGGCAAAGGCTAAAGAGTTACAGCCTTACGTTGAAAAAATTATCACTAAGGCAATCTCCGTTTACGACGAAAACGAAGAATTCGAAGTTAAGACCACCGATAAAAAAGGCAAGGAAATAACCCAGAAGAACGTGAAGGACAGCCCAAGGAAGCTTGCGGTGCGCCGCCTTCTTATGGCAAAGCTTTACGACTTGCAGGAGGTAAAGCCTTTTAGCGAGAAGAAGTCAGACTTCAAGAAGAGGACTGCAGATATTCAGCACCCCTTAATGGAAAAGCTTTTCAACGAAATCGCGCCCAAGTACGCGCAACGTAAAGAAGAGCTCGGTCAGGGCGGCGGTTATACGAGAATTTATCTTCTTGGCGCACGCCGTGGCGACGGCGCTGAAGAAGCCATTATCGAACTTATTTAGGCGCAAGCGTTCCGCTTGACCGCGTATCTTTAATGTTGATGTAAAACGTTTGATAATGCAAGTCAAACTAAAACAGCGGCTTGTCCGCTGTTTTTTTATGAAATGCTTTGAAAAGATTGTGACATTTTTTGCATACGGTTTTAATATAATAAAGTGTTTGACGATAGGAGATAATGATGAATGATCTATTAAAATCAGTTGACGGATTGCCGTTAATCTTAAAAGTAATTCTGTGCATTCCCTGCATCGACATCTTTTACTGCATTTGCAGGGTAGTGCAAGGCGTTGTTAAAAATAACGTTTTGTGGATAGTTTTGGGTATCTTAACCGTATTCCCGGGCGCGTTTTTTATGTGGCTTTTGGATCTTATCTGGGTTCTTTGGAAAGGGCATGCGCTTTTGTTGGGGGACGAGATATTTTCATAACGCCGCGCAATCATTATTTTCGTAAATAAGTTGACATATCCGAAAGATATGATATAATATTATTAATATGATTTCAAAAGGAGATTTATAAAAATGGCAACAAAAAAAGGCGATTATTTCGGTTTGAGCTACATCGTTAGCTTGATCCTTGCAATCATCCCCATAACGGCATGGATTTGCGGTATGATTACGAGATTTTCTGAAGGCAAAATTGTAGCCGGCATTATCCGTATTTTCGGCGGTTGGCTTATTTGGGTGCTTGACCTCTTCTGTATGATTTTCAGCAAGCATATTTGCCGCGTTATCCCTGTATAATATTAATAACTATAAAAACAACCCGCCCATTAATGAGCGGGTTGTTTTTATATAGTAGCTACGTCGTAAGTTTCGTCGGTTTCTAAATTTTTAAATAAAAATTTTCCGCCGTCGTAAAGAATATACCCGTGCGGGCTTCCCTCCTTCGGCAACGATACCGAGCCGGGGTTAAGATGTAAATATCCGCAAATTTCATTCAAAGGCACGTGCGTGTGCCCCGTGAGATAAACGTCGCCCTCTGATAGGGGCGGCGCATCCCTGTGCCCGTGAGAAAGATACAGCCTTTTCCCGTCCGCGAACACCAACGCGTAATCGGGCGTTACGGGGAAGGGGAGAACCATCTGGTCAACCTCGCCGTCGCAGTTGCCGCGCACGCAGATAATTTTTTCTTTCAGTCCGCCCAAAATGGAAGCCACTTCCTGCGGGGCGTAGCCGTCGGGCAGGGGGTTTCTCGGTCCGTGGTACAGTATATCTCCGAGCAGCAGCAGCATTTCCGCGCCCTCCCTGCGGTAAGCGTCAACGAGCATTTTGCAGTATTTGGCGGAGCCGTGTATATCAGATGCAATCAATAATTTACTCATAATTCAATTATAAATAAATTGCTCTGCGCGGTCAACTGTTTGGCAAGGTTAAGGTTAAATGAAAAAACAAGGCGAAGTTTCAAACTTCGCCTTGTCGCTTTTATGCTCTCACTGAAAATAATAGTTGTGGTACGTTGCCGTGCGGCAATTATCTGTTAATTAAATCAACGTTGACGTTGCCGCCGGGTTCCTGGATAACTTTGAACTTCTTTGTGTCGAAGAATTTGGACATTCTTGTCGCGCCGTAATTTACTTCATTGAAGCTGGGCCATTTTTTGCAAATTCTTTTCTTGATTTCGCCCGCGTCCAGTTTATGCCCCGCTTCTTCAAGCATATTCTTGATAAAATTCTCAATTTCCGCCTTGGTGGGGGGCGCGGCAGCTCCGTCGTCGCTATCCGTATCGGGGAGGAGGGCTTTACTGCTTGAAACGGTATTATATTTGGTCTTTAAATCTTCAAGATATTTGAATTCGTCGCAAGCGTTTACGAATGCAACGGGCGTACGTTTTTCGCCCATACCTATAACGCGTATATTCGATTCTCTCAACCGTTTGGTAATGGTCGTGTAGTCACTGTCGCTTGCCACTATGCACACGCAATTAACGTTATTGCCGTGCAAAATGTCCATCGCGTCAATGATAAGTTGAGAATCCGCAACGTTCTTTACGGTTGAATTGTTGCTGTTCGTGTATGGCATGACTTGCCTTAAAGTTAGCGCATGCGGATTACAAACGCCGTCCCAACCGTTGGGAATACCCGTGCTGTAAGTGTAATATAAACGCTTATGGGTAGTGTTGCCTATTATGGCAAGTTCTTTTTCAATCGCGTCTATATATTCGCTGTTGACGTTATCTCCGTCGATTAAAAGTGCGGTTACTGTTTCAGGTGTTTGGTTAATTTTCATTTTTGAAACTCCTATCAATCCAAACAATCCGAAAGGAGTGAAGTATTATTTAAAAAAGCTACGAAACAATCAGAACTTTCTGTAAAGCGGTAAAACGCTATCTTGAATCAAAATCACAAATGAGAGTACAACGGACGTTAAGGCAGTGAGAATGTTCACGTGTCTAAACTATCAACAAAATCAGACAAATTAAAAAGTATTATTAAATCAGAATATTTATCATTAAATCAAAGTCAATAAACGTCTTGACTTTGAACAGCTGAAATCCAAATCTATTATTCTTAGTCTTATCGAGTAGGGGATTGTAACTTGGAAGTGTTTAACATCTCGGTTAAGTTCATTCCTTTTACGCATGAATTCTTTCAGCACGTCCTATGAGCACAAAAGTCATTATCTTATTTTCAGTTTGGTTAGTGTGATTAAAAAATCGTAATCTGTCTTTCAAATAATATTTCACATTCTATTCAGTTTTATCAAGCCGGACGGCATAGAAAAAGATTTACCGTCGGCGCAATACCTTTACATAAAATTCTCCTTTCAGTCTGTTAGAATTGTATATTATATTCTACTATACGTTCTATATTTTGTCAATCACTTCAAATCAAAGGGGAGAACAGTCTTAAAATAAAGCAGGAGAGCCGCTTTCTCCTTGAAAGCTTACCGTGTTGCATTTCGGTGGAAAGGGCAAGGCACGTCTGAAAGTCACGCTCTACGGTTTCGCACATATCTCCGTCGAAAAGCACGCCGCACTCGTAGTTGTAGTGGGTGGAGCGAAAGTCGAAATTATAGCTTCCCAAGAACACCTTGTCGTCACAGATAACTGTTTTGGCGTGCATAAATCCGGGAGTGTATTCAAAGAACTTAACTCCGCTTTTTTTGAGTTCCTGCGCAAAGGCTTTGGATACCTCGAAGGCGTATTTTTTGTCGGGGATATGAGGAATAATTACCGTTACGTCAACTCCGCGCCGCGCCGAGAAGGCAAGCGCGGCGGCGGCCTTTTCGCTCACGCAGAAGTATGGCGTCAGGATATGAACGCGCGATTTTGCCGAGCTTATAGCCGAAACGTACGTGTCCTCGCAAAACGTTTTGCAGTCGGGGCAGTCGTAAAAGGGCAAACAGTTCTTTTCACCCCGTTTAGGAGCGGGCATCTCGTGCCTGCCATTCCACATTGCAAGGAACATCCCCTCGAAAACCTTTGCCGCCTCGCCGCGCACTAAAATGCCGGTGTCCTTCCAGAATCCGTAAGGGCTGTCTAAATTTATATACTCGTCAGCAAGGTTCACTCCGCCCGTGAAGGCGACTTTCCCGTCAACCGTCAGAATCTTCCTGTGGTCGCGTAAATTTATGTTCGCGTTTGGGAAGGGGGGGAGGCGGTGAAAAATTTTAACCTCCATTCCGGACTTTTTAAGTCTTTTTACGTCCTTGCGGTTTATCCTGAACGCCGAGCCAACGCCGTCGCATATGATTTTTATTTCCGCGCCTCGTGCCCGCGCACGTTCGAGCGCGTTCGTTACGCGGTTGAAAAGTTGACCTCTGCCTATTATGAAAAATTCGACGCAGACGCTTTTTTCAGCGCTATCGATTGCCTGAACGGCGCGATTCCAGAATTCCGTTCCCGTTGAAAAATATTCCGCGTTTTCGTAGCCGGCAAGCGCCGTTCCGCAGTAGGCGTTTGCCGCCCGCGCAAGCCCCTCTTCTTCGGAAGCTATCCTTAAAATTCCCTGCGGCTTGGGCTTTCTTGCCGCGATGAAAAATATCAGTGCGCCCGCAAGCGGCAGGGTTGCGATTATGATGAACCAGGCGCACTTAACTTCCGATGCTCCGCACCTTAAAATCAGAACGACCGAAGTCGCGGCGGTTAAAAACCACATTGCGGCAACCGTCACGGTGACCGGCAGGAACGCGGGGAGATACAGGCATAAAAAAATAATTGCGGCAATCTGCGCCGCAATTAAAACTATTATCCAAAAATTCGGTTTAAAAAACAGATCCGGAAACTTGCGCATAACTTAATCGCGCGGGGTTAAGAGATTAAAGTACCATTTTCAGTATCGTCATTTTGCTCTTTTTTACGGTTGCAACGCTCCTTTCGGCAAGAAGCGCGGCGGGATTATAGTCCGTTAAAATATCCTTTGCAAAGTGGTCGACGTCCACTGCGTTGTGAACGAGCATATTAATAACCGTATCGGTGTAATCGTACGCCTGCGAAACGCCTAAAACCTGCAAATTTTTATTCAGCACGTCGCGTGCGGAAAGGCTAGCGTTAATTTCCGACTGACAGCTTATAACCACGGTTTTGCCGTTGGCAACGAGCCGCGTTGCAAGGGAGAGGGGAAGGCGCGAGGTCGCGCAGTACACCGCGGCGTCGCAAAGATTGCCGCTCGTAGCGCTGTTCATATTGCCTTCCAAATCGTCGTCGCCCGCAAACGCATAGTAAATTCCGCACCTTTTCGCGTTTTCAAGGTTATAAGCGTTGTTGTCGATGATAATGGGTATAACTTTATGGTATTGCAATACCTGCGCGATAATATTTCCCGAAAAGTCGGCGCCAATTATCGCAACTCTCTGTCCCGCAGAAAGATTTAATTTATCGTAAATATTTTCCGCAATACCGATGGTTTCTATGCAAAGCGCCTGAAAATCGCTTACCGAATCGGGCAGGGGAGCAACCTCGTTGTATTCACACACCACGAAATCGCGCATAAACCCGTCGAATTCTCTGCCGGCGCTTAAAACTGCGGTACATTCCTTAGGTTTGCCGCTCTTGCACGCAAGGCATTCCCCGCAGGCGCGCGTAGGCTCGAAGTAAACGCGCGTGCCCTTTTCCAAGCCGTAGCAGTTCTCGCCCGTTTCCATAACTATGCCCACGGCGGCGCGCCCCGGAATTTTGGGGTAAACCATATCGAATCCGCCGTTGTAAACCACTTCGTCGAAGTCGGTCAGCATAAGATGCGTAACTTTGATTTTAACTTGTGTGGGGGATGTAATGTTCACCGTCGTGGGTTCGTTCACGAGGTGTTTCACGCCTTTTAAAATCCAACTATCCATAATTAATTGCATTATATACCAAATCTGAAAAATTTGCAACAGTTTTTTAATTTGCGCAGAATAACAAAGAAAATTTGCGAGTGTGCTTATTTTTAATTGACTAAGGTATTATATTGTTATATAATAGTTTAGCATCAGAAGAAATTTAGCGAGGTGAAAGATATGAAGCCCGATATACATCCTAACTATCACGAAGTAACGGTTGTATGCGCTTGCGGAGCTACGTTCAAAACCGGTACTACTAAAAACGTTGAAACGATGAAGGTCGATATTTGCAATAAATGCCACCCCTTCTTCACGGGTAAACAGAAGCTGGTAGATACAGGCGGTCGTGTAGAAAAGTTCAACAAGAAGTATAAACTTTAATTAGGTAGCTCCAAAAATTTCATTTTGGAGCTATATTTCTTTTTGTTTATAAACGGCGCAATACTGCGTTGTGCTCCGTGCCGCCTTGCTCATTTACGATAAGTAAGGCTTCCAGCCTTCGGTATGAAAACCCGCATCGGACGGTACTTGCACGCCTTGTCTTGCTTGTTTCTAACAAAAAATAACGGGGCGGAGCTTCAACTCTGCGTTTTATACCCCTAACCATAACAAGCGGTTATTAAAAAATGTCCGAAAAGAAAGAAAAAAAGCAAAAAACTAAAAAGTGCGCAACCTACGTCGGCGGTCAAGCGGTGCTTGAAGGCGTTATGATGATGGGTAAAACCTGTATGGCAACCGCTGTCCGCGACCCGAACGGCGAAGTACAGGTGGAAGCCAAACGCTTACGCCGTAAGGAAAGCACGAGAAAGGCGGGCAAAATCCCCTTCGTGCGCGGCATCGTCAATTTAGTGCTGTCGTTGATAAGCGGCACTAAGACGCTTATGCGCTCCGCGGCGGTCTACGGCGAGGACGACGAAGAAGGCGGTAAAATTCAAAAATGGCTTGCCGAAAAATTCAAACTCAACGCTATGGACGTCGTTTCCGCGGTATCCGTAGTTCTGGGCGTTATTCTTGCGTTGGGTATCTTTATCTTTTTACCGCGCTTTTTGGTGTCTTTAATACCTTCGATTCAAAGCACGGTGTGGGAATACGTTCTTTTAGGCGTGTTTAAGCTTGCGATTTTCCTTGCCTATCTCGGGCTTATACTTCTCCTCAAAGATATACGCCGCCTATATATGTATCACGGCGCGGAGCACAAGACCATAAACGCCTATGAGCACGGCGTGGAACTTACCCCCGAAAACGTTATGAACAGCTCCCGTCTGCACGACAGGTGCGGCACTTCGTTTTTATTCATAGTTTTAATAATCAATATAGTCATAATTTCGCTCGTTGGCTGGGGTTTCTATTCTTTAGTTCCGACCATAGAGAGCGGCGTTGCTAAATTTTTCATAAATTTGGCGATAGAGATAGTTCTTCTTCCCATAATCGCAGGAGTTTCTTACGAGGTTTTGAAGTTCCTTGCAAAGTTCGACAACAAGTTCGTAGCCGTCTTAAAGGCGCCCGGGCTTTTGTTGCAGAAGGGTCTGACCACGCGTGAACCCACGGAAGATATGGTTGAAGTGGCGATAGCCGCTTTTAAAAAGGTATTGGAGATGGACGCAGACGAAACCGTACCCGAAACCGTATTTGTTACGGGCGGAATTCTTTCTAAAATGCTGGAAGAAACCAAAAAGAAGTTTCAGGAAGAGGGCATTGACGAAAGCGACGCGGAATGGATATTCTCAATCGTTCTTGATATTCCCCGAAGCGAACTGAAATACGAGCGTACCGTTAAACCCTCTGAAAGCAAAGAGATTGCGGAAATTATAGAAAAGCGCTTGACCGGCAGGCCGCTTTGGTACGTCATAGGCGATACCGATTTCTACGGTTGCCGCATAAAGGTTGACGAGCGCGCGCTTATCCCCCGTCCCGAAACCGAACTTTTAGCCGATTGCGTAGTAAAGAGCGCGGAAGAGAACGACAGAATTTTGGATATGTGCACGGGTTCAGGCTGTGTAGCTGTATCCGTAGCTAAGGCGCTTAAAGGTAAAAACGTAATTGTCAGCGCGGCGGACGTGTCGGACGCGGCGGTTATGTTGGCAAAAGAAAACGCGCAGCTTAACGACGTAACCGTTCACTTCACCGTAAGCGATTTATTCAAGAACGTTCGCGGCAGGTTCAACATTATAGTCTGCAACCCGCCCTATATAAAGAGCAGTGAAATCCCTACCCTTCAAAAGGAAGTGCGGGAGTACGAACCTAAGGTTGCGCTTGACGGCGGCGACGACGGGCTTGAATTTTACCGCCGTTTAGCTGCCGACGTAAGGCAGTACCTCGTAAAGGGCGGTATGCTTATTATGGAGTGCGGCGAAGGACAGACGAACGATATTCTGCAAATTTTCCACAGGCGCGACTATGCAATCGTGCTTAAAGATTTGAGCGGGGTAGAGCGTTTCGTAAAAATAGTATTTTAGTCAAAACGACGGATATGCGGCGCAATACTGCGTTGTGCTCCGTACCGCCTTGCTCATTTACGGTAAGTAAAGTCGCGGCGGTCGGTACTCACACGCCTTGTCTTGCTTGCATCTTCGCCGTTTTCTAATGCTTTCAGCCGCATTAATTCAAAATAAATTACGGCGCAACTCCAAATCACACTTTTTACCGCCGCCTTAAATTATTTTAATAAAATTATATATTACAGGTTTTTTATGTCTAAAATGATTGAAAAGTTAAAAGATATATACGCGCGGTACGAGGAACTTTCCGAGAAGATGAGCGACCCCGCGGTAATTTCCGATACGGCGGAGTGGACGAAGATTGCCAAAGCCCAGTCCGAGCTTGCGGAAACTGCGCAAAAGTACGCCGAGTATGCCGAGGTCGAAAGGCGGAAGGCGCAAGCGGAGGACGCAATTAAGACCGAGCCCGACCTTGAAATGCGCGAACTTTTCTATACGGAAATCGAGGACTGTAAGCAAAAACTTTCCGCCCTCACCGAAGAGCTGAAAGTTCTGCTTCTTCCCAAGGACAAAAACGACGACAGAAACTGTATTATCGAAATCCGCGGCGGCGCGGGCGGCGAGGAAGCCGCGCTTTTTGCATACGAGCTGTACAGAATGTATTTAAACTACTGTGAGCGCCACCGTCTTAAAGTTGAGCTCGTGGACATAAACGAAACAGAGCTTGGCGGCATAAAGGAAGTCGTTTTCAACGTTGCGGGTAAGGACGCTTATAAGCAGTTGAAGTTTGAAAGCGGCGTTCACCGCGTCCAGCGCGTTCCCGAAACCGAATCGCAGGGGCGCGTACACACCTCAACCGTAACGGTTGCCGTTCTCCCCGAAGCCGAGGACGTGGAAGTTGAAATCCGCGACGAGGATATCCGCGTGGACGTTTACCGTTCTTCGGGCGCGGGAGGGCAAAAGGTAAACAAGACCGAAACCGCCATAAGGATTACACATTTCCCTACGGGATTGGTCGTCACCTGTCAGGACGAGAGAAGTCAGCTCAAAAACAAGGACAAAGCGTTCAAGGTTTTAAGGTCACGGTTGTACGATTATTACAATTCGCAAAACCAATCCGCCTACGACGAACATAGAAAATCCCTCGTCGGACGCGGCGACAGAAGCGAACGCATACGCACTTATAATTTTCCGCAGGGCAGGGTCACCGACCACAGAATTGGTTTATCACTCTACAACTTGACGGAGTTCGTTATGGGCGATATAGGGGAGATGATTGAGGCGTTGACGATTGCCGACCGTGAAGCCCGCTTGTCAGGTGAAGAGTAAGCGCGTATTGACAATTTTTATATTTTATAATATAATAACCTTATGAAACACAATCAGTCGACTGAAGATTATCTGGAATGTATCCTGATATTATCGCACGAAACGGAGTTCGTTCACCGCGTGGACGTTGCGCGCAAAATCGGCGTGTCGCAGCCCGCGGTCCAAAAAGCAATAAAAATACTTGAAGCGGGCGGCTACGTAGAGTTTGACGGTATGCACATTTACCTTACCGCAAAGGGAGAGGAATATGCGCAAAAGGTTTACGAAATGCACTGCACAATTAGAGAATTTCTTCTTTTGCACGGCGTTAACGAAGAGGACGCTGCCGACGACGCTTGCGAAATAGAGCACGTCATTTCGGGCGCGACGTTTGAAATGATGAAGTCTTTCGTTGCGGAACGTAAGAATAACCGATAATTAAAAAAGGCGCAATACGCGCCTTTTAAAATTTAAAAAGAAAT
Source organism: uncultured Christensenella sp. (assembly GCA_910583855.1). GTDB lineage: Bacteria > Bacillota > Clostridia > Christensenellales > Borkfalkiaceae > Coproplasma. The sequence goes on from CAJTYL010000006.1 coordinate 101,576, forward strand.
GAAAAAAACTTATAAATCAAAATCGTTAATAGTTTTATTTCTGATTGCCGCGGTTATCGCCGTTGCGGTAATTTGCGGCTCGTTTACCTATAAAAGCGCGTCCGCCGCTACGGTTGACGACAATTACCGCTTCGATAAAATAGGCGTAGATATCGTAGTAAATAAGGATAAAACCTTTGCCGTTACCGAGACCTTTGAGGTCTACTTTTCGGAAAGCGGCGTAAACACGGGCATAATCCGCGATATCCAGCGGGTTAGCAAAACCGCGAGGATAATAGACGGTAAAGAAAGAAACGGAGGTTCTTATATAGCGGGGCTTTCGGACGTCGCCGCAACCTTCGACGGCGGACACTGCAAGGTAACGCAAAGCTTTTATAACGGCGGGGAATTTTATTCCGTAAAGATGCAACAGCCGTCGGGATATATCGATGCGGGCGTGCATACCTTCGTTTTAAGCTACGTTTACGATATGCACGACGACAAAATAAAAGGGTGCGACGATTTCACCTTCGACGTTTTAGGCTACGCAATGGCTTTCACGAGCGAGTTCAACGCGAAAATATCCTTTCCCGAGGGAACGGACCTTTCCAACGTAACCTTCCGCACAAATAAAAAACAGGCGTGGACGCCCGAAGCGGACGAATACGCAAGGGTGGAAGGCAATACCGTCGAAATACACGCCAACCCGCAGTCCGCAAACGTAGGCTACACCGTGCAGGTGATTCTGCCCGACGGTTACTTTACTACCTCAAAAACCTTTTATTGGTATTACGCGGTATTTGCGGCGCTGTCGTTTGCGGCGATTGCCGCCGTACTCGTATTATTGGCGTTGGGTATCCCTAAAAAACCCGTTGAAACGGTGGAGTTCTATCCGCCCGAGGGTATGCCCGTTATGCGGTTCGCCTCGATATGGCGCAGGGGAGCAAAGAGCAAGCACACTGCCGCGCTTATACTGAAATGGGCGGGCGCGAGAGCGATAACGGTTGCGACCGACGGAAGCCGCGACTGCATTTTAAAGGCAAACCTTGACCCCGACGTATCCTATACCGACGGAATGAAGCTTTCGGAAAGGATTGTAAAATCTTCTAAAATATTCGATACCGAAGCGGAAGAGGAGTACTTTAATATTCTGTTTTCGGGAATGGGCGGGGAAGGTTTCACCTTTTCCACCTCGTATTTCAGACTCTACGCGACCTACGAACAGAAGAAATCGCTTTACGAAGCTACGGAACGGCTCATCAGCGAGGGCGATACAAGACCTGCCGAATCGGTGAAGGACCGCGATAAGCAAAGGACGGCGGTACTCTTTATATGTCTCGTGCCTACGGTTTGCGCAGTAATATATTACTCCATACTTAACGCCACCTTCATACCCCTGTTTTTACTCATATTTATGATTGTCGGCAATCTGCCGATCGTTAATTTAAACCATTTCAAAATAGTAATACCGCTTATTTTCCCCGTCGCGTTTTACGGCTTAACGTTCGGCTCGTTCTACGCTATGTTCGCTTTGACCGCATACGACTATTGCGGGCTCTTGTATATCGCGCCCGTAATGTGGGCGTTGGGCGCGTTCGTGCTTCGGTTTTTAATGCCCGATACGAGGACGCCTCAGGTTATGTCCGATTACGGCAAAATGCGCGGATTCAAGAATTTTCTTCTCAAGGCCGAGCTACCGAGGGTTCAGGCTTTGTTCGACGAAAACCCTTTCTACTTTGCGGATATTTTGCCCTACTGCCTGATAATGGGTATAAGCGACAAGGTGAAAAACCGTTTTGCCGCTCTTGAAGTGCCCGTGCCCGATTATATCGAACACGGCGTGAACCTGTACCTGCTTAGCGCAAGCATAGCCCATAGCTGTAGCGCGGGCGCGCCCCGCTCCTCGGTCGGATTCGGCGGTGGCGGACACGGCGGCTCTTCCGGCGGCGGAGGCGGAGGCGGCGGCTCCCGCGGCTGCTGAACGTTCCGTTTACCGATATAACTAAAATTAAATACCCCCGTGCGCTTTGCGCACGGGGGTATTTCTATTAAAGAAGCTCGCGGGTTAACCCTTGGAATAAACGTAATCTATAAAATTCAACGCTTCTTCGCGCTGTTTTTTAGACAGCTTTGAAAAAACGCTCAGCAAAAGCTTTTCGTCGTCGGTAAGCTCACGCATTACGTTCACGTTTCCTAAATCGTCCTCGCGCCCCAACAGGTAGTCCGCCGTGCACTCGAATACGTCCGCAAGCGCGCAGATAAACTTTGCGGACGGCTCTACTTTGCCCGTCTCCCAGAAATTCACCGCCTTGTTACTCGCCCCGATAAGGTTTGCCAAAGCTCGCTGGCTCAAATTTTTTTCTTCCCTCAGTTGCTTTATTCTGTACATATTTTTCCTTCTTTTTCGTCTATTATAGGAAAAATATTACACAAACCTGCTTGACATTTACCTTTAATACACATATAATAATGATAGCGTGTAACATATTACACAAATTATACAAAAAGGAGTGTAAAAAATGAAAAAGGTTTTGGCAGCGGTAGTTTCGTCTTTGGCGGCGGTAATTCTTTGCGTATGCTTTGCGGCTTGCTCGACAAGCATCACGGGCACATGGAAGTTCCATAAGGCTTCGGGCGCCGTACAGGGGATGGAGGTCAACTACGAAGTAGGTAAGGAAATTAACGGAGTTAAAATCACGGAGGACTTCGTCGTTCTCACGATAAACGAGGATAACACCTTCGAGATAAAAATGGCAATGATGGGCGACGAACCCGCAACAGGCACTTGGGAAGAGAAGGACGGTAAATACTACCTCACAGTCGAAGGTGAAAGCGTTGAAATGACATTGAACGGCGCCACCCTTTCGTTCGAGCAGGAAGGCATGAAGTTAGAGCTTAAAAAATAATTTTAATACGGACGTAAGCCCCGCGCCTTTGCGCGGGGCTTATTCTACGTACATTTATTGCGTTATTCGGCGGGATAAACGTTACTTATTTTTTCGCCGCTCAAATCTACGGCAAAATACTTCACCTCGAAAAGATTTGCCGCCTTGGGATATACCAGCCCTGCCGCGCGTATATCGCCGTGTTCGGCGTAAAACTTTTCGGTGGGTACTGTCACGCTTACGAAATCACCCAAATAGTTCTTTAAAATTCCCGCCTTGCTTTTCAATTCGTTATCGAGGTAGTGCTCGTAGTTCCCGCAGGTCAAAACGCTTTCAAAAAAAGCGAATTGCAGAATATTTTTTTCGGGCGGGCAGGTTTCTACCGTTTTGCCCGATAACAGGCTCAGCTTCTCTCCGTCGTAGCCGTAGGCGCACTCAGCTTTTGCAGCCGTGCAGGTTTCAAAGGCGACGGTAACTTCAAGCGTATCGCCGAACTCGGCTTTTTCAACTTCGTTCATAAAAATCCGTTTGCCACTGTCGGAAATTATAAGCAGCGCGTTGCCCCCCCAAACGGCAAGCACGGGCAAGCCCGCAACCGTTTTTTCTTCAAACCTGACGTTAAAGAACCGCGGGGAGAGTGGGAGCAGGGAATATTCCCCGCCCTCTATCGAAATAAAAACGCCGCCCTGCGAAAACACCGTTATAAGGTTGCCGCAGAAGCGCGTCTGCGCAATTACGTTCAGCGCAACGTTTTTGTTGCCGTATTCACGGATATAAATTAGCGCTTCGCCGTCCATGAGATACACGTCCATATAGGGCGGAGGGGCAAACAGCAGTTTTTCGTTTATGAAAAAGTTTACTGGCTGCAGGTTTTCCCCGGGGACTATTTCGGCAAGAACGCTGTCTGAAAGGTCGATTTCAATATGCCTTTCAAAAAGGTCGAGCCCGCCCACGTAAAGCCCGTTGAGCTTTAAAATTGCCGGCTTGTACGATAGAAAATATATTCTCAACGTAACCCTCCTGTTTAATAATAAACGGTGCTAAGCAAAAACCACGCTTTTTGCTGCTTCTCGTCGGCTGTAAGGACAGCAGCCGCCTCGGGCACCGCAAACGCCCTTTATGCGTTTGCTCCTCTCCGCCTTGCAAAACAGTGTGTGACCACTGTTTTGAGAAGTCAAGGCTCGTCCCAATTTGTGCGTAAGCACCTCAGCGGTGTGAATTTGCGCAATTATATATCTGTGTGCCCTTAAATATCGCGCAAAGAGCGGCAGAGCCGCTAAAAATCACGAAAAATATGCAGCGCAGAATAGCTGCTTATTTTTGTGAACTACTTTATTTAATGTATTTAATTTAAAATTTATGTCAATATACACTCCGTATGGAGGAAATATTTATGAACAAAATAAACGGCTATACGGAAGACGAAGCAAAGAAATTGGTGGATTACGTAAGCGCGGGTAAAAGGCAGGGCAAAACTCTTTCGGGGCTGTTTGCTTCCTATGCAAAAAAGACGGGCAGGGCAAAGGGCAGCGTGCGCAATTATTACTACGCGCTTTTACGCAGCACGGGTGACGACAGGGTAAAAAAGCTTTTGAACGGCAAAGAGCTTAAAGCCGAAAAAATAATTCCCTTTTCCGAGGACGAAACCGATAAAATTTTAAAGGAAATTCTTTTGCAGAAGAGCAAGGGTGTATCCGTAAGACGCGCTGTTATAAACCTTTCCAAGGGCGACGACAAGCTTATGCTGCGCTACCAGAACAAGTATCGCAATGTTGCGGGCAAACAGCCCGAAAGAATTGAAAGGCTTATGCGCGAGTGCGGCTTGAAGAGCGGCGCGGACGAAACCCAAAGGCGGATAGAGGAAGAGATAAACGGACTTTACGACAAGCTTGCAGCTTCCCTAAAAGAGGAGAACAAGCGGCTTACCGTACTTATCAAACGACTGACCGACGAAAACGCGCTTTTAAGATTGCAGATTAAAAACAATATATAAAAAGAAGGCGTTGCCGCTAAATAAGCGGCAACGCCTCTTTCTCAGTTGGAAGATTTGGCGGGCTTTTTGTCCTGCTTGGAACTGTTTTCAAGCTCGTCAAGTTTCTTGTCGATGTAACACTCTGCTTTCTGCATAATGTCCTCCTGGTTTTTCTTGACGAGGTTTAAAAGTTTGCAGTTGTTGGCAACGACCAGCGCGCCGCCTGCCATACCTATGGCAAGACCTAAAATAAACTTTTCCACTTTTTCTCCTTGTACCGGCGCGTTAAAAATGCGCCTTACTAACAGTTTGCACCGCCTTTACGCAATTTATGATTGTAAAAAATTGGTGTATGGCGTTTAACTATTTTAAACTGAGTTAATAATATGTATTAATTTAGTTTATAATTAAGTTTACAATACGGTTGACAATTAGTTTAAACTTTGTTAATATACATATATAAATTTTTTTACGGAGAGCATTATGGAAAAAGAAAAAGTTTTGGATATCGTATTAAACGAACAATACTTTTCTATTAAAGATTTGCGTTTCAACGCGCAATTGGGATATATGTTATCCAAGGATGAGTTGAATGGTTTTCTCGAAACGAAGGATAGCTTCGTTGAAGAAAACAATAAATATTTCAGCAAATTACCTTTGAAGTCTTTTAACTCGAAACACGTTTTTTTCGTGGTCGGCAATTACCTTGAAAACGCAATAGACGAATACGTGACGACGTTGAACGAGGATTTGAAACAAAACGAAAAATTTTTTTTAGAGCGGCATATTGACGATATTATGACGTCAAGGCTGTTTTCGGAGATAGAGGGCACTCTCAATATCGAAAACGTGCCGACGACCCATAAAAAGGTACAAAACGTTATAAATACCGATAATCTTTCTGACAAAAACGATATTATCGTTAAAAACATGTTTAACGCAATCAAATATATCGTAAAAGAAAGACCTCAATTCAACAGGGAAAATTTATTTAAATTATACAGTACTTTAAGCAATAATTGCCTTGACGAAGAGGATAGGCTGAACGACGGATATTACAGGGACGACAGCGTTTCGATAGGTCCGTACGACGGCGCCCCGCACGAAAAGATAGAAGAACTTATGGATTCTATGTTTGCGTTTGCAAACGATTCGGAAAACGTAAAAAAGTATAAGCATTTTCTTCCGCATATATGCCATTATTACGTTCTTTACGTTCACCCTTACTTTGATTATAACGGCAGGACGGCGCGAATGGTGTCGTTTTGGCTTGCGTGTTTAAATAATTTAGTCGCCGCACCGTTTTTTATAAGCGAAGCTATTAACGAGGACAAGAGGGCATATTACGACGCTGTATCGAACACCAGGGACACTAATAACGATTTGACGTACTTTTTAGGGTATATATTTAAAACTTCAACTAAGTTCAGCCTTATTTATAAGAATGTTGAAGAGATAGAAAACCGGTTGAATAAGTCGGGCGACTTCTTGTCTCCAAGCGAAAAAACATATATCAAAAAGATTTTGGTCCACAATGCGGACGGTTATTTCAACAGCAAAAAATTTATGGAGTATATCAACGGTACAATGACCAAACAAGGCGCGCTGAAAATTTTGAACGGGTTGACACGATACGGAGTACTTGAAACTTCTACGAACAAAAAAGGCGAAAAAATTTACCGCGTCAACCAAGAAATGATAACTTACAAGTATAATTAAATGACTATTTCCATAACCGTAAAAAACAGGAAAAATCTTTAATGCCGATATACTTGTAATTCCGGCTACCGTATGTTATAATTTATTTATGGAAAGATACGTCGCTTTCGATATAGGCGATAAAAGAATAGGCGTTGCGATATCGGATCCGTTCAATACCTACGCGCTGCCGTCGCAGACTTACTTCCGCAAGGGCTTTAAAGAGGACGTTGCGGCAATCGCGGCAATCGCCAAGGAGAAAGGTGCAACGGTTATCGTTTGCGGCTTGCCCGTGAACTTCGACGGAAGCGAGGCGTTGCAAACAGAAAAAACCCGTCGGTTTATCGACGCTTTAAAGTCGGAAACGCCTATTCCCGTCGTTTGCGAGGACGAGCGGTTCACTACGCAGATGGCGCACGAAACGCTTATAAGCGAGGGTATGCGCAGAGAAAGACGCAAGAACTTCGTTGACGCGCTCGCCGCGGCTAACATTCTTGACGGGTATTTAAATAAAATCAAAAAAGGAGAGTAACGAGAATGAGCGAGGAATTAGACGAAGAGCTTGATTTAGAGGACGAGGTAATAGAGCTTGTAGACGACGACGGCAAGGTGATAAAGTTCAAGCTTTTGGACGTAACCGAGTACAAGGGCGAAAAGTACACCCTGTTGCTTGCGGCGGAGCCCAACGACGAAATCGGCGAGGACGAGGTGGTAATCTTCCGTCTGAACGAAGAGGACGAGGTTTTGGAACCGGTCGAGGACGAAAAGCTTTTGGAAGAGGTTTTCGAGTTCTATCAGACGGAAGTGGAAGCAGAGGACGCCGAAGGCGAAGAGAATTAAATACTGAATAACCGCCGCGCGGCGTAATTGCCGCGCGGCGGTTTTTAATTAAAATATTCTTCACTGGGTTTTGCGGTGTTTTTGTCATACTGAGCGTTGGCGAAATATCTCGTTAACGTTTGGGATTCTTCCCTGCGTTCTAAGCAGCGCCGTTTTGACGGCAAAAAATTTCAGCAATAAATTTCCCGTATTATAAAATTCACCAACTTTACGGGCAACAGCCGTTGTAAAAATACGAGCAGTTTATAGCCCCCGCCCACCGTAACCCGCAAAGGCGGGTTTTTTCTTTGTGCGACTTTATATACGACCCTTGCAACGCTTTCGGGGCTTTTGCCGCGCCGTTCGTCGCGCGCCATTTTCTCAACCGATTTTCTTGCCCGCGCGTCTGTTCCTTCGCAAACCCGTGCGTCGGTAAAGCCCGTTTTCGTGTCGCCGGGCAAAACCGTGCACACTTTTATTTTTTGCGGTTTGACCTCGTTGGCAAGCGCGCGGGAAAACACCTCCACGCCCGCCTTCGTTGCAGAATAAACCGACTGATAGGGTATAGGCATTATCCCGCCGACTGAGGATATATTTATTATCTTTGCGCCCGCTTTCATATACGGTAACACCGTTCCGCTTAAAACACAGGGCGCAGTCAAATTCACGTCCGCAATTTCACGTATGCGTTCGGCGGAAGCTTCTTCCATAGCACCCGCAACGCCTATGCCCGCGTTGTTTATAAAAACGTCTATTTTCCCCTCGCGTTCGTAAATTTCCCCGAATATTCTTTTGATTTCTTCATAGTCGCAAACGGAGGTGGAATAGCATTTAAAGTCGTTGCCGCAATACGGTTTCCTGGCGATACCGTAAACGCTACAACCCTTTTCAATAAAAAGCTTCGCCGTCGCAAGCCCTATGCCGCTCGTCGCGCCCGTAATTATTACGACCTTGTTTCCGTCTTTTTTCATAACGGTTAAATTATAAATTTATCCGCTCGCGTTGTCAATAAAATAAAAAGCCGCGCGGCAACCCAAGCCGCGCGGCGGTTTTTTCATTATAATTCTATTCCGAGCAAGCTTTCAAGCGTTTCGCCGTAAAGTCTTGCAAGGGCAATAAGATTTTCGTATTCGGGTCGGGAAACATTGTTTTCCCAATCGCTTATATTCGACTGCTCTATTCCGAGCATATCGGCAATTTGTTTTTGAGTATATCCGTTTTCTTTTCGTGCATCACGAAACCTTTGTCCAAAATCCATAATAAAATTTTACAACCAAATGCGATACCACTCTTGACAATTATGTGTAATGCACATATAATTAAACAGAGGTAACCTTATGTACAAATTATTGATTAAAAAAATTATGCGTGATTACGCGCTTGCTGAAGGGGAAGAGAAACGCCGTTGCGAAAACGTTGTAGCTTTTTGGGCAAAAGAGAGTGAAAAATATACGCGTCTTGTAAAAAAATTGAACGCGGGAGACAACATATCGTTTGACGATTTATTGCTTAATTTCGGCTATTGGTTCAGATTTAAGCTTTTATGCGAGGGGAAGGAGTCGACCATAGAAAACGTTATAGTCGACGGATTTGATCTTTACAGGTTAAAGTTGTTTATAATGGAAATAAACAGTCTACCCGACGACTGATATCCGCCGCGCGCAGAGGATAGCTCTGCGCGCGGCTTTTAAAAAATTTTTCAAACCGCAAAAAACCGCTTTACAAATAAAATAATATTTGTTAAAATGTCAAAGCTATAAATTCACACTTAAAGGGCGGGCGCTCCGTGGCGGTAAATCTTCTATGCCGCTTTAAGCGTAACGAAACTGCGTCTTTAAGGAGGTTTAACGGAGGAATAATTATGGCAGTTATAACTATGAAACAACTGCTCGAAGCAGGCGTACACTTCGGGCACCAGACGAGAAAGTGGAACCCCAAGATGTCCAAGTACATCTACGCTGCGCGTAACGATATTCATATTATCGACCTGCAGCTTACCGTGGACTTAATCGAGGAGGCTTACAAATTCGTTTGCGACGCGGCAAAAGAGGGCAAGACCGTTCTCTTCGTCGGCACCAAAAAGCAGGCTCAGGACGCCGTTAAGGAAGAAGCCGAGCGCTGCGGTATGTACTACGTGAACTCCCGTTGGCTCGGCGGTACGCTGACCAACTTTAAAACCATTCGCACCCGTATCGAAAGAATGGTAAAAATCGAAAAAATGGAACAGAGCGGCGAGTTCGATCTTCTTCCCAAAAAGGAAGTTGCAAAGCTCAAAGAAGAATACGAAAAGTTGCAGGCTAATCTCGGCGGTATCCGCGATATGAACAAGCTTCCCGGAGTTATGTTCGTCGTCGACCCCCACATCGAGGATATAGCGGTTGCCGAAGCGCGCAAGCTCAATATTCCCATCGTCGCTATTACCGACACCAACTGCGACCCCGACCTGATCGACTACGTTATCCCCGGTAACGACGACGCTATCCGCGCAGTTAAGCTTATTGCTTCCGTTATCGCTAACGCCGTAATCGAAGCAAATCAGGGCGAAACTCCCGTTCTTCCGGTTGAAGATGAGGGCGAACCTACTTCGATTGAAGAAGTAGTTGCGGTGGCAGAAAGCGTTGAAACAAAGAAAGAAGAGCCTGCGGAAGAACCCAAGAAGCCCGCAAGGAAAAAGAAGACCGAGTTGACCGAACCCAAGGCAGAGTAAGGAGGAGATTAATATGGCATTTACGGCTAAGGACGTTATGGCGCTCCGCGACAAGAGCGGCGCCGGTATGTTGGACTGCAAAAAGGCTTTGACCGACGCGGACGGCGATATGGAAAAGGCGGCCGAGCTTCTTCGTGAGCGCGGTATTGCAAAGGCAATAAAGAAGGAAGGCAGAATTGCCGCAGAGGGCGTGGTAGGCGCATACGTTTGCGAGAAGAGCGGCGTTGGCGTTTTGGTTGAAATCAACTGTGAAAGCGATTTCGTTTCCCGCGGCGAAAAGTTCCACGGCATCGTTGACGCCGTTGCAAAAGTAATTGCGGAGAATAAGCCTGCGGACGTAGACGCGCTCAATGCGTGCGCGTTAGAGGGCGCAACCGTCAAAGATTATATCACCAACGCAACCGCGGTTATCGGCGAAAAGATTTCTATCCGCCGTTTTGAAATTTACGAAACCAAAGGCAAGTTGGAAACCTATATCCATATGGGTGGAAAGGTCGGCGTTATGGTTGACGCAGTTGACTTCAAGGCAGGCGCGGAAGAAACCTTGCACGACGTAGCTTTGCAGATTGCGGCTTCCAAGCCCGGCTACGTCAAGGAAAGCGAAGTCCCCGCGGACGTCATTGCAAAAGAAAAGGAAATTATGCTCGTTCAGATGCAGAACGACCCGAAGAACGCCAAGAAGCCCAAGGAAATTCTTGAAAAGATTATCGACGGCAAGATGGGCAAGTTCTATTCCGAAAACTGCCTTTTGGACCAGCCCTTCGTAAAGGACGACAGCCAGAAGGTTTCACAGGTTATCGGCAACAAGTTCACCGTCGTTCGCTTTGCCCGCTTTGAAATGGGCGAGGGCATCGCGAAAAAGAGCGAGAATTTGCAGGATGAGGTTGCGGCGCAGATTGCTGCAATGAAAAAATAAGTTAAGGCTTATCTGAACCTTAATCGGGGTTGTCTTAGCAGACTTGCTTTTTTGCGTTTTTAACTCCGCTTACCGTCATTTTGCCCGAGCGTCAGCAAAGATTTACGCACCGAATTGTCATTCTGAGTATTCAGCGAAGAATCTTATACAATAATTACGGCGCAAAGCCGACGGCGAAGAATCCCCAAACATTTCACAACAAACACGCGCGGCGCGGTTCGTATGAACCGCGCCGCTATTATTTTACCACAATTTGCCAATAGCGGTTGATTTTTTACGGGGTATCTGTTATAATATTGCGGAGAAAATACAAATAAACTTTTAAGAGGGGTAAAATGACGCCTAAGTACAAGAGGGTTCTTATCAAGCTTTCGGGCGAGGCGCTTGCGGGCGCGCAGGGGCACGGGCTTGACGAAAACGTTATTTCCGAAGTTGTAGAGCAGATTAAAGCAGTTCACGATATGGGCGTAGAAATAGCCCTGGTTATCGGCGGCGGCAACTTTTGGCGGGGGCGTCAGGGCAAGCAGATGGACAGAACTACGGCTGACCATATGGGTATGCTTGCCACGGTTATGAACTCCCTTGCAATGATGGACGCGTTGGAACAGCGCGGCATACCTACCCGCGTTCAGACCGCGCTTATTATGACCTCTCTTGCCGAGCCTTACATTTTAAGGAAGGCTTTAAACCATTTTGAAAAGGGCAGAGTGGTTATTATGGCTTGCGGTACGGGCAACCCGTATTGCTCGACCGACACCGCGGCGGCGCAGAGAGCGTGCGAAATTCAAGCCGACCTGCTTCTTATGGCAAAGAACGTCGACGGAATTTACGACAGCGACCCCAAGCTTAATCCCCGCGCAAAGAAGTACGAACACATAAGATATATAGATATAATTAACAACGGCATAAAGGCGATGGATACGACAGCCGCAACTATGTGTATGGAAAACGACGTGCCCGTGCTCGCGTTCGGACTTGACGAGAAGGATTCCATAATCCGCGGCGTCTGCGGCGAAAAATTAGGCACGCTGATTGATAACAGATAAAGTGATAAAAAAGGGAAAAACCGGATAAGAAAAAGGTGCTTGCCGTCGTCCTTATATTTGCGCTTATCGCTTCATTGGCGGGTGCGGTTTCTCTTTTATACAATGTATAAATGGAACGCGTTTTACGACGCTAATTACGACTACGAGATAAACGGATTGCCGAATTGTATACCCAATGACAGTACACCGTTTGTTTTATATTCGGGCGTGATGGCTACGCTTATTCCGCCGCTCGTGTATATTGCAATTATCGCAGCTGTACTGATAATTACACTTATAATCGATAAAAAATCGAAAAAAGCGGCAATCGCAGACAATAATTAAGCAGAAAATTTGTGAAATTAAATTTAAAGAGGAATAATTATGATTGATAACGAACAGGTTGAAGAAATACTTTTGGTTTTGGACGACAAGCTTTCAAAAACCGTAAGCGTTTTAAAGGAAGAGTACGCCGCCGTCCGCGCTGGCAGAGCTAACCCCCATATTCTCGACAAGATTACGGTGGACTATTACGGCGCGCCCACGCCCGTAACGCAGACCTCTAACATTTCCGTGCAGGAAGGCAGATGCCTCGTTATCGCGCCTTGGGACGTTTCTCTTTTGAAGGGCATAGAGAAGGCTTTGCAGCAGTCCAATATCGGCATAACGCCCACCAACGACGGCAAGGTTATCCGCCTTGCGTTTCCACAGTTAACCGAGGAAAGAAGAAAAGAGCTTTCCAAACAGGTCCGCAAAATGGGCGAGGATGCAAAGGTTGCGGAGAGGAACATCCGCCGCGACGCATTGGAGCAGCTTAAAAAGTTAAAGACCGACAAGGTCCTTTCCGAGGACGAATATGCGTCCTGCGAGAAGGACGTTGAGAAGGCGGTTTCCGACGCCGTCGCCGAAATCGACGCGGCAGTTACGGCTAAGGAAAAGGAGATAATGACCGTTTAAAAATGGACGCAAATAGAATTCCTGTGCATATCGGGCTTATAATGGACGGCAACGGCAGATGGGCGAAAAAGCGGCTTATGCCGCGCTCCTTCGGACACAACGCGGGAATGAACGCGATGATTAAAATCGCGGAACGCGCCAAAGAGATAGGCGTTAAGTATCTGACCGTCTATACACTGTCGACGGAAAACCTTCTGCGTCCCGAAGAAGAGCTTGAAGGGCTTTTCGGGCTTTTCCGCAAATATTTTACCAAAAACGTGCAAAAACTGTATAATAGCGGCGCGGGCATAAAAGTCATAGGCGATATTTCTGTATTGCCCGCAGACGTTCAGAAGCTTTTGTCCGACGGCGAAAAGAATTCGCCGGAAGGCTGTGGATTTTGGCTTATATTTGCAATAAACTACGGCGCGCGCGCGGAAATAGTTCGCGCCTTGAACCTTGCGATAGAAAAGGGTGAAAAGCTTGACGCAAAAGCGCTTGAAGAAATGCTTTATACGCGCGGGATTCCAGACCCCGACCTTATAATAAGAACGGGCGGGGAGATGCGTCTTTCAAACTTCCTTTTATATCAGGCGGCTTATTCCGAACTGTATTTTACAAACGTGCTTTTTCCCGATTTTGACGAAAAGGAGTTCGATAAAGCTATTAAAGAATTTGCCGGACGGGAACGCCGTTTCGGAAAAATATAGACAGCTTACGAAAAACTTTATTTGCAAATAGAATGAAGTTTTTGTGAGAGGAGTTAAATTTGGAACAAAATGAAGTACAGGGCTTGAAGCCCGTAAAAAACGGTAATAAAAAAAGGCTTACGCCCCTGCAGCAGCGCGTTATAACCGCAGTATGCTATGTGGTGGTATGGGTAGCTATGTGCGCGCTAAAATGGTGCGTGCCGCAGGGCAACGTTCCTGGCGGTTGGGGCTCAATCGGGTTCGATTTGGTTTTTACCGGCGTATCCGTTATCGGCGCGTACGAATTTTTACGCGCTATAGACCGCTCTGAAAGCGGCATCAACTGCAAAATATCATTGCCCCAGCGCGCAATAACCATTGCCTTCTGCGCAATGTCGGTACCCCTTTTTGCAATAGTTGAAATGGCTATGGACGGCGGCTTGCTGGCGTTGACGTGCGCGTTTACGGTTTACGTTATGTTTCTTGCGGCGACCTCCGTTTTCGATTGCGGAAGAAGCTCCGTAAAGGGCACGATTTACTGCGTGTTCTGTATGCTATATTGCGGTGTGCTTTCAGGCGTGCTTTCTGCAATAAACCACTTGGATAACAACTCTATGGCGGCAATACTCGTCGTGTTTATGTGCCCCATTCTTACGGATACGGGCGCGTTCATCGTGGGCAGCTCGTTAAAGAGGTTTGTTCCGATGAAACTTGCGCCCCGTCTTTCCCCCAACAAGACGGTCATCGGCGCAATCGGCGGAATAATCGGCGGCGTTCTCGGCGTAATCATGGTATATTACGGCATGTATTACCTCGGCGGTGTCAACGGTAACGTTATCTTTACTAACTTCAACGGCGTCGGACTGACGATAAGAAGCGAAACCTTCCCCGCTCTGCTATCCTTCGTTTTAGTAGGACTTGCAACCTCGGTTATGGCGCAGATAGGCGACCTTTTCGAGAGCGCGATAAAGCGCGAGTGCGGCGTTAAAGATATGGGCAAATGCCTGCCCGGACACGGCGGCATTCTGGACAGATTTGACAGTATGCTTTATTGCAGCGTAGTGGTGCTCATCAGCTTCGGAACAATCATATAGAAAACACATAATAAATTGACGGCGCGGGTAAAAATAGTTTTTTGCCCGCGCGTGAAATTTAACGCATCGCAGTTATTTAAAATAATAAACGGCGCAGTCCAAAATCAAAAAAATCGCAGACGCGCAATAGTGTAAAATATTTGTGAACTGATTTTGTCATTAATTAAAATTTTACGGGTATAATAATTATGAAAAAGATTGCTTTATTAGGTTCAACCGGTTCAATCGGGGTTCAGGTTTTAAACGCAGTGCGTCAACACCCCAACAGCTTTAAGGTCGTCGCGATGGCGGCTTACAGCGAGTCCAAGGCGTTCACCCAACAAATAAAGGAATTTTCGCCTAAACTTCACGCCGTTGCGTCCAAGAACAAGGACGCGGCGTTGGCGATTGCTGACTACGAAGACGCGGATATCGTATTCAACGCGGTCAGCGGCTTTGCGGGCGTAGAATACAGTGTAAGGGCAATCAAGGCGGGCAAAAATTTAGCGCTTGCCAATAAGGAAACGCTGGTGTGCGGCGGCGAATATGTAACGCGGCTTGCAAAAGCCAACGGCGTGGAAATTATTCCAGTCGACAGCGAGCACTCGGCAATCTGGCAGTGCCTGAATTTCGACAAAACCACGTCGTTTAAAAAGCTCGTAATCACGGCAAGCGGCGGTCCTTTCAGGGGCTACACGCAAGAACAGCTTGAAAAGGTTACGCCCAAGCAAGCGCTCAACCACCCAACCTGGAAGATGGGTGAAAAGGTCACCGTCGACAGCGCAACTCTTTTAAACAAGGGCTACGAGGTCATTGAGGCGCACGAGCTGTACAACGCTCCCTATTCCAAGATAGAAACGGTAATTCAGCCTACGAGCGTCGTTCACTCTCTCGTGGAGTTTGCCGACGGCGCGGTTATGGCGCAGATGGGCACGCCCGATATGCAAATTCCCGTTCAGCTTGCGCTTACGTACCCCAAGCATATGTCTACGACGGCTCAGCCTTTGAGCTTTAAAAAGGCTCTGTCGGTCGAATTTATCCCTATGAATAGAAAGCAATACCCTCTTTTCGATTTGGCGTTGAACTGCGGTAAAGAGGGTGGCACGCTTCCCTGCGCCTTGAATGCGGCGGACGAGGTTGCGGTCAAGGCGTTTTTAGACGGGAAAATCAAGTTCACCGATATTTGCGCCACGGTAGAACATGTTATGTCCTCTACCGTGCGCGACGAGCTTGTAAGCTACAAGCAGCTTGAAGAGGTGGACAGAAACGCGCGTTGGAAGGCGCAGAAATTCATCTATAAACTTTCAAAATAATCCGCGCTTTTCCGCGGATAAAGGAATAAATGGGATTACTTTCAGTTTCCTCGGTTATGTCAACGATAGGCTCGGTATTGCTTGCAATTTTAATTTTGCTCGTAATGATAACCGTGCACGAGTTCGGGCATTATCTTGCGGGTAAAGCGTTAAAATTTAAAATAAGCGAATTTGCGATAGGCTTCGGTCCCAAAATCTTTAAGCGCAAATCCAAGAAAACGGGAGAGCTGTTTTCTATAAGGGCGTTGCCGCTCGGCGGTTTTTGTGCGTTTGACGGGGAGGATGGCGAAGACGAGGAGGAAGTAAACGACGGTTTCACGTCAAAAGCCCCGTGGAAGAGAATAATAGTCCTGCTTGCGGGACCTATAATGAACTATATTTTAGCTCTGTTTCTCATAATCGTTTCAATGTTTGCGTTCGGGCAGCAGGTGTTCAAGGTCGGCGGAATGGATTGGGGCACCGAGGAAACCGCCGCAAGCTATGAAAAGTACGTGGGGCACAGCCTTGAAGAGGGCGACCTTATCTTGGAAGTGAACGGCAGGCGCGTGTATCTTATAACCGATATGATGTCCGCCCTCAAAAACAAGACTGAGGGCGATATAGTGCCTATTCTCGTTATACGCGGCGGCGAAGAGGTAACAGAGGACGTTCTTCTCCGCAGTAACTGCGACTTCAAAAACTCCAACGAAACTAGCAAGCTCTGGCGCGCGTTTGGCATAGGCACGGTGCAGCGCGGCGACGGCACGTACTGGAATATATCCGCCGACAATTACCGGCTGGGTTTCTTTCAAACGATAGGCGGCTCGTTCGTGTATTCTTTCAAAATAGCGGGCACTATCTTTAAAGTCCTCGGCGAGCTGTTGACGGGCAATCTCGGGCTCAGCTCTATGGGCGGACCCGTCACTACGATAAAACTTACTTCGGAAATCGCAACGCAAAGCCCGCAATCCTTCTTTGAAATCGCGGCGTATATAGGCGTAAACCTTGCGGTGTTCAACCTGTTGCCCATACCCGCGCTTGACGGCAGTAAAGTCGTTTTCTGCCTGATAGAATGGATTTTCCGCAAACCCGTCCCGCGCAAGATAGAAGCGATAATCCACGCCGTGGGCTTCGTTTTGATTCTCGTCTTTGCAGTAGTGGTAGATATATTGCAATTTGCCCGATGTTAAAGCGTTCCGCTTTACCGCGTTTTAGATTGCGTAATTTGAAATTCAACAGCCCCGCGGCGTTTCGCCGCAGGGCTGTTTGCTATTCCGAGTTTGTTTTACTGTGTCATTCTGTCCGATGGCAAAGCCTTCCCCGTGGCGGGGCGACAATGTGCGCCATAAGAACCGTTTAAAAGGCAAAATCACGGAGACTCTCGAACTGCAAAAAGTAGTCGCTCGACACAAAAAAATGACTGACAAGATAGTTAGTCTTATCAGCCATTCGACGCTAAACTGGAATTTATGCACATAAAATATGCCTTATGGACATTACTCATTGTATTACTTTTTCGTTTTATTGACTTCTTCCTTCTTCGGCTTCTTGCCTTGAAAAAACATAAACCATATATTAAATACTAATGAAGCAATGCACAAAACTGTCAAAACTATCGCACCCACCACAGAGAGTCCCATACTGGTTTTATCGCCTACTATAATGCTATTTCCTTCTCCATCAATATAGATATTGACTTTTTTTCCTATATAACTTTCCGCTTCTTTTTGATACATATTTGATTTCACTATACCGTGGTATTCTATACCGTTTTCATCTATATATTGATACCAAACCACATAGGACTTTGTGTTATTGTAACTTCCTCCGCCAGCGTCATTCGTAACCCAAACAATCTCTGCTTCGGCAATTACTCCTCCGTCAATCGCACTTTGTCTTCCTTTTTCTTCCCAACAGCCATACCAAAGCCTTCCTGCACCGACGCACAATACCAATGTCAAAACAATAAAAGGTATATACACTAACAATATATCCAATCTCTTTTTTGTTTCAACTTTCAATTTGCTCACCTTATCAATACTTTG
>CAJTYL010000007.1 GCA_910583855.1 uncultured Christensenella sp.
TTTTAACGAGCAACTTTTAAGTCCTTTTTTGTTTCCCCTTTCTTGACTATGCAGTGATTTTTCGCTTAATCGCATAGACCGACATCTATATTCCGCTTTAGCTCAGTCGGTAGAGCATTCGGCTGTTAACCGAAGTGTCGTAGGTTCAAGTCCTACAAGCGGAGCCATTCCGGTGACGATAGCAACGAGGTCCCACCTGTTCCCATACCGAACACAGAAGTTAAGCTCGTTTACGCCAGAAGTAGTTGGGTTTTAACCCTGCAAGATAAGGTAGTTGCCGGATTTCAATTAAAAAAAGCCCGTTTTCGTTAAGAAAACGGGCTTTTTCTTTATGTTGTAAGCAATTTTAAGTATCGCTTAATTAGCCCGATATTTAGTTGTTTTTAATGGAAATTTGTTTTGTTTGCGTGTGCTTTGTGCTTTTCCTATTTATGGATGAAAGTACACTTTTTTATGCAAAGTTGAGCATAAAGTTGAGCACAAATTTAATAATTCAGCTTGTTACCTTCACGGAGTAAGAACTCGTCAGACAGGTCTGTGTAAGCATTTCCTAATGCACCGAGAGAGTGTCCTACAAACTCGTTCCTCGCAACGTCGGCTATTCCGCATTCTTGACAGCGGGTGTAGAAGGTTGTCCTTAAATCGTACAGCTTGTGTTTAGGAAATAATTTGTTAAACCTATCACGAAGTATACGCAACGAAGAAAACTCAATTTTGTCCACGTCGACTAAATAATGTTTAAGCATAGGAGTAATAGGAATTTTCTTGTATTCAACTTTTCCGTTCTTACGCTTGCTGTTGATTGCGGTTATGAAGTCGCCTTCGAGTTTTGCAGTTTCGTATTCGTTGGGTCGCATTCCCGTGTACAAAGCTATTGCAAACATTAGCTGTTGTGGAGTGCCTGCCATAGAAGAGAGGAGTAAGCTTTCTTCTTCCTTTGTCAAGGCTGTTCCGTGCTGTTGTTCGTGCTTTGAGTGAAAAACCATATCCATAGGGTTGCTATGTATAATATTGTGCTTAACTGCTGTTTTGAAAATCATATTCAAAAGCGAGTGCACATCGTCTGCGGTCTTTCCTTTACCTTGCTCGTCTAATTTATCTAATAAGTCTTGACACAGCTTAGGAGTAATTCTTTTAATTGCAATGCTTCCAAAGTGCGGTTTAAGGTGGTTTTTATACCGATTTAATCCTATGCGTAGTGTTTCAGCTGTAACTTTCCGTTTGTAGAAGTTTTCGAAGTAGTATTCCGAAAACCCGTCAAAGGTGGAGGGAATAGAGGGTGTTTTCGTATCGCCATAGGTTTCTACTTCGTAAAGCCGTTTTATAAATTTTTGCTTTGCTGTTTCAAGGTTGTTGGATGACACGTTGACTTTTAGCTTATTTATTTGACAGCGGATTTCATAGTTCCAATTGTTCTTTCCGCTTTTGCGCCTATGAACGTGCGCCGTAATACCTTGGGTTCTGAATAGTTTTCTGAATTTTCTGGGCATTTTTAATATCTCCTTTTCGGGGAAAATTAAAATTTCCGAATAATTCATACTTTCGTTTTGCTTTGGTTGTTCTTTTTGTTCGACGGTTTCCGTAAGCTCTTTTATTCTATCTAACGTAATGGAATCCGCTGCCGCTTTTAAAACGGCTCTTGCAAGCTCATCGTTTCCGTCCGGTATTGATTTTAATGTTTTGAGTATGTTGTTTAATTCTTGAGTGGTCAATCTGTTATTTTGGCTGGCTTAGTCTATTTTATCTTGCCATCGCATATCCTCCTTTTGTGTTTTTTTAATGTAGTTATTAAGTTGTCTGTAAAAAATGTTAATACGATTATAACGGCCCGGCGCAAAATGTCAAGGGCCTATATTAAGTTTTTTTCAATTATCCATAAGGCATATCGTCAAAGTAAAGTTGGTCGTAGTCATCATTGGCACGGCGGTTAAAGCGGTCTCTTTGTTCAGGAGTGGTATTCTTAATGAGTGATAAACTTTCACCACGTTTGGCTCCGTAGCGTTTCGCAACTTCTGTATAAAAATCTTCCTGCAAATCGGAATAGGAAATAAGTCCGCCACGCTGTTTCCAAAACTCGGAATGACTTAGCCGTGGTCTGTCTATATTTTTCATAGAGGTATAGACAGGTCTGTCAAGCTCGTAATACTGTTGTAACTTGTTTCCTTTTTCGCTTCTGTTATTGCTCATAACTTTAACTTGCCATTTATCCGTAATGGGAAGATAGTAGACGAACAGGTTGCGCCGGTTCCACTCGGTTACAATAACAGCACAGGTAATGTTGTCGTCTGTGTGCAGATAGCCTACTTTGTCCACGGCAAAGGAATAGCAGTTGCAGAAATACATATATATCTCGTCCTCATTGGGGAAACTTTTCCAAAACTCTTTATTGCCGCCGAACTGTAAACACTCTAAAATTATGTTTTTACCACGTTTATTGAACTGCGCATTTAATAAAGACATTACGTTATTCCACGCTTGTTCCGTGGGATAGCGCATTTGCTTTAAATAATCAACTTGAAATTGCTCTTCGCAATCCGCAATGTAATTATCCACGGCGGTAAAGTCTGTGTCCTTATGAGTTATAACGGAAATTGTTGCGTGTTTTTCTCTCTGCATTCCCCAAATTTTTCTCTGCTCGGACGGAGACCTTACTACACATTTGTTTCGATAATACTTATACATTTTTCGCCTCCTTTTAATTTTTTTGAGTGGAGGGGTACTTAATAAAAGAAAACTCACGACAAAGGGTCGTGAGTTTTGCTTTGCCATTAAATTTAAACTTCCCTCTACTTATAAGCCACGGGAACGCCCAAAATATTACCAAATGTTAAAAATTTCTTTAAAATATTGACAAATATTTAGTTCCGTGCTATTATATGCTTAGAACAGAATTGGAAAAGATTATACTCTTTACCTAGATATCGAAAGAAAGTTATCGCACGAATACCTATGTGGTAGTCGTAATATCGAAGGATAGACTATCGGCAAAGACATTAATTTAATCTCGGCGCCTTCTTTGAAAATTCTGTTGGAGTTTTATCATTCCGAAGCAACAGAATATTTTAAAAGAAGGAGTAGTCATGTATGATAAAAACAGGGCTGCCCTTAATTGGGTAGCCTTTTTTAAGTTAAGTGAACAAGAAAAAGAATCGGTTTTAAGTCGTATAGACCTTTACTCGGATAAATTCATTTGGGAAAATTACATTCGATTAATCAGTATTAAAGAAGCCTTGCCGCAAGACGAAGCTTACTGTGACGCTTGTAAAATTTCCGTTTTGAGGTTTTGCCTTGAAGACAGCAATTTTGCAAGGGATGTACTTTCGGACGAGGATTTTGCAAAGAGTTTGGAGTTGTTCGCTCGCAAACAGTATTCAAGCAAACTGTTGAAAAGCTTATTGAGTAAATTCAGTGTTTTATTATCGGATTTTCACGATGATAAATGTGAGCGTGTCAACGATTTGTTAAGATTGGAAGTGATTAGGGAGACGAACGCGCATCGCGAGGAGAAAGCGGAAAAGGTATTTTCGCCGTTGAAGAAGCAGATTGAAAAAGTTGCTTCCGGTGTTAAGGGTATTTGTTATCTAGCAACCGAAAATGCAAGAGATTTTGCAGGAAGGGTATTTTTTAAGTTCGACTTAAAGACTGAATTAAACGAATATTTAAAAGAAAAGTATTCTTACGATTTTAACGAGCTTAACGCAAGCTTGAACGTGGTAGTATTAACGCTTCCCGGTAATCACAATGACGATGTAAACCGTTTATTTCAGAAAGCGTTATTTGATGACGACGGTTTTTGGGAAAAACATAGAAAGTTTAACGTTATTGCTTTTATCGAAAAGGTGTATGAGGTCAACGACCCTCGTCATGCGGAAAAGATTTTAGACCATATTTTAGTCGAAATTTCAAAGATGCAATACGGTAAAGAAATAATTGAAAAAGCTTTGCCGTTGGTATTTTTGAAGCGGGAAGAGTTTTTGTGTGGATTGGAAGATCGCACTTTCAGATTTACATTCGATAGGTTTAGGTATTATTGTAATCTGCGTATGGTGTCCGAAGATAAATTATGTTATCCCTTTGCAAGGGTAAGCGATGCGGAGAACAAAATAAGTCAAGGCAAGCAACTGGTAGAAGAATTTTTACGCGAAATTTATCCCGAAAAATTTGACCAAGTTTTGGAAATTTTAAAGTCCGAGATAGCAACACCCAGCGTCGGTTTTTCAGTTATGAAACAAGCGTTATGCAATGTCAACGGACAGTCCGCTGTTTCTGATAAAGATTACGACGAGTGGACTATACGACATATTGTGGACTCCACGACGTTCGGTTATCACACTAAAATCGTAGACAGAGAGGCAGTTACCGTTTATTGCCCCGAATATTTTTCTCCGCAAAACATATGGAACAGATTTTATTTGAAAGCTTTTTATATGTTTAAGCTCGTAAAGAACAAGAGAACGTGTTTTGCTAACTTGTTTGAAGTTTATTACGACTTGTTTCAATTCATAGAGGAAAAGACGGGGATAAGAACTTCATATCAACGCAATACCGAAGGACGCGACGAGGCGTTTAATCAACTCAAATTGATTTTGAATAAGCACGGGGTAGAGGCTTCTGGTGAATTCAAACAAGACTATATAATTTCCCTTTTAGACAGAAAGGTTGCAATTAGGGAAGAGTCTGAAAGGTTCCCCGTATTAGAGCAACTGGGTGACGCGGTGTACGGACTTGCGATTGCGGAAATGTTGTTTTATTGCGGCGATGAAATAGAGAACTTTGCAGAGCTGTTCGAGCATTATACTTGTGCGGAAACTCAGATAGAGGTAGCCGAGAAAGCAGGAATAGATAAACTGTACTTGTCGTCCTATTCGTTGCCGAGAAAATATGAGAGGGATATTCTTATCAATCCTGACGATGAGGCTTACATTATCGAGCAAGAAAGAGAACAGCTTGGAAACGGAAAGAAATATATAGCCGATTCTTTGGAAATGGTAATAGGAACGGTCTGCAAAGATTGCGGCTATAAAACGGCGATTGAGTTTACAAAAAAATTGCTTAGGGAAACTTATCCCGCTTCAATTCCTTTTATGCGTGAAGTGCGTTGGGAAGATAAACTTAATACGAATATTGATAGGGACTATTGGACAAGAATACTCCCTGCACCTTATTCGGACTTCGAGGACTCTCAAATCGTCGCTTGGAGGGCGTTTGACAAATTTTTCAAAGCTTATGTTTTGGGTACGGAAGACGTTGCGACCCGCCGTTATATTACAAACAGCTTTAGCGATAATGGGCTGTATGATAGCTATGGTTCGTCTTACGAAGTAAATCAGGTCTTTTACGAATATTTGCATAAAGGACTGGATAACGCTATTGAAAAATTCGGCGATACCGTAAAAGAAAATTATATTAAATTGAAAAAATAATCTGTTGCTTGGAATGATATGAACTCCGGAATAAAATTCAGGAGGTTCATATGATGAACGTAATTAATTTCCACATAACCAACTCATGCAATTACCATTGCACATACTGCTTCGGGAAATTTCCCGATAAGAAAGAATCAACTTTTAAAGAGGCTTGCCTAGTAGTCGACAACATAGCTCGCTATTTTTCAAAAAGCGGAGTAACGGACGGGCGAATAAATTTGGCAGGTGGAGAACCGTTGCTGTGTCCGTACTTAGACGATTTGATAGATTATATCAACGCTTACGGCATAAAGGTATCCGTCATAACCAATGGAAGTCTGCTTACAGAGGAGCGAATTGCTCTTTGGAAAGATAAGGTTTGCTGTATTGGTTTGAGTATCGATTCAGCATTACCCGAAATGAATACGGCAATTGGTAGGTGCTGTAATAACAAAACGCTTACAATAAAACAAGCTGTGAGAATTACCCAAGCTATTCATCGTAACGGGATAATGCTTAAAATAAACACGGTAGTATCCAAGTTAAACGTAAACGAAGATATGACGGTAATCTATAAAAGGCTAAAACCTGATAGATTAAAATTGTTACAAGTGGAAATAGTTGAGGGCATCAACGATTGTGCAGCAAAATTAGCAATAAGCAAAAAGTCTTTTGACGAATTTTGTAAACGACATGAAAATTGTTGCTGTAATCTTGTGCCCGAATATTCGGATGATATGGAAAATTCCTATTTGATGATTAATCCGCAGGGTGAATTTCAATTAAACGATTCGGGCGAGTACAAAATTTACGGAAACTGCCTTGAAGAAGAGTTGAACGAGATTTTAAACAGGATTCCGATAAGTATCGATAAGTTTAACTCAAGGTATGGTAAAGAGAGTAAGCCTGCAATAATTACCAAAAAGGTTTGCATTTTCGGCGGTCATCCTACGTGGATTAAAGGCATTAAAGAACGCTTGGTTAATGCAAAGTTTTTTAAAGACGATTTGCACAGCCTTGACGTTATCCGTAATGCGGATGAAATTTGGATTCAATCAAATGCAATTTCACATTCATTTTATGGTAAAGTTATGGATGCGGCAAGGGCAAATGGAATTCCTGTTCGTTATTTCGGCTTCGCTGGTACAAAAAAATGCTTGGAGCAAGTTAATTTTAAAAAGTCATCATAATTTAAGCCGCCGACAGAGTTCTGTCGGCGGCTTTCATTTATTCGGGTAACTTCTTGCCCGAATAGTGTTTATAGAACTGTTTTAATCTCTTGTTGCGCCATTGGGCTACAAACGGATAAAACCTCTGTGTAAGAAAATCTTCCACGCTGAGGCCCAACCGTTTTGTAATCAGTTCTACCGTTGCATATATACTTGTGTGGATTTTGTCCGAATCGGGTAGACCGACTTTCTTTCTCCGTTCCGTCTCACGACAAAGACGGATATAAACTGTCCCAACGATAGGAGGTTGTCCGCCGTAATAATCTTTATAGTGTGCTTTTTCTTCCTCAGTTGCCGTGTTAAGATACTCGGCAATCTCTTCGTCAACTTTATCGTTATCAAAAAGGTAATAGGTCAATATGTAACGGCACAGCTCTCCTATACTGTAAAACCAATGCGTGAAAGGCAGTAAATCACATAACAGCTTACGGAGAACAAATTCCAATTCCACGTCAAGGAAATAAGGCATTTCACCGTCATTAACAAATTTATTCCAGCAGTGCCACACAATATCAGCTTGCGAACCTGTTTTGAATATGTAATCGTCTGCCGAGTTGTTTGCCTTTTTGAGTGCGGAAGAAATAAACCCTTGCGTAACGCCAAGCTCCTCGGCGGCTTGTTTCTGAGTTTTATCGCCCGACATTGTTGTCAAAATCTCTCTGTCTTGCTGAGGTAAATTCCTCAACATAATTTCTTTGTCCATTTGTTCGTTTGCATAAACGTTGAACGGAATATCTTTATTAATTCTGCGTTGCTGTTGCTTGGGCGTAAGTTCTTCTTCGTCCTTATCGGAAAATCTCTTTGTGTGGCGTTGATACTTGTGGGTATTGTTGTATTCCAACCTATCCAACTCAAACAATGCTTCCCATTCCGACTCGCTTACTTCGATGACGATATACGCTTTTTTATTGTACCAAACGTCGGGTTTATCTTCCTCGACACAAGGGTAATAATACAGAAATTTTCCTTCCGTTTTGGCGGGTTGCTTTTGCTTGTTTAGATGATACGCTGATTTATCCATACGCTTATTATAACACAGTAAACTTGACAGATATTGGCATATATTAAAAAATTTTCAGAAAAATTTCACACCGTGCATTTCTTCAAAATATGTTGCAAAAATTGTGGCATTTATCAATGCCTAAGCAGGTAAAGGAAAATGCCATAAAAGGCAATTTCGACCCGCTCGCTTTGCTCGCTGGAACAAGCGGGAAACCCGCTTTTTATATTGTGAAGGACATATAAAAGTGCGTATATTATGATTACAAATTTGTGAATTTTATAAAAAACTAATTTCAAAAAATTGCATAATAAAAGCTCACGGCAAGAGCCGTGAGTTAATATTTAGATAAGCCATTTAGTTCAGTTATTTAATAAAAAAGTTTTATTATGTAGTCCGTCAAACGTTACTTCAATATATTTTGTAAATTCGCTATTTATAAGTTGTTCATTAAGCGAATAGCTAGCATTATATTTATTGAGAATTTCAAAAAGCGTCATAAGTCCTATGCCGTTTCCGCCGTCTTCTTTGTGGGTGGTTATTCGACGCCTACCCATAATAGCAATTACCTTTTTATCGAAGTGCCTACCGTTATCGTAAATGCGTAAGTTTGGAATAGCTTCTTCAGTAAGTCCAAAATTTAACAAAATATTACCGGTAGGTTGTTCTTTTGCTGCGATAATTGCGTTTTCTCCTAAATCACATATCAAAGTTATTAATTCGGTCATATCTGTAATCTTTGATAGAAGGATGGGCAAGCAGTCGTTATTAAGAGAAATTTCAAATTTCACGTTGTTTTGTTGAGCTTTATTATATAAATAATGCAGAACTGCATCTAAAGCGATGACGTTAGTTTTTGGTAAAGTGTCGGTATTTGATTGGTAATTAGAAATAATAGTTTGCCGTTCTGCTGATAAATTTTCGAGCTGAGTTAATAATGGTTGTAAGTCCTCAATGTTTTCTGAATTTTTAATCAGATTGTTAACCGCATAAACCATGGCGGGAAGTAATTTGTTGTCGCGATGAATGATTTTTGCAAGCGCATCGTTTTGATTTAGTAGTTCTACACGTTCTTTCTCATATTCTTCGATTCGTTGTTCGTAAATAAGTCCGTTTCTCTTATACAGTTGTCTTTGATAATTATATGTAATGTGCTTACGCCACCAAACTATTAGTCCTAATCCGCAGAATATAAAACAAATGAGTATTATCGTAAAAGGAGAATCATCAACGTTGTCAGTTAAAAATAGCGTCATAAGGAATATGCTTAAAATACTGATTAGAAGCAAAAGTTCCAAATTACCGTCATTATTTTGAACGGATATTCCGCTTTTGAATCTTTTCGTTCTGTATATTAGAAAAATCAATATTAATTGGAAAACGCAAATAATTAATACTGTTACTATATTGACAACTAATTCAGATGGTTTGCATAAAAATATTAAAAAGCAAAATGGTATAGAAATTATGATTGCAAAAGCATAAGCAATTATTGAAATACCGCAAGATAGTGTACTTATGTTAACTGTATTAAATATTGATTTTCTATAACGCCCCCAGTTATACGAGCATAATAACACCAATAATCCGATAGGTCGTAATAACCTTATCTGTTTAGTAACATAATAAAGCCCTATGGTGAGGATAACAACAACAATCAAATCAATAAGATTAATTAATTTTATTTTGATTTTTGCAAGCTTTAAATACCCATAAAAACTACAAATAAATATTAAAGACCATCTTAAAATAACTATTAAATCATTGATCATAAAACACTAAAAATATACTAAATTCTAAGAAAATATACACCTAAGAACTAATTCATACTTTCCCTTCTAATTTCTATAATCGAAGAAAAAAAGGAGGGAACCATTATGTGGCAGAGTTTTTGGAGTTGGTTTAAGAGTATTTGCTATTGGTTATAATTAGCAAGCGGGCTGCACAATAGTGTAGCTCCTTTTCATTATAAATCGTTTTTAATTTTTTGTGCGTAATAATAAATAAATTCAGTAAGCGTTGGAACTCCCTTGTCCGACTTTATTTTTGCCGTGTAATTGTTTAACAAGTCTTGAATATCCGAAGTATTCCAAGCTCGATTTATGGCATTTTGCATAGCGCGTTCAATGCTTGATGAAGTTTTACGATGTTTTTCGCCAAGTTTATCACATAGATTTTGAGTCGGTTCTTTTATTGTTATGGTAATTGCATCAATAAGATAGGAATAGCCCATAGACTTCGTACTGATTCCTACTTTATCGAGTTCGGAGCATATTCTACGTTGCAGTCTTTTTGCCGCCTGTGTAGGTGATTCTTCTGCATTGCTTGTTTTATACTGTGCCTTTCGATTTAAAATAACCGTTTTTGTTATCCTAAAGAATTCCAGTACGGCTTTTGCTGAATAATTTTCTTGATTTTTCGTCATTATAAAATCCGCACCAAGTTCTCTTGCTGCCTTATGGGTAATTGTGCTGATATTGTTTGTGGTCACCAGAATGAAAGGAGGACGAGCTATTTGCGCTTCTTTCAATTGTCTTAAAAAATCCAACCCATCGCCACCTCCGTGGTGAAGCTCTAGGTCTAAAATGACGGCATCTGGGGAAGCATCGGCAACATACTGAAACGCCCGTGATGAATTGTTTGTTATACCTATCAATCTGAAATTTTCGGGGTCATTGTCTATCTCGCATATTATTTCGTTGCAAGCAACTGGGTCATCTTCTACCAACAGTATCTCTAACACGTTTTCCATAGTGAACTCCTTTTCGACAGTATATAACAAAAATCTACAAAAAGCAACGAAAATTAAGCAATAGAACTAATTTATATCTTTTAATATTATTATTAT
Source organism: uncultured Christensenella sp. (assembly GCA_910583855.1). Lineage (GTDB taxonomy): Bacteria > Bacillota > Clostridia > Christensenellales > Borkfalkiaceae > Coproplasma. Next base: position 10,483 of record CAJTYL010000007.1, read on the forward strand.
AGTTTTCAATAGGTATAAGGGCATAATTTATTTATTCTAACACCTTAAAAAGAAACTAATGATAAGAATAGCAATTTGTGATGATGAACAAAAATGTATTGATGAAGTTCAAAAGCTTTTGGACAAATTTTTGTCTAAAAATTTTGATTATACTTTTTTAACTTTTAACTCTGGTCAAGATTTGTTATCTCATTATGATAATAATTTTCCAATAGACATTCTTTTTATGGATGTAATGATGGAGGGGTTAAACGGAATTGAGACGGTAAAAATTTTAAAAAAGCAACAGCCTCAGTGTATAGTGTTTTTTGTTACATATCATAATTCTTTTATACCTGAGATGTTTAGATTAGATGCATTTCAGTTTGTGCAAAAGCCTATTAATGAAAAAGATTTTAAATTTGATTTAAAGAGAGCTATAGAATTATATGTGCATTGTCACGAACATTTGGAGGTTAAAACTAAAGGGTATTTAAGTAAAATTCCAATATCTAAGGTCATCTATATATCTGTACATAATAAACATGTCAATATTGTAACAACGGATGAAACTTATTGCCATAATGGAAATATAGCTGAATATGATGCAAAATTAAAAGGATATGGTTTTGCACATTGTCATAAAAGTTTTTTGATAAACTTAAATTATGTAAAACATATTGGTCTAAAAGACCTTGAGTTAAAAGATGTAACAGAATTAATTCCGGTAAGTAGAAACTATAAATCAAACTTCTTAAAACAATTTAATAATTTTAATTTCGGCACAAAAATCTAAATTTTTTTAAGCCAAATTAACCACTTAGGCAAGTTCAGATACCTCTTCGGCATCCTCTATTGAAACCACATATTTTGTGAATTAATATGAGTTTACCATATGTGATCTTTATTCGAGATTTAATTTGAAACGTCAACAATTTAGTTGCTTTTTCGATAGTAAGTGAAATCTTGACAAACGTACAAATGGCATATAAAATGGAGGATATGTAGGATGAGAAAAACAACAAGCGTTAATGTAAAGTTAGTTGCACTAGTTGCCGTTTTAATGGCAATGGTCTTTTCTGTTTCAGCATTGCTTTTGGGTCGAAGTACCATTTCGGCTTCAGCAGCAGTTTCTGATAATTGCGGCTATAATGAAGATAATGTTTATGTTGATTACTCTGGACAAGGTACTGTTATTAATGGGAAATTAACGGGAGATTCGGCAACGGTAAATGGGAGCAATGTTGATGTTCCTGTTTATAAAGCGGCGTATGAACCTAACAGCGGATGGAATTGGTTTTGGAATTGGTCATGGAGCGATTGGTCGACATCAAATAATAAGACTAATGACTATGATACATATCGCGGTGAAAAGGTCACAGAATATCAAGTTGAAAGTAGGCAAGAATATAAATATAGGCGTAATGAGTCGCGTGATGTTTACAGCACGAAGTATTATACCACATACCAAGGTGCAAAATGGTATAACTGCTGGATATTTCTTTTTACAAGCAGTTGGTCTGGTTACGGTGGCGAAAAAAGCGGATATAAAATTGTAAATAGGTACACCAAGAGCGAAAAAAGTGGCACAAAACAAGTTACTGTATATGACAACGAGTGGAAGGCGAGTGCCCCTTTTAATTGGGCTTGGGAAAATAAGTGGGAAGCGTATACATCACGCACTACGTATCGATACCGTTCATTAGATATGAAATGGAGTGATACTGCTCAAAAAACTACAGAGCAAGTGCCTCTTAATTATAGCTTATATGATAATTCCGGAAAACCTATTCAATTGGGAGCTGTTTGGACTTACAACAAGAATATTTCAAACGAGAAGGATTTTTATACTACTACAACAATAGTCGATCGTTATATGCTCAATACGGATGGGATAATCCAACTGCTTGATGGTAAAGAATATGCTTTAGATACTTTAATAAAGGATAATAAAACATCTTGGTGGGAATGGGCTATAGGTACGGCTGTTGGCATTGGTTCTTTGTTTGCAAATCCGTATGTCGGTGGGGCAATTTTGTTTGTTCAACAACTCTATTCGGCAATGGGGACTGTAGTTGCTAATAGTATGCAAGATAAATATGAAAGTTTAAAGGAACTTCTTGTTATAGCAAAAAATTATAACCTTAATTTTGTATTTGAGTATTATCAGACTACAACAATTACATCTAGTGGAGGTTCAAATTATGTAAACATGAAACAGTTTGCTACTAATCGTGACTATATTGCAATGAAATATCAGGACAATGATAATCCAACAAAAGTTTATTTTTCTAACGATGCTTATGGCACAATTTCATATATGTCAAGCACAAAAAATTTAATTAACAGTATCGATACATATGTGAAATTAAAAAATTTACCGATGTTTGTTTATTAATTTCTATGAATTAATACTATATATCGGAATTTATATGAGAAAAGTATTATGAAAAAAAAGTTCAAAACATCTTGTAGGTATATCTGTGAAGCGTAAATTGATTATATATTTATGTAATTTGATAATTATACTTTGTTTAACTGTTGTAGCAGTTTTTATAGCTCAAGAAATGTTTAGTAATTATCAGTTTTATATAAACCTATATGAAAATTTAGAACAAGATGTTCAATTGTTGGAAAGTGCTTATTATTTTGGTGTTCGAATTTATATGTCAGCATGTTTCGTGCTTATCATATTCACAATAATATCGTCAATTATTAATTGGGTGTTTAAATATCATTCTTTTAAAGTAATGCTTATTTATTTGGTCGCCGCAATTATTGTGGGTGCTTTAATCATAGCTATAAATTTAACAATAGCGACCAGAGTGTCTGTTTATAAATGGGCAATGGCTATAAATATATTTTTATCGGTAACGCTTGTTATTGCCTATTCATTATCAAGCTATGTTAGCAGTAGAAAATTGATAAAAAACAAACAAATCAAAATAATTAATTAAATAATTGGAGATAAGGGGGGAGGAATATTCCCCCTTAAACTCATTTTATATGGTAAAACTTAACCACATTAGCAAACACTATATTGATGGGAAGAAAGTGGTAACGGGGCTAAATGACGTTACGCTGTCTTTTGGCGTGGATGAATTTGTTGTTGTTACGGGTTCTTCCGGTAGCGGTAAAAGCACATTGCTGAATATTCTTTCCGGTACGGATTATGCCACATCAGGACAATATTTGGTTGACGATATTGACACGGATAGTTTTGATGAGAATGATTGGAGCAATTTTCGTTGCCGGAATATTGGGATTATTTATCAAGATAATAAGCTTATTGAAAATTATACTGTAAAAGAAAATATTGAAGCAGCAATTGCACTATGCTGTTCAAATAACAAAGAACGCAAAAAGAAGATAAATCAAATATTAAAAGACACGGGGCTTGCCACATTGGCTAGCAAAAAAGTCAAGTATTTATCCGGTGGGCAAAAACAACGGGTAGCAATTGCAAGAGCTATTTCAAAAGATTGCAGAATACTTTTGGCGGACGAGCCGACTGCGAATTTAGACATAGATACTGCTTCCGATATAGTTAGTCTTCTTAAAGAAATTTCCAAAGATAGATTGGTAATAGTTGTAACGCACAACGAGGAACAATTCGTAAACGTTGCGACAAGAAGAATCATTTTAAGTGATGGAGGTATCTTATCCGATAAAATTCTGAAAACAAAAGAAGATAATCAATTTACAATAGAGTTTAATAAATGTGAGCCATTCAAGAAAGCATGCACTTATGGTATTTTTAAATATGCAAAGCCAATAGTTTCAATATTTTTAACTACTTTAATTGTTTTATTTTGCTCACTGATTTCTTATTCTGTTAGTCTTGATATGTCAAACAATCGCAATGAAGGTCTGACTAACACAGAGTTTTTCCAAAATCTATCTCCTGAAAGATATATAATATCTAAAACCGATAAAACAGCATTTACTAAAGATGATTTGGAAATTATTAAAGCCAAATCTGGAATTGATAATGTTGTGCTAGAGGATATTATTCTTGATACGGTGGGGTATATTGAAAATCCCGGCACAAACAGAGACATGGAATTGTACATAAAACCATTGAGTGCATTAAAGGAAGTTGATTATGGCAGATTGCCGCAAAATGACGATGAAGTTGTTTTAAGTAATGATAACGGCGGCCCTTTTTATATGATGGAATCGGATGAAGAGTATTTTGCTTTGCGTACCGATGATATTATTTTACATAAAGTTAAAATAGTTGGGTGGTTAAAAGATACGGATCATTTTAGACCATCTGTATATGTGTCGGAAGAGCTAATGCAAAAGCTATACGTATGCAATTATCATAAGTATGCTGAAATTTCATTAATTGAAGATAATATTTCTTACCCCATATACAATGTTATGCCAGACACGGCGGTTGTATCAGGAACCATAATAGTGGGAGATGATAAATTATCCGGGAAAAATTTGAACTTCAAACTTGCTGACAATCAGCGGTCGTTAGAAATGGATAATTTAATAGGCGATAGTATTAATAATTATTCGTCTTTAGCGACAAAATATGGTAATTTAAATTCGTTTATTATAATTAACTATGAAGATTACAAAGAGATTCTCTTAGGCGAATACTATCAAATTAGTGTATTTTCAAAAAATGTAATTGAGCCATGGGACAATTTTAATGTTATCTATCCTAATTCCATAAATGAAAGTTCTGCTAATTCTAATGATATAGTACAAGCACTGTTTTGGTTAGCAGGATGTATATTGTTGTCAGTTGTACTCATAGCGGTTAGTTATTTATTTTTAAGATATATGTTAAAAGGTGAAATTGGCATTTGCCGTATACGGAGTACATTGGGGTATACCACCAAAGACATTTTAAAATATTTATTTATTAGAATTGGATCCGCAATTTTATTTGCCATTCTTTGTTTAACAGCTGTGTATGGTGGATTAATACAGCATTCACAGTCAGTTGATTTATCTAAGAGTTTTATCGTTCTGGCAAATATACCAATTTTGCAATTTGCAATTATTGTTCTATTAATTGGCGGAGTTCTTACAAGTTTACTTATTAATTTTGTGATTATCCGCTCAAAACTTGATAACGATAAAGCAAACAAAGGGGCAAAGAATGATTAAGATTACAGATTTGCACAAAAATTATGGAAAAAAGAAAGCCCCTCTTCAAGTTTTGCGGGGTATTACCATTGACCTTCCTGATACGGGACTTATTGCAGTATGTGGAGAATCTGGTTGTGGTAAAACAACTTTATTGAATTGTATTGGCGGTACAGACAGCTCTATTGGTGAGATTGTCATAGACGGTGAACACATAGAAAAGCTATCCGGTAAAACAGACAAGTTTCGTAGTAAAAATATAGGCTACATATTTCAAGATTATAAGTTGATTGAAGATAAAAGTGTGAAATATAATCTTCAACTAGCTATTAATATTGCTCGTACATCTAGTGTTGATGATGAAGCCCATATGATAAAAGTACTTGATGCACTTGAAATGGGTAAATATTTAAAACGAAAAGTCAACACTCTGTCTGGTGGACAAAAACAACGTATCGCTATTGCGCGAGCACTTATTAATAATCCTTACCTAATTTTAGCTGACGAACCGACTGGTCATTTGGATAGCGAAAATACATTCAAAATAATGAACATTTTGAAATCCTTATCAAAAGATAGATTGGTTGTTTGGGTTTCGCATGAAAAAGAACTTGTAAATGCTTATGCCGATAATATTATAGAACTTGAGAACGGCAATATTAAAAAGTATTATCAGAATACAAGAAATGAAAAAGTGTTTTCATTCAATATTGAAGATGATTGTGAATTTTATCTTGAAGATTATAATAAAGAGACTGCTTGTATTTCCAATGTTGAAACGGAAATATATACTGATGTCAATTCCGTCAATAAAATTAAGCTGATAATCTCTAAAAACAATGTTTATTTATCGGTACCCGAAGGAATTACTGCTAATGTTGTTGCGCCTTATAAAATAAAAGAAAAACGTTCTACAAATTCATATTTATGCACGGAATATACGGATTTTAAAATTGACTTACCAACAACAACGCGTACGGGTAAACTAAAGAAAATACAAAATTTTAGCAAATTATTACAAATAGATAAAAAGAAATTAATAACTATTATATGTTTCATTTTTTCTGCAATTTTTCTTGCTGTATCAATGTCTTTTGCAAACTTCAATAAAAAGATTGAGGATAGTGATTTTCTTGAATTTCACAAAGATGTGGTGCAAATTGATATTTCTGGTCAATTTAAAGATAGCGAGTTAAAAGAAATAGAATCTATGGAATCGGTAAAAGAAATATTACATTATCATTCCCAATTTTCTTTTGAATTGCGAGACAATAATTTGTTACAAACTAGCGTATCCACTAATTCTAAATTGGATTTTACATCGAGTATATTGAATATTGAATACGCTAAAAAAATGAAATATGGTCGTCTTCCAACAAACTCGTTTGAAATATTGATTGATGAGATGTTGGCAAATAAAATTTTAAATGATGAAACTAATGGTGTACATACCGCATATGCTTTTGGTTATACAAATTTGCAAAATTTTCTTAATGCTACGATTGAAACATTATTTGGCAACAAGTTAAAGATCGTTGGTATAACTGAAAATTCTGCTCCCGCTATTTATTTGACAGAAGATATGTTATTGACATTTGTGTTAAAAAATGCAATTGCAGTAGAAACAACAATCTATACGGATCTTGCCTTAATTAAATTGACTGAACTTGAAGATAATTGTGTTTATATTGATGACGCAACTTATATCGCTAACGGATATGATGAGAATAATAGCGAAATAAAAATAGAAGATAAACATTATCGCATAGCCGGCACGTATTCAGATGAGAATTATAGCGGTGTATTTATGAATAAAACAACTGCTGAACAATTCTATTGGGAAAAGTATTTGGCTGCGACAAAAACTTTAATGCTTATGACGAATGATACAAATGCTGCAATTAATTCTTTAGCAAGAAAAGGCTTTACGGCAAACAGCCTTTATGAAATTAGCAAGCTAACCTATGAGCAAAGCGTGCAAAGGTCTGATACGATCAGAACTATTCTAACCATTGTAGTGATTTTGGTGGCAGCGGTTATTTATTGGATGACTGAAAAAAGTAGAATTAACGAGCGAATAGACGAAATTACTGTTAGGCGTGTAATAGGTGAAACTAAGAGTTCTTTATTCTTTTCACTTATAGCTGAAAGCGTTCTAATAATGTTGATATTTGCTGTTCCAGTTTATCTTCTAACAGTATTACTTATTGGAAGCGTTGCATCAACAGTTGGGACATTATTATCAATAAGTGCAGTAACTACTCTTAATATTATACTAGGTATAATTATTCTATTTGCAATGGCAATTTTTACTACGCTGCTATCTTGTTTGGTGTTTTTGAATAAACCTGCAGCTAAATTATTTAAGACTAACTAAGGAGAACAAACAATGGATAAAAGATATTTAGAACACTCAATGATAAAATATAGGCGCTTTGATATTAACGATAAATGGATAAGCAATGATAACTTTGATACATTATTATGCTTTATTGGTCAGTACAATAATATTTATAATGAAAAGGATAATTTGATAGCAAACGCATATATTGCTATAAGGAAGAAAACAGACGAGATATTGAGGGTTAAGTCTAAACACAATACGTTAAAAACAACAAAAGCAGAAATAAAGTCCATCCGTAAAAGTTTTAATAAATTTATTAGCAATGATAGAATAATAAAAATTCCTTATAAGATTAGCTTTATATTTCAGGCAATATTTGAAATAGTTGAAGATATTAAAAAACGTATTAATTTACCAGATATCTTAAAAAATATAGGGAACGGTACATATCGCGATAAATTTTACTCCAAGTTTTATAATAGATATATGGATTGGTATAATAACGATAGTCGTCCTTATCGTGAGACGCCGTCATACGAGAGAGATAACGAATTATATAACGATTTTAATGCAGAAGATTCGTATTTTTTGCGTCAATTTCCATAAGGGGATAGGAAAATGTTGAAATCTTTTAAAAATCTGGAACTTTTGAGATATTATTTAAATAGCAAACATGAGCAGTGTTCAATAGAAACTGAAAAACAGAAAAGAATAAGAACTGAACAAACTATGTCAACTGTGTTTTCATCGCTTTTATCAGCTGTTGTAACAGTTGCACTTTCGGGTTTATCTGCGAAAATGGTATTAGGGTGGTATATCGCTCTTGTTATAGGGGTTTATCTGATAGGTTTCTTAGTTTCTTACTTCTTGTTCTCTCTCGTTTTTAGATTAATTACAAAAATTCAGCAACAAACAAAAATTTTTAAATCTGATTGTTCTTTGTCCGAAGCGAAGAAAAAGATAGATGAGTTTGACCATATTGCTTGTGATAATGTTTTGATTGCTTACGAATTTTTTAAACAGTATAATACGGAATCTCATTTGGCTCGTAAAATGTATTACTATTGTGAAACTCTATACTATTTGAAAAATGCTTTGATAAGGATAAGGAATGTGCTATCTTTTTCAGATTTATGCATAAATAGTAGCATCAAAGCTGACGCGATTGATTTATACCGTGTTGTAAATTTGCTTGAGATGATAAAAGAAATTTATAATACGTTTATATTGGGTGAACAGAATAATGTAAAAATAGATTCCAAGTATAAAAACAGTTTAATTCATAATGTTAATTTTGTGAACAATGACATCAAGTACGCTGAAGATAAAATCAATTCAATTAAGTAATGAGATCCCTCAATAGATCACTTAAATAAAATTAGTAAAAGGAAAAGCTGTGGAGATGCCAAACTTAAAATTTTAGGTCGTTAGTTAAGGCTCTATATGCCAAATTCATTTAAAATGTAAAGTTGAAAAGAATGGATGCGGGGAAAACTGACAAAGGAGGTGAGTTTATAGAAATTTTGGTAAGGAGGTAAATGATTATAAGGTTTGTGAAATTTTGCGGAATGGCTATGTCAAAGCCCTGGTTTAATAAGACTAATAAAAAAGTTCTTTACAAAAAATGTCAATTTGTGTTAGGATATAATATATGAGGTTATAAAAATGGAAGAAAGAAATTTGAAATTTTTAAGATTATATTCTAACTTTTTTAATCGTTCGTATTTGTTTGATTTTATTAATAAAAAAAACAATAGAATTAAAAATATACTATTAGCCTCAGCAGATAATTCAAGCGTATTTAATAGTAATATGTTTGGCTCATACTCTGATATGTTTGAATATACGTACTCAATGCTTTGTAATTATTACAAATGCGAGTATGTGTATCTTAATAAATTTTTTATTAATGAAATATTAAAAAACCATGATGATAATCACACCGTTTTAACTGAGTTATATGTTAATGATTCTCAAGCTGACTTAGTTGTAATAAATGGAACATCAACTGTTTACGAAATAAAGACCGAGTTGGATACTTTAATTAGATTAAAGAAACAGTTGGAGGATTATACGAGAACTTTCGATAAAGTTTACGTTATAACAAATAAAATTTATCTCAAACAAGTTAAAAGCACGTTAAAAGAAAAATTTGGCTCGGTAGGAATTTGTTTGCTTGATGAAAACGGGTGCTTAAAAACTATTAGGAAAAGCAAAAGTCACAAATCAAAGTTGGATAAAGAATTAATGTTTAATGTTTTGAATAGAAAAGAGTTTGAAAAAATTGATGAGGATTATTATAAGGCAAAAGCTAAATTTTTAAAAATGAGCGTCAAAGCGGCGCATGAGTTTTATAAAAATGCTCTTTTCAATAGGGCAAAAGATATGAATTATTTAACGAATTTTCCCGACTCTTTAAAGTTAGCAATATATAAAATTCAAAACAAATTGACACAAGAAGATCGTAGAGTATTACTGGAAAAAATTAGAACTAACATTTTAGAGGAGTAAATATGTATTTCCCATATTTAAAATTAAGACAGCAAGAAGCACTTGCCGTTAGAAATACGGTATGTCGCTATATAGATAATAAAGTTATACCTGTATTGGAGCCGTATTGTGAAAGTGAAGCAGAGCTTTATAGTTATAAATATTTAATAAGCACTGTAGAGGATTTGATATATTCAAATAAGAAGTTTATATTAATAATTAATGATGAAAGCAATTTAACTGTATTAAAGAGTCGATTTTTAAATTTAAATGATTATTGTATAAGAGGCTATTATAGTGATAATCCTTTAGTCACAAACTATCAAGGGGCTTATGATGTCGCAATAATTCATAGAGACAGAAGTATAATCATTCAAGATAAAAATAATATCAAGTATCATTTAATGATGCCTTCCGTTTTAAGGTCTCCTAGATATATACAGAATTATCCGACATGGAAAGTTGTTAACATAGAAAATGGATTTATTAAGTACTCTCCAAATTACAAATATCCAGTGTCTGATATTTTTGATGCTGATGGTGTGTTTACTTATAAACAAGATGGATATGCGGGGTTTGGGGATTTCACTATATTAGAAGAAGGATACGATGTGCCTTCTGGTGCACAGGCTGATAAAGTTACTCACGTTATACATTTAACACGCAAACAGGATGCGATACAAAGACTTGAGGTTTATCATTATTTAACAACACCAGCTATGGAACCAGATAATAGAAGAAGATCCGAATTGACAATTGAAAAAGCCTACAATGATAGGCATCGTTTTTTACACACATTAGGCATTCAATTAATTATTGATAAATATCACCAAGCTTCAAATCCTGCTTATTACAAGCGCATTGGAATTATTCATCATATTGAATTAATGCATTCGTTAGTGTGATGAAAGTATGATTATTCAGAAATAACAATTTTCCTATAAATTTTATATTTTATGTGGTTGAGCATAAGTTGAGCATAACTTTTGTAAACTGCTTAAAACTAGCCGATTTTGCCTTTATTTTGTATAAAATGGGTAAAAATCGGCGTTTTTTGTTAGCCGTCAGTCGCTTCAAGTCCTACAAGCGGAGCCATTCCGGTGACGATAGCACAGAGGATCCACCTGTTCCCATACCGAACACAGAAGTTAAGCTCTGTCACGCCAGAAGTAGTTGGGTTTTAACCCTGCAAGATACGGTAGTTGCCGGATTTCAAAAAAAAGACGTCCACTTTGTGGGCGTCTTTTTTTATACCGTTATTTGTTGAGTAAAATACAGTAAGTTACTTACTCGTTTTTATAAAACAAGCTTTTCAAATTTTCAAAAAAAGAGTAACCAAACGGTTGCTCTTTTTTATTTATTGCAGGAAATGAAAGCGTTGAAGTAACGGTAAAAAGAAGAAATCTTCATTTGGGATAGCGCTAAAGCTTCGGCTAACTTAATTTGACGCGTCCTGTATTTTTCTGCGATTTCGCGGAAGTTTACGGGGCACGCCGTTATCGGTCTGCCAAATTTAACCCCTCGTATTTTTGCGGCTTTTATGCCTTCGGCCTGTCGTGTACGAATGTTTATACGCTCGTTTTCGGCAACGAAGGATAGAAGCTGTAAAACTATATCAGAAATAAACTTGCCTATCAAATTCTTTTCGTGGCAGCGCGTATCCAAAAGCGGCATATCGATAACATAAATATCCGCTCCTATTTCTTTGGTAATTCGTCTCCATTCTCTGATAATACAGTCGTAATTTCTGCCCAGCCTGTCAATGGATTTTATCACTAACAAATCGCCGTAACGCAATTTTTTTATCAGCTTTTTATAGTTTTGTCTTTCAAAATTTTCACCCGTTTTTTTATCGCAGAAAATTCGCGTAAAAGCAATATTGCAATCGTTAAAGGCGATAAGTTGTCTTTCGAGTTTCTGGTCTTTACAAGAAACTCTTGCATAAGCGTAATTCATTTTTTCTCCTTAGGATTAAAAAAATTTCCAAAACCTATACGTTTTGGAAAGAATAAATGTTACTAATTTTCAAATTATTATACTCATTAACATAGTATCACAAGAAATAAATTTTGTCAACACCTTATTTTAAAAAAGTATAGTTTATGAGAATACGCAGAAGAAGGATAATTTAATTTTTTGAGTTAAGTTAAACGGTTAACTGCGGGCTGTAAAGTCCGAGATTTGGTAAGGTTAAACGGTTAACTAACGGAATAATTAATTTGGTGCTAATGAAAAGATTAGTTAAAATTTAATTTTTTCAAATAACATAAAAATTTTTAAGTGAGGAAGATGTATGAAAAAATCAAAGATTTTGGCGGCGGTTGTCGCGGCGGCGGTGTTGTCGGTAAGCGGCGGAGTGCTTGCGGGCTGTAACGACGGGCACACCCATACCTATTCGGGCGATTGGGCGAAGGATGAAACGGGGCATTGGCACGTAGCCACCTGCGACGATTTGAAGAAGGGTGACAAGGACTATACCAAAGACTTTGCCGCTCACGTTTGGGGCAATGACGACGAGTGTGACGTCTGCCATTACCAAAGAACGCCCGTAATAACCGAAGTTACGATAAAGTTGGACGCAAACGGCGGTATGCTTGCAGGAGATAAAGAAACCGAAGACGTTGCGACGAAAGGCGGAAAAATTGAAACGTTGCCCACGCCTACCGCGCCTGAAGGTATGGAATTTGTAGGTTGGTTTACGGAAGATGTAGCAGGAACCGAAGTAACAACGGACACGTCGTTTACTCAGAACGGCACTATATACGCTCATTATGTGTCCGTGTATACGATAACACTTAACGCAAACGGCGGTACTCTCGATGTTACTGAAGTCAAAGCTAAGGGCGGTAAGATTTCCGAACTTCCCACGCCCACCGCACCCGCTGATAAACAATTTGCGGGTTGGTATACAACTGCGGAAGACGGAGAGGTGACAGGAGAGCTGGTTACTACCGACACCGTATTCGAAGAGGACGCAACGATTTACGCGCGTTATGCTTCAGTTTATACCGTTACTCTTGATGTCGGAGAGGGCGGGACTTTACCTACAGACACTGCAACGACTTTGACGACCCAAGGCGGCAAACTTGTGTCGTTGCCTACGCCTGAAACCCAAAATTCTATGGTTTTCCTCGGTTGGTATACGACTGCGGAAGACACCGCAACAGTAACGGGCGTATTGGTCACAACGGATTATCTGTTTACGGGCGAAGAACACGCGGTTACTCTGTATGCAAGATACAGGCAGGAAGTTTCAGTCACTCTTAACGTAGGCGTTGGCACGTTGCCTGACGGAACTGAAACGACTTTAATCACCAGCGAAGGGAAAATAGCGGAACTTCCCACGCCCGCCGCGCCTGAGAATCATTGGTTTAAAGGTTGGTACACCGCGGAGACCGACGGGTTAAAAGTTTTGCCTACCACCAATTTGATAAGCAGGGCTGACCCTGATACTCATACGATTACGCTGTACGCCCGTTTCGTTCAAGAAGTTACCGTTACGCTCAACGCGGGCGAGGACGGCACGCTTCCCGACGGGGCAATTACTACTTATACAACGTTAAACGGTAAGATTCAATTTCCCGAAGGTGTAAGGGGACTTCCCGCCGTAACGGTAAGCAAAGAACATTGGAGCTTCTTCGGTTGGGTCAACGGCACTTCGGCTGTTAACGCAGACACGACCGTATTCGAGGCAGATACAGAGCTGACTGCTAAAATCGGACGGGAAAGCGGTATATGGAGCGCGGACGGACAGACGTTTATCAAGAGCTTGACGGTAAATAACGGTTGTACCGATCACTTGCAATATTGGTTGGGCGACGGCGGTAATTTCACTCTTGAAAAAGATACCGAAATAGCTATTTATCTGGACGGTACGCTTATCCCGCACAAGATTAAAAGCAACAGCACGTGCGTTAATTATACCAGCGCTTCCAAAGTAGTAAATACGGTTACGGTAACCGAAACCGCAAAATTCGTAGTTTACTTCAACAAATGGTCCGACGGCTGGCAGTGCGAATATACGGGTACTCCCGCAAATAAAGTAACGAACGAAATTCCCGAAGGCGCTGCGGCAGTTACTATTACCGCAACGAACGGTTCTTGCACCGTTTACTTCGTAGATAAAGACGGCAACGCTATAACGGCAGACAATCTCGGCAAATATCAGATTCACGCTTGGACGGGTAGCTCAACCAATGAGTTCGGCGCTTGGGCAAGCAACCCTTATCTTAACGGAGAGTTGAATAAGAAAGGTAATCTGACAACCGATACAACGTTTATTATTCACTGGACCGGCGGTCAGTCTGGCAATTTCAGCAATATGGAAGTAGGCAAAACTTACGTTGTAGAGCTTAAAACGAGCGGTGGCAGCGTCGTATACGATTACGTGCCTGCAACGACCCCTGAAACTCCCGAAGTAACCGAATAATCAAAACGTAATTACTCAACTTTAAAATTTTACGGGCTTTTTCTAAGCCCGTAAAGTTGGTTAAGTTAAACGTTTAACAGCAATTTGGAGGAAAATATGAGAAAGAAAGGCTTACTTTGCATAATAGTTGCGGCGGTAATGCTGCTATCTATAGCGTTACCTGCCTGCGCTACCGACCCGTCAGATACGTCCGATAAATATACCGTATCTTTCGACGTTGGCAGCAACGCCGCAGAGGCAGGCGTTTCAACGCCCGCAAGCCAGGAAGTGGAAAAGGGCGGCAAAGTCGTCCAACCCACTATCGACGCTTGGGAAGGGCATACGCTTATCGGTTGGTACAACGGTTCTGCGCAATGGGATTTCAGCGAGAATACCGTTAATTCGAATATGACGCTAACGGCAAATTGGAGCGCAAGCATAGACTCGGAAGTGGCGAAAAAATACGAACAAAACCTTACCTGGGGCGAAGAAGGACACCTTTATGTGCATTATCTTAGAGGCGCTCATGCTGAAGCCGAGCAAGGCACGGTAAACGCCGCCGAAGCTCCCGACTATTCAACGCAGATTGAATCAAGCGTTTACGGTGACTGGGGACTTTGGGTTTGGGAATATTTCCCCACCAACAGCGAAGGCAGAGCGTTCTATCCCATGAAGATAGACGAGTCGGGCGCGGTTTACGACATCGATCTTAATGCGACTTATAACGACGCGGGCTGGGACAACGCCGCACGCGACAATAAAGGACTTGAAATTACGTACGGCGAAGCTTTGCGTTTAGGTATTCAGGTTTATTCTCAGGACAGTCGTATCAACGGACAGGGTTTCTGGGTTAACGACGGCGGCGACGTGTATGTGATTCTTGCCGAAGCGAAGCGGGAAAAGGGCGATTACCACTGGTTTGTAAGGCAGGGCGCAGTTCAGACAGGTACGGCAAAGTTTGCCGATTCCGTAGTATACAACCCTTACGAGGGACTTGAACCCGGTTCGGCAACCACAAAGTATGACGTTGTTTCCAATTTGGGCAACAACGACGTTTATACCCAGCAACCCGTTGCGGAAGGCTGGGAAGAAAACAGCGTTGGCTATCAGATTTTCATCGCTTCGTTTGCCGATAGCGACGGAAACGGAATGGGCGATTTAAGGGGCGTTATAAACAAACTCGACTACCTTGAAGGTCTTGGCGTGGATACGCTTTGGCTTACGCCTTTCCAACATTCCAACTCTTATCACGGCTACGACATAATGGACTACTTCACGGTAGATCCGAGGTTCGGCACATTGGACGATTATAGAGAATTAGTCTTTAAAGCGCATCAAAGAGGAATGAAAATCGTTATGGATTTCGTTTTGAACCATACGTCTCTTTCCAATCCTTGGTTCACGAAGTCGCAAAACCTTGTAAAAGAAACTATAACGCTGCCCGACGGTACAAGGAAAGAAATAGATTACCGTAACTTCTATACCTGGCAGAACGAGGAATACGTAAGCAGCTTAAAGGACCACAGAGCGAAGAAACAGTGGTTTAAAGACCCTAACGGATACTATTTCTATTCGAGCTTCGGTTCGTCTATGCCCGAATTGAACTTCGACTATCAGGCAACGAGAGACGCCATTTTGGAGGTTGCGCTGTATTGGATGAGCTTCGGGCTCGACGGCTTCCGTCTTGACGCGGTTAAGCACATATATATGGCAAACGAAAGCCGCGACCGCTCCGATTGGGTGGTAAGGGACAGCGACGAAGCCAACGATGCGGATTACTCGTTCGATATGTACAAGAACGCACACTTCTTTATGGAGTTCAACGCAAAGCTTAAAGCAAGCTATCCCAATGCTATTCTTATCGGCGAAAACTTCAACGGCGATCCCACTAAGATTGCGGGGTTGTACGGCGGTATGGATTCGCAGTTCAATTTCAACTGGTATTACGACGCTACGGAAGGGCTTAATAAGCTTTCGAAGGGTCAGGATTATGCGGCGAGCCTTCTTAACCAGTACAAGGCGGCGCAAAGCAGCTTTGCTGACGGACGAACAGATTATATAGACGGCGTATTTACTTCCAATCACGACGTGCAGCGTGCGCGCGACAAATTGTTTGCGACC
Organism: uncultured Christensenella sp.; assembly: GCA_910583855.1. Lineage (GTDB taxonomy): Bacteria > Bacillota > Clostridia > Christensenellales > Borkfalkiaceae > Coproplasma. The sequence goes on from CAJTYL010000007.1 coordinate 26,934, forward strand.
GACTACGGCGTAGACCGCTCCGTTGCGTTCGGCGACGCAACCTGGAACCTTACCGAAGACCTTGCAAAGCTTTGGGGCGGAATGTGTCTTACTGTTCCCGGAATCACTTGGATATATAACGGCGACGAGCTTGGTATGTTCGGTACAAAGACGGCAAACGCTTCAGGCGAAGGCGCAGGACACGAAGACAGATGGTTACGCCAGCCTATGAAGTGGTCTACCGAGCTTGAAGGAAGCAAAAGCAACTGCCGTTACCTTATGGGCTTCAATAACTACTACATCGAATGGGACGCGCTCAATGCACAGCTTCACGGCGTCGCTGAACAAAGCGCGGACGAAAACTCGGTATTCACTGCATACAAAAAGATTATTGAAATCCGCAAACAGTACGGGCTTGCAAGGGGTACGTTGATTTCCAATACGACGGACGGCAAACTCGTAGACTACACAATAAAGTCGGGCGAAAAGGAAATCCGTATTCTCGTTAACGCAAGCGCCGAGTCAATTGCAGTGCCTTCAAAGGTTACCGGTACCTTAATCTACGGCAACGCGGACGCAGGCAAGGTAGGCGCAAGGTCTATGGTGATTTACGAGGTTAAATAAGGTGAAATTATGAAAAAGATTTTGGCTTTAACATTAACGTCTATTTTCCTTTTGGGCGGATCGGGCGCGGCGGTTGCAACCGCCGCGACGGCTGAGCCTTGTAACGTGCAGGCGGAGCAGCCGGCAAGCGCGCAAGGTAATCTTTATCTCGTGCCGGGAACTTATATTTCTGGCGGCAAAAAGAAGATGAATACCATCACAGCTTCGGGCGTGAGAAAACTGACCGACGTAGAGTGCAATGAACTTTATACCGAAAACGCTTATATTTGCAGCAGGGCAAAGGGCGAAAAGCTTCCTAAGCCCAAAAGCACGAGAAAGGATAAGGATGGCAACGATTATTCGTTCAACGGCTGGTGGGCGATAGTAGACGCTACGGTAACTTATTTCGACGTCGTTCCCGACGTTACCGAGAGTATTTATCTCTACGCAGACTGGCGCGCCGACTTATCCCAGCGCAAAGACCCCGTTAAGCCTGAGGAGGGCGATAAGGTAGAACCTAACCACTATATGGTTTTAAAGCATGCCGACAATACGGAAGAAAGAATAACCCTTTTGAGGGGATTTACCAATTTGTCGACAGCCGAAACTTTAGGTTACGCTTTTGCCGCCGAACTTAAGGTCGAGGGATTGGAGCTGAAGCCCGGCGATAGCTTTATGGTATATACTACGGGACTTGTTAAGGACTCAAACAAGGCTGAACTTTCCCCGATCGGCGGTGCCATCGACCAGATGTGGTCCATTGATTTGGAAAAAAGCGGTGAAAAAGAAAACGATACCGCAGACTATCTGTCGGCTGAAACAAGGGCGTATTACACTGTAGACCCCGTTATCACGTATGTTTGTGAAACGGAGGGCGTTTACAATCTTTATATCAAGTATTTCAGTAAAGGCAGTAAAATGGCAATTTATATGGAGCCTATGGGCTTGAATTAATTTTTTCTCCTCCTATTTATCCGTTAAGGCTTTCCCCTTTCGCAGGGGAAAGCCCGAGCGGGTAACCGTGTTAAATTTACTAAATCGAAAATGGAAAAAATCACGATAAAAGACATCGCGCGTCTTTCGGGCGTGTCGGTTGCAACGGTATCTTACGTAATAAACGGCAAGCATGAGGACCGATACACCCAAGAGACGAAACGGAAAATACTGCAAATAGTTAATCTGTACAACTTCCAACCGTCGCGGCTTGCGCAGTCGTTTGCTTTAAGTAAAAGCAGCAACGTAATTATTCTTACGGGCAAACATAATTCAGTCTTGCAAAAGTCCGAAAGCTACGACTTTTTAAGGCTTTTTTGTAAAACGTTTGAAAGGCTCGGTTACAACCTGATAATGCGCACGCATTTGGAAAACACGAGGGTTGATACGGCTGACGCCATTATATGCGTGGGTATGGAAGAAGACAAGTTCCGCCGCTTAGCGCAGGAAAATTACGTGCCCCTTCTGTCCGTTGACGGAAAAATAAACGACGAATTGTTTTTTCAGATTTACCAGGACTTTAACTATGTATTAGAAGAGGGCGAAAAAGCGTTCGGTAAAGGCAACTTTGCCTTAGTGCTTGCGGATATGTACAACGAAACTTTGAAAAAAGAGATAAATAATCTTTACGATTCCGTCGTTTTTATGGACGAACGTGACGTAAAAGATTTGCCGGAAGGTAACGTCGTAACGGTTCATTCTTCCCTGAAAAAACTTTACGAATTCAAAAATTCCAACGTGCTGTTCGTACCCGCCAATACGCAGGCGAGAGTGGACGCTATTTTAGACTGTTTCAACAAGGCGACCGAACGCGTGCAGGGCACTGAACACACTGTCACGGTAAAATAGACGAAAGGGGCGATATGAACAAATACGCTGTTTTTCATAAACCCGAAAGTAATTTTGCATACGCCTTTGCCGGCAATAAGCTTAAGGTAATTTTAAGGCTTGCCGCATGCGATAAGCCGGATATCGTAGAGATACTTTACAACAATAAATACGATTTTACGAAAAACCGTTGCGTGCGTGAGATGACGCGGTTTGCGGAGGACGGTATTTTTGCATATTACCGCTCCGACATTACGCTTCAGGACGCGCGTTTTGCCTATATATTCAGGATTTCGGAAAAGGGTAAAGTTTTTTATTACTCCGAAGACGGACTTAAAGAAGACTATAATTTTGAACTTGCGTATTATACGTTTTTCCAGTTCGCGTTCATCAACGTCGCTGACGTTATGCCGGTGGCGGAATGGACGAAGAAAGCCGTGTTCTATCAGATTTTCGTCGACAGATTCGCGCGGGGCGATTACCGGAAAGACGACAAATATATAAACGTGGATTGGAACGGTAAAATCGACCGTTATTCTTTTGCTGGCGGCGACCTTGACGGCGTTAGGGAAAAACTGCCGTACTTGCGCGGAATGGGAATAAACGCCCTGTACTTAACCCCGATTTTTTTGTCGGAGAGCAATCACAAATATAACGTTAAGGACTATTTGCAGGTTGACCCGCAGTTCGGCGACTGCCAAAAATTAAAAAAGCTTTTATCGTCCGCGCACGGAAACGGAATCAAAGTGATTATCGATTCGGTTTTCAACCATTGTGACTGCGGACACGGATTTTTTCAAGACGTCGTCAAAAAAGGACGGGCGTCGGAATATTACGACTGGTTTTTTATAGACGGCGATAATCCCGACGTCAAGCTCGGCAATTACGCATGCTTTGCGGATTGTCGGTATATGCCTAAGTGGAATACGAACAACCCGAAGGTAAGAAGGTATCTGACTGATATCGCGCTTGAATATCTGAAAACGGGTTTCGACGGACTGCGGCTGGATGTCGCGGACGAAATATCGCACGAGATGTGGCGGCAGCTTCGCCGCGAGGTAAAAGAAAAATATCCCGACGCGTTGATTTTAGGCGAAATCTGGCACGATAACGAGCCGTGGCTTAAAGGCGACCAGTTTGACGGCGTTATGAATTATAAACTGCAAAAGATACTCGTCGATTATTTCGGAAAGAGTCCGGTTAAGGCGAAGGAAGCTGCCGACAGAATGAACGGTTTACTTCTGGCTAATACCGAGCAGGCAAACGCAATGGCGTTGAACTTTTTGGATAACCACGACACGCCGCGGTTTCTCCGCTTCACGGGCGGGAATTACGATAAGCTTTTATGCGCGCTTTGCGCTGCGGTAATTTTCCCCGGTATGCCGTGCGTATTTTACGGAACCGAGCTTCCGCTCGACGGAGACGGCGACCCCGACTGCCGTAAAACCTTCGACTGGACTTTCCAAAATCAAAGAAAAGAATTTAAAGAGAGTTTTAATAAGATTATCGGCTTGAAATGCCAATGCGCTTTTAAAAACGCGCGGGCGGAAATCGCCGCGGAAAACGGAATTTTGAAAATTTTCAGGGAAACGGAGGAAGGCGGCGTTACGGCTTACTTCAACACGGGCGGAAGAACGAAAAAACTTGAAGTAAACGGCAGTATAATTTTCAGTTTGAATTACAAAAAAGACAGACTTTTAAACGACGGAACGGTCGTTATTAAAAATATAAAAAGTTAAACTTTCAGGAGGATTTTTTATGAAAAAACGTTTAGTATCTTTGCTCGTTTGCGGCGTGCTTACGGCAAGCGCCGTAGCGGGGCTGACGGCTTGCGGCGGCGGGGATAAAATTAAATTGACCGTTTGGGGTTCGGCGGCTCAGCAGGAAACGCTTAAACAGATGGTTGCCAAATTCGAAGAAGCCAACCCCGATAAGAAGTACGATATTAAAATAGGTATCAGCGAAGAACAGTTTGCATACGAAGACGTGCAAAGGGATCCCGATTCTGCTGCAGACGTGTTTAATTTCTCTAACGATCAACTTATTCCGCTATTGCGCGTAGGCGGGCTGGCAAGAATAGGCGGTACGTATCTGGAAACGATAAAAGCGAATAACGATGAAAGGGCGATTGCTTCCGGTTCGATCAAATACGGTACGGACGATGAGAAAGTTTACGGCTATCCGTTCTCGTCGGACAACGGCTACTATTTGTATTACGACAAGTCCGTACTTTCCGAAACCGACGTTGAAAAGCTTGAAACCATAATTTCTGTTTGCGAAAGCAAGGGTAAGAAGATAGGTTGGGCGTTGGACGACCCTTGGTATACAGCAGGGTGGTTCTTCACTTTCGGTTGCGATTACCGTGTGGATTACGACTATGAACAAAATTTCAAAGAAACGAATATAGAAATAAATTTCAACAACGAAGGCGGTATTTTAGCGTCCAAAGCAATGGCAAAACTTGCTAACAGCAAAGCGTTTGCAGGTTCGGGGACGAGCAATTCGACAATCACTACGGGTTTTGAAACCGGGGCTTACGCCGTTGGCGTTTCAGGCACTTGGATTGGCAACAGCATTAAAAAATCGCTTGGCGATAATTACGGCGTGTGCAAATTGCCTACTGTGAACGTGAGCGGGGAAGATAAGCAGCTTTATTCTTATATGGGGTATAAGCTTTTCGGCGTCAATCCGCACAGCAGTAATATTAAAGAAGCGCACAATTTAGCGGCGTTCTTAACTAGTTCGGATATGCAAAAGTTAAGGTTTGAAAAGCATTTGACAGGTCCTTCCGATAAGAACGTTGCCGCTTTGGACGCAGTTAAAAACGACCCCACGTTTGCGGCATTAGATGCGCAAAATGCTTTTTCGGTAGAGCAGACTTCGGTTCCTTCGTCTTTTTGGAGCCCTGTCGGTTCGTACGGTATGAATATAATTGATAAATTGGTTAGCGATAATCCCACGGACGAACAAATTTCTTATCAGAAACAACTTGACGCTATGGTGAAAAAAATCAAAGGATAATTATTCGGTGGAATAATGGATTTAAATTATCTGAAAATGTCGCCTTTGGGAAAATTCCTGTTCAACTTTAAGAATTTTTTCAAACGGTTGCCGTCGTCGTTTGCGGCGTTCTTCAAGGCGATACCGAAAAAACTTTATAAGCTTTGGCTTGCCTTTGCCGGTATTTTCGTAAATATCGGCAATGCGGCTAAGGACGGCGATTGGAAAACGAGGACTTCGTTCGCCGTAATGGGCTTCGGGCTTATTTGCCGCAAACAGTATCTGCGCGGTATTTTGTACCTTGTCTTTGAAATTCTCTTCATTTTGTATATGGTATTTTTCGGTTGGAAGTACCTCGTCAAAATGGGAAGCCTTGGCGAGGGAAAACAAGTGGAAGTGTGGGACGAAGTAGAAGGCGTGTATAAACCTGTGTTTTTTGACAACAGCCTTTTAATTCTTTTATATTCGCTTTTGACAATATTTATAATGGTTGCGTTCGTCTATATGTGGTATCAAAACGTAAAGGGCAACCTTTTGTCGCAGCAATTCGTCGAAGCGCGTATGCATTTGCCCACGGCCAAAGACGATATTCATTCCTGTGCCGACGAAAATTACCACAAAACGCTATTGTCTGTACCGATGCTCGGGCTTGTGGTTTTTACCATATTGCCGATATTTTTTATGATTTTCGTAGCGTTTACCAATTTTGACCAATATCATTATCCGCCCGGGCAGTTATTCAGTTGGGTGGGTTTAGAACATTTTGAAACCGTTTTGGGCGGTGGAATTTCCGGCGGCAGTAAGATTTTTGCTTACACGTTCGCGGAAGTTCTTTTATGGACTATAGTCTGGGCGTTCTTTGCAACTTTTACCAACTATATTTTGGGGATGGTGGTTGCAATCCTCATAAACAAAAAGGGCGTCAAATTCAAAAAGCTGTGGCGTACTGTATTGGTTATCACGATAGCCGTTCCGCAGTTCGTATCCCTTATGTTTATGTCCCAGTTGCTCGCCGAGCAAGGGCTCATCAATAATCTTTTGTTGAAATGGGGATGGATAGATGAAGCCATACCGTTTCTTACCGACGGTACGCTTGCCAAAACGATGATAATTATAGTCAACGTTTGGATAGGTATACCGTACTCTATGCTTATTTGTACGGGAATACTTATGAACATCCCCGAGGATTTGTACGAATCCGCGCGTATAGACGGCGCGGGTCCCGTAAGGGCGTATATTAAGATAACCCTTCCCTATATGCTGCATGTAACCACACCATATTTAATTACGCAGTTTATCGGTAATTTAAACAATTTCAACGTCATTTTTTTGTTGACGGGCGCCATCCCCGCACCTATGGAATTGTATTACGCAAACCATACAGATTTGCTTATAACCTGGTTATATAAAATTACACTTCGCGCAAAGGAGTACGGGCTTGCTTCGGTTATAGGAATATTTACGTTTGTCGTCGTCGCTGTGCTTTCGCTTATTTTTTACAACCGTTCCAAATCAGTCAAAAACGAGGAGGAATTTATGTGATGAAGAGGTACAGGAGTAAAAAGGTTTCAGAACGCATTTCTCTCACACTGATTTATACGGTATTGATTATTATATCGTTAATTTGGCTGATACCGTTTTTAATGCTTATCATTCTGTCGTTCAGGGGGGAAACGGCGGGAATGTCCGCCGACTATCTTTTCCCTAAAGAATGGTCGTTCAATAGTTACGTAAGGTTGTTTACCGAAACGAAATTTTTGACCTGGTACGGCAATACTATGCTCGTTTCGATTGTCGTTACGGTTTTCCAAACGATTATAGTTTTAATGACCAGCTACGCCTTATCTAGACTTCGTTTCAAAATGCGCAAGCCGTTAATGAACCTTATGCTTATTTTGGGAATGTTCCCGGGCTTTCTTTCGATGACTGCGGTGTATTTCGTGCTTAGAGAAATAGGTCTTACGCAGAATTTGTTGGGGCTGATTTTGGTTTATTCCGCGAGTTCGGCTATGCAGTACTACATCTGTAAAGGCTTTTTCGATACTATTCCCAAATCGTTGGACGAGGCGGCGAGAATCGACGGCGCAAGCAGGCACACTGTATTTTTAAAGATAATTCTGCCCCTTGCGAAGCCCATAATAATCTATACTATTCTTACGGCGTTTATCGCTCCTTGGGGCGAGTATATGTTTTCGTCGTTCATAATGCAAAATAACCCTGACAAGTATACTGTTGCCGTGGGTATGCAGTCTTGGCTAAATAATGCTACGCTTATGTCGGACGGATATTTTTCAATATTCTGCGCCGCCGCAGTTATAGTATCGATACCTATAACGGCGCTGTTTATATGGTTGCAACGATACTACGTAGAGGGAATTACCGGCGGTTCGGTAAAGGGTTAATTAAGAGGTGCTTTTATGGCAGAAGTAAGTTTAAAACACGTTTACAAGGTTTACCCTAACGGCACGAAAGCGGTAAACGATTTCAATATGGAGATAGCCGACAAGGAATTTATCGTTTTCGTCGGACCGTCTGGCTGCGGCAAGTCCACGACTCTCAGAATGATAGCGGGGCTTGAAGACATATCGGCGGGCGAGCTTAAAATAGGCGAACTGATAGTCAACGATATGGAGCCTAAGGACAGGGATATAGCTATGGTGTTCCAGAACTACGCGCTGTACCCCCATATGACCGTTTACGAAAATATAGCGTTCGGTCTGCGCTTACGCAAACTCCCCAAGGACGAAATTCACAAAAGAGTAGTGGAAGCGGCTGAAATTTTGGGGATTACCGAGTATCTCAATAAAAAGCCCAAAGAGATGTCGGGCGGACAAAGACAAAGGGTTGCGTTGGGTCGCGCGATAGTCCGCGAGCCCAAGGTTATGCTTTTGGACGAACCTCTTTCCAATCTGGACGCAAAGCTCAGAACGCAGATGAGGGCGGAAATTTCAAAGCTGCATACTAAATTGCAGACGACTTTCATTTACGTTACGCACGACCAGGTTGAAGCTATGACCATGGGCACGAGAATAGTCGTAATGCGGGACGGTTTCGTTCAACAAATAGATACGCCTAAAAACTTGTATAACTATCCCGAAAACAAATTCGTTGCAAGCTTTATAGGAACGCCCCAGATGAACTTTTTTGAAGGGACTCTTTTAAAAAACGGCGAAGAAGTAATTATAAAGCTTGACGGTTCTGACGTGCAAATCACCGTACCTTTCTCTATGCTTTACAAGGTCAACCACAGCTATTTGGACGGAAAGACCAAAATATACGTAGGGTTGCGCGCCGAGGACGTTTCGATTGCGCAAGAAAACGAGAAAGGCGGTAACGCGGTAATAAAGGTAGCCGTTTCGCACAAGGAAGAACTCGGAAACGAAACGCTTATTTACGGCGATATCAATTTAAACGGTGACAGCGGCAACCCAAGCCCTACTAAAATTATTTTAAAGGATAGCAGCGGAAGGGAAATAACGGCGGGCGACGTAATCGACGTAGCTTTAAAACTCGACAAGGTTCACCTGTTCGATAAGGAGACGGAGCGTTCCGTACTGCCCCGTATTCCCGGGTACAATTATCTCGATTGCGAAGTTAAAGACGGCAAACTGAAATTTTTCGGGGCGGAGCTTGTTATGCCCGAAGCCGCAAAGTGCGCGGACGGTAAATACGAACTGCTTATTCCCACCGATGCAATAACGTTCGACGGAAATATTAAAGCGGCGGTGGCTTCCTTAGAAAATATAAACGGCGTAAAGCTGCTTGCTTTAACGCTCGGCGGCAAGCGGTTGTATGCAGTAAATCAGGAATACGCAGGGGGCGACGCGGTAAATATAGGCGTGGATTTCAAAAAAATCACTTTAACTTCCGACGGGATAACAATGCATTCGCCGATGCCCGATATAAACGGTATCAACTGCAAATTCGCAAAGCGCAAGAGCTTTGAAACCGAAGAAGTAAACGGAAAGACCAAACGCAGAAAGAAGGTTTGCTTCGGGTATGATATAGAAGGGAATTTCTTTGAAGTTTCAGACGCGGTTGCACAGAAAATCTTTGCGGCGTTAGGCATTAAAAAAGCGTTTACTTCTTCGCTCAAATTAGAATTCGTGGTTTCCGGTTTTACCGTCGGAGAAAGCGGTATAGAGGCAACAGTTGAAGAAATGCTTGATTACGGCAAGGAAAAATTTATAAAATGCAAGATAGGCGCGGATAGCGTCTACGTAAAGACCGATAAAGATTACGACGGTGTTATCCGCCTTTTGCCAGATTTTGAAAAGGCTTGGGTCGTGGATACGGAAAAAGACATAAAAATAATCTGATACATATGGACAAGAAACAGTTTACCGAAAGATTGAAAAAAATAGACGTCAAAAATAAAGGCGTTATAAGTTTGTACAACGAGATTTCCGCGCTTGCCATGGAATTGGGACTTTCAAGTGCAGGAAAGGCTTCCGAACGCAACGCGTACTATCTGTCAATGGAATTTCTGATAGGGCGGAGTTTTTATAACAATCTTATGGAACTCGGCGTATTGGAGCAAACGTCGGAAATACTTGCGGAAAAGGGAATAGATATAAACGTGTTCGAAGAGATTGAGGACGCGGCTTTGGGCAACGGCGGACTCGGCAGGCTTGCCGCATGCTTTCTCGATTCCGCTGCAGGGTTGGGACTTCCTCTGCACGGCTATGGCATAAGGTACAAATACGGTCTGTTTAAACAGGCTATAAAAAACGGGTTTCAAATAGAACTTCCCGACGATTGGCAGCGCTTCGGCGACCCGTGGTCTGTCCGGCGCGAAAACGAAAAACGAACTGTAATTTTTGCGGATATGTCGGTTACGGCGGTGCCTTACGATATGCCTGTGTTCGGCAAACGCACAAACGTGCTTCGCTTATGGCAGGCGGAAGGCAGCGCGGAGGCGCAAAAGATAAGCGAATATCTTTACCCTGCGGACGATACCGAAGAGGGGAAAATTCTGCGCCTTAGGCAGGAATACTTTTTCTCTGCGGCAGCCGTGGGCGAACTTATAGAAAAACATATTAAAAAGCACGGCAGGAATTTTGAAAGCTTCCCGCAGTATAACGCAATTCAGTTGAACGATACTCATCCCGTGCTTTCGATAATAGAATTTATAAGGTTGCTTACCGCCGATTACAAGGTTAACTTTTCGGACGCGCTTGAAATAGCAAAGAAAACTTTTTCTTATACGAACCACACGGTGTTGCCCGAGGCTTTGGAATGTTGGAACGCGGACATAGTCAAAAAAATTCTGCCAGACATATATGCTCTACTTATAAAAATTCATTTAAAGCAAAAGGACGAGTTGACGAGGCTTAACTGTACGCGTGAAGAGCTAGCTGATATGGCTATATATACTTCCAACGGTTTTTCGATGGCAAATCTTGCCCTATACGTTGCCAAGACGGTAAACGGCGTTGCCAAGCTACATACCGAAATTTTAAAGCAAAATCTTTTTAAAACCGCCTATAAGTATTACCCCGGAAAGTTTCAGAACAAGACCAACGGAATAACCCAGCGCAGATGGCTTATGCTTTGTAACGGCGAGCTTAGCGTTCTTTTGGACGAAACGATAGGCACGGGTTGGCGCAGCGACGTGTCGGAGCTTGGCAAACTCAACGGTTATATCGGGCAAATTGCAGAGGAATTCGTCGCGGTCAAAGCTGAGAAGAAAAAACAGCTCTTTAAATATATCAAACAGCGCGAGGGTGTGGATATTCCCGATAATTTTCTCGTGTATTCGCAGGTAAAAAGACTGCACGAGTACAAGCGCCAGCTTATGACGGCGTTTGCAATTCTTGAAATATATTACGGGCTTAAGGACGGGACGATAAAGAACTTTGCGCCTTCGGTGTTTATTTTTGGCGCAAAGAGCGCGCCCGCCTATAAAAGGGCTAAGACGATAATAAAGTTTATCAACGAAATTGCCGCAATAGTCAACGAAGACGAACAGACGAACGGCTTATTGAAAGTGGTGTTCGTGTGCAACTATAACGTTTCGTATGCAGAAAAGATAATTGCGGGTTCCGACGTATCGTTGCAGGTTTCCACCGCCGGACTTGAAGCAAGCGGCACGGGCAACATGAAGTTTATGATGAACGGGGCGGTTACGTGCGGAACTATGGACGGCGCAAATATAGAGATAGTCGAATACGCAGGGTTGGAAAATAACTACGTTTTCGGCGCAACGGTTGAAGATATTTCAAAATTAAAAAAAGAGGGTTACGAGCCCTTGAAATACCTTGCCGACCCTAAACACGGTAAAGCCGTGAAAACTCTTATAGACGGCACCTTTGAGGACGGCGGAACGGGAAGCTTCAAAGAATTATACGACAGCCTGACCGTCGGCGCAAGTTGGCACAAAGCGGACAACTACTTCGTTTTGTACGATTTGGAAAGCTATGTAAACGCCCTTTTAAAAATCAACGGGGACTACAAAGATAAAAACTCGTTTGCGGAAAAACAACTCAAAAACGTTGCAAATTCCGCGTACTTCTCGTCGGACAGAACCATAAAAGAATACGCCGACGAAATCTGGGAAATAAGCGACGCTTTCTAAAACGAGTAAAATTAATATTATATAATACGTCAAAGGCGGGCGGGAGATTTTCTCCCGCCCGCCTTTAAAACCGTCCGAGCGGTCGAAAAGAAGAATTTTTTCGATTTGCTTGAAATGGACCCTGTTACGTGATAAAATGGTGTATAGACAGATGAGTATGGCAAAAATTCGCCCATAAAATTTTAGAAAGTAAAAAGGAAAATTTAATATGTTAGGAAATTTCACATATTGCAACCCTACAAAGCTTTACTTCGGTAAAGACGCTTTGAACGGCTTGAACGAAGAACTGCCCAAATACGGCAAAAACGTACTGCTCGTTTACGGCGGCGGCTCTATCAAAAAGAACGGCATTTATGATAAGGTAATCGCCATTTTGAAAGCCAACGGCAAAAACGTTTTCGAGGACGGCGGCGTTATGCCTAATCCTACGAACGTAAAACTGAACGAGGGTATCGAACGTGCAAGAGCGGCAAAAGCCGATTTGATACTTGCCGTTGGCGGCGGCAGCGTTTGCGACTACGCAAAAGCCGTTTCCGTTTCGGTGAACTGCAAGGACGACGCCTGGGATAAATACTTTATCCGCTTTGAGGACGTAACATGCGATATAATCCCCGTCGGCTGCGTTCTTACTATGGTTGGAACAGGAAGCGAAATGAACGGCGGCTCAGTCATTACCAACCACGAACAAAAACTCAAAATAGGTCACGTTTTCGGCGATAATGTATTTCCTAAATTCTCGGTTTTAAATCCCGAATTTACCTTTACCCTTCCTAAATATCAAATGATTGCGGGCATATACGATATAATGTCGCACATTTTGGAACAGTATTTTTCGGGTACGGACGATAATACGAGCGATTATATTTCAGAAGGACTTTTGCGCTCTCTTATTCACAGCGCGAACGTAGCCGTTGAAAATCCCACCGATTACGAAGCGCGTTCAAATATAATGTGGACGGCGACGTGGGCGCTCAATACTCTCGTTGCAAAGGGCAAAACTACAGACTGGATGGTGCATATGCTCGGTCAGGCGGTCGGCGCGTATACCGACGCAACGCACGGAATGACGCTTTCAGCCGTTTCTATTCCCTACTATAAATATATTTTACCGTACGGCACAACTAAATTCGCGCGTTTTGCCGTAAATGTCTGGGGCATTAACCCTGCGGGCAAGACCGAAAAGCAAACCGCGTACGAAGGGCTTGACGCTATGGAAAAATGGATGAAGAAAATCGGGCTTGTAATGAATATAACCGAACTCGGCGCAACAAAAGAAATGCTTGACGGAATGGTAAAAAGTACGCTCGTTTACGGCGGCGGCTATAAAGTATTTGACGAAAAAGATATACGCGCCGTACTTAAGGCAAGCTTTTAAATACATTAATACGACGGAGAAGGAGCGATTAGATGAACATCTGGCACGATTTGGAAAAAAACAGGATAACCGAAAACAAGTTTGAAGCGCTTATCGAAATTCCCAAGGGCAGCAAGGCGAAGTACGAGTTGGATAAAGATACGGGGCTTCTGCGCCTTGACAGGGTGCTTTATACTTCAACCGTTTACCCTGCAAATTACGGGTTTATACCCCGCACTCTTGCCGACGACGGCGACCCGCTCGACGTGCTGGTTCTTTGCAACGAGCCAATATTCCCGATGACGCTCGTTACCTGTATGCCCATAGGCGTTATAAAGATGATTGACGGTGGCGAGCTTGATGAAAAGATTATTGCCGTTCCGCTGAACGACCCCAACTATAAACACTATTACGATATAAAAGAGCTACCCCAACATATTTTTGACGAGATGATGCACTTCTTCGAGGTGTATAAAATGCTTGAGCACAAGACCACGACGGTAAAGGAGATTTGCCACAAGTATGAAGCAATCGAAATAATCAGAAAATGTCTTGAAGCGTATAACGGGCAATATAGCAAAAAGTAAAAGGAAGCGTATGAATTACAGATTAGTTTCATTAAAAAAACATAGCGAGTGGAAAGGCAAAATAGAAACGGTTTGCCGCGTGCCCGTAGACGGCAGAGATGCGCTGTCGCTTGCTTATACCCCCGGCGTTGCCGAGCCGTGTATGGCAATTCACGATGACGTGGAAAAGTCGTTCGAGCTTACGCGCCGTTGGAATACCGTTCCGGTAATAACCGACGGCACCGCAGTGTTGGGCTTGGGGGATATAGGACCCGAAGCGGGTATGCCGGTTATGGAAGGCAAGTGCGCGCTTTTTAAAGCGTACGGCGACGTCGACGCATACCCCATATGTCTTAGAACCAAGGATACGGAAGAAATAATTAAGACCGTAAAAATTATGGCGGGCTCTTTCGGCGGAATAAACTTAGAGGACATTTCCGCGCCACGTTGCTTCGAGATTGAAACGCGGCTTAAAGCCGAGCTCGATATTCCCGTTTTTCACGACGACCAGCACGGCACGGCGATAGTTTCGGCGGCTGCGTTAATAAACGCTTTGAAGCTTGCAAATAAACAGATTGACGGAATCAAACTCGTAATAAACGGCGCGGGCGCGGCTGGCATAGCGATTGCGAAATTCCTTTTAAAGCTCGGCGTAAAGAATATAACGATGTGCGACAAAAAGGGGATAATTTGCAAGGGCGCGGATTGGCTTAATTCCGCCCAAAATGAGGTTGCGGAAATAACCAACCTTAAGCGCATAAACGGCACGCTTGCGGACGCAATGAAGGGCGCGGACGTTTTTATAGGCGTATCGGGTCCCCGTTGCGTAACGAAAGATATGGTAAGTTCTATGGCGCCGAAATCCATTCTGTTTACCTGTGCTAACCCCGTTCCCGAAATAGACCCCGCCGACGCAAAGGAGGCGGGCGCGTTCATCGTCGGTACTGGCTCTTCGGAATATCCCAACCAGATAAACAACGTGCTGGTTTTCCCCGGGCTTTTCCGCGGCGCGCTGGACGTAAGGGCAAGGACGGTCAACACCGAGATGATGATTGCTGCGGCAAAGGGAATAGCGGGCTACGTTTCGGAAGAGGAGCTTTCCCGTGACTATATCCTACCCTATGCCTACGATAAAAACGCGCACGCATCGGTTGCAAAGGCGGTTGCGGAGGCGGCTGTCAATACGGGCGTTTCAAAAATAAAATAAAAATTTTCTATCGCTATGCCGCCGATAGGACGGACGGGAAATCCCGAGCGGGTGATATTTTTGTGAAATTATCAAAAACGGTCTTGCAAATTCGTTTAGCCGGTGCTATCATAGCCTAAAGGTTTTTTATGAAAATTAGAATTACTTCGGATTCCACTTGCGATTTAAGTCCTCAGCAGATTGAAAAAAACGGTATCGGCATATTCCGCCTGACGGTGATTTTAGGCGACAAAAGTTATAGGGACGGGGGAATTTTACCCGAAGATATTTTTGAATTCGTCAAAACCTCCGGCGCGTTGCCCAAGACCGCCGCAGGGACGCCGGAAGAATACGCGGAGTTTTTTGCGGAAAACGTAAAGGGCTATGACGCGCTTATACACTTCAATATATCTTCTCAAGCTTCGTCGTCCTATTCCGCAGCCTGCAAGGCGGCGGAGAGCTTCGGCGGAATAGTATCCGTTATCGACAGTAAGGCGCTTTCAACGGGACAGGGTTTGCTCGTATTAAAGGCTTGCGACTTGGTTCGTGAAGGGCGCACTGCGGAGGAAATCGTCAATACGGTTAACGGCTTGCGTGCAAAGGTCAACACTTCGTTCGTGCCCGACGCATTGGACTATCTTCACAAAGGAGGAAGATGCTCGCTCGCTGCGCTTCTCGGCGCAAAGGTCCTAAAGCTACACCCTATGATTTGCGAAGACGCGGAAGGTCGGCTTTTCGCAAAAAAGAAATATATGGGCAATATGTCAAGGTGCATACGCGCTTATATCGAAGATTTAAAGACGCAGTACCCTAAATACGACGGGACGAGGTGTTTTATAACCCACAGCTCGGCGGATAAAGAGCTCGTGGACCTTGCCGTGCAGTTGGTTGCGCATAACTTTGATTTCAAAGAGGTTTGCGAAACCGTAGCCGGCAGTATCGTAACGAGCCATTGCGGCAGAAACACCTTGGGCGTACTGTTTATAAGCGAATAAAGTTCAATAAATTTAAAGCCGTCCGCGCTTTTAAAAGCGCGGACGGCTTTCGTTGGTTTGCCCGCCGTATGCTGAATGGAACGCTTACGCGTTTTGCCGCGCTTGCGCCGTACGCAGGCATATTTGCGGCGTTCTCGTCTTATACTTGGATAAGCGGCGGTTGCTATCTTCTTTTGTGACTGCTCTCTATTTGTTGGGCATTCCCCATAAAGCATAAGATAAGGAAGTTTCGCAAAGGTAAATAAACGATAAAATCGTAAACGCCCGCGAATAATAATTCGCGGGCGTTTTCTTTATTTCAAAATTCAAATTCTGTCTGAATATTGGAGTGATTTTATATAATTTTCCATATATTTCCAATCGGGTTGGTTACCTGTTACGGGTAGCGATATTATTTCGTTAATAAATTTTTGTTTTTGGATTGGTCTGTTATATGAATGTTTTCCTTGAATAAGTTTTTTAAGACAGCTTATTATAAACAATGAATTGTACTTGTTAAGATTAACATTTCGTAAATTTAATATATTCTGGCTGGCGACAAATTCATTTTCTTGCCAAAAAGGAGAAAAACTGCCTACCATTCCGATCGTTATACATTTTCCTTTAGTAAAAGTTTCAGAATCTACAAATCCTTGTACGCCGTTATTATATGATGTTCTCCCTATAAATTTTGCCGTTCCCTTTTCAACATTTCCGAAATCTTCACATTCACATATATCACAATCAAAAATATCTTTTATTAGAAATTGTTTCCAAGTATTAAAATTCAAGTCATTATTCTTATAAACGATTTTAGTTGTTATATGTTTGTTTTTTAATTGACACATTTTTTCTTCAATGAAATTCCAGTCAATGTCACCGTTAAAGTTCACAGGTAACGGTATTTCAGTATCGTTCATTTTATCTAACGTCCATTTTCTGCCGTAAGAAAATTTATACTTATTTGCTTTAATAATTGTAATTAAGTATAAAGCAAAATTTTCATTTAATTCCATATCCTTTAAATACAAAACGTTTACGTCATCAGAAGCCCAAAAAGGTTTTATTTGATAAAAAGCCTCTCCAACGCTACCGTTATAATTTACGGTAATACAATTTGGAATAAATATAGCGTCCTGCCCTATTTTTTCACGTACTCCGTTATCGTCACTTATTGCTCCTATATAGTTTATATCTCCCTCAATCATATCGGCTTTTGTAAGCCTTTTACCTTTATAAATATTAAAAACATCTTTCAACTTAAACATTTTAGTCTTCATATACTTCACCGCTTTTTACTAGGTATGCAAGATAATCATTGACCGTTTGCTGAAAATCCTGTTGGGTTAAAGTTGAGTAATCTGTTTTCATATATGCTTCACAAAGCCATTCGTCGTTAAAATTTACGCATTGGAAAGCTGATTTCCCATCGACAACTTTTTTATATTCATATAAATCAAGCCATTCTTTTTCAATTGCTTCCCATTTGCCATAATAATCTATTCTTCCCATTTTCTTTCTCTTGACAAAACCGTCGTATTTGCAATAGCCAAAGTAGGTGGGCTTTTTGCTGTCATGAGATTTGTGTGCTTCCCATACCATAACGCAGACGTTTGTACCAGTAGGATAAAATATATCGTCAGGCATACTAAAAACGGCTTTTAATGTGTGATTTTTAAATAAGCGTTCTCTTACTTCTTTAAATTTAGTACCGATTGCGCAACTCATTGGAACGACGGCTACTGCTAACCCTCTGGGTTCTAAAATGTTTAGCAATCTTTCAACAAATTCAAGTTCGCATTTATCTTCTTGGGAATAAGGTGGGTTAATCAATCCTAATGTTAAGCGTTTATTTTTTAAATTATTAAATATATCTTGGGAAAAGCAGTCTCCGCAAACAATATTAGATTTCCCGTCTTTACGGATAATCATATTTGTAATAGCCAAAGTGTATAAATCAGTATCAAGTTCAACGCCGTACAAAGAGTTCTTCTTAATTTCCGCTATTTCACTTGTATTTGCGTCTTTACACATTAGCCCCATTGCAGTAACCAGAAATGAACCCGAGCCACAGCAAATATCTACGACTTTACTTTGTTTGTTAATTTCGCCCAGTTTACACATAAAATCGGTTAAATGCTTTGGTGTTAGTACGATACCTAAACCTTTTCCGTCAGTAGCGCTGTATTTTATGAATTCATGATAAAAGATACTTAAAGCATCTTCGGTATATTCATAGTGGTTCATCATCGGCAAAATACGCATTTCAAGCTGTTCGATAAACCAGGCAAGTGAGCCGCTTTCTCCCAACGGTATGGATTTTATCTTTTCATTGCTTTTTATTCGTTTAAACGAACTTTTTATGGCGTCGATTTTCTCTCTTTTAATATCGCTATTGTCTAACGTTGAATCGATTGCGTTTATCATTTCGTTAACTAGAGTGGAAAATTTACTGATATTATTCCAGTCTGCTCTAAAATCAGCATTTTGCAAGGCAATCAGGATGCCTGCAACGAAAATAGGCTTATCCTTTTCTGAAATTTTGATTTGACGTAACTTTTCATGCATCGTTTGAGAAAGCTCGCGTATTTTTTGTAAAGAAAACTTCCTTTCTAATTTCTTTCCGTTAGCAAGATACAAATAATTTAATGGTTCAAGAATAGTGTCTTTTGCTTTATTTAGTTCCTGCGGAGACTCAAAACCTTTTTTCCAGTAAAAAGTACTGACCTTTACGTTTTCCTTAGATGTTCCGCTGACGGCAACAGCCAAAATGTTATATTCATCTTTTAAATGTTTGGCATAATATAAAACTCCGTCCACAGCATATTTCTGAGGCATATTTTTCTTTTCGCTTTCATGGTATTTTAACAATTTTTTGCATTCTACAACGAGAACAGTTTTCTTGTCCTCGTTAAACGTAATGATATATTCGGGTTTCGCTTTTCCGGAACCTGATTTTGTATAATCATCTATTTCGCAATTCGTAGGCTTCCCGCCCATTTGTTTTAATTTATTTTCAATTTTATCAAAATTTTCAGTTTCGCCTTGTGGAAAAACGCATCCGAAATCATTTTTCCCTAATTTAATACCCATTTCATCAAGAACAAGATTTTCTGAATATCTTTCGCTTGCCATTATTTATTCTCCTTTAATAAGTCCTTTTCAATTAGTTCGTTGATGTATTTATTGATACTTTTATTTTTTCTTCCTGACCTTAATTTTTTTTGCATCTTGTCATAAAGATCAGGTTTCATTCTTACGGTAAACGTATCTTTTTTAATTGGTATTTTATCCATTTTACAACCTCATAATGATTCCATATAATGATTCCATAATATTATGGTATCATATTTTTGATTAGAAATCTACTGTTTGACGAAAGGTTTTGTTGTTAAGCTTGAAAATTGCATAAAAAAGGTTTTATTTGTCTTAATAAGTGTTATATATAAGTTGTAGAAAGAGGTTTTAAATGGATAAGCTTAAACGTGTGTTGAAAAAATTCAGAATTCAGGCAAGCGTTGCGGCGGTTGCGCTGATAATCATCGGACTTATGTTTATAATCTTCCGCGACACGTCGCTTACGGTAATCTGCTATGTTGCGGGCGCGCTTTTAATGCTGTGGGGCGTTCTGTGTCTCGTCACCTTCTTTGCAACGGGTATGGGCAAGGCGCAGTCGGGTGACCTTACGTTGGGGCTGTTGCTGTTGCTCGTCGCGTTGCTGTTGTTTATAAAGCCATGGGTAATTACGGGGATTTTAACCGTTCTGTTCGGCATAGCCTTGATAATCGACGGTGCGGTAAAGCTGCAACAGTTCGTAGCCATGAATAAGGCTAAAATAAAGACGCGCTGGGCGGTGCTCGTAATTGCGATAATATCCCTCGTTCTGGGTATTTTAATAGTTTTCGACCCCTTCGGCGGCGCAATAATGATTTTTGCGGGTGTTTCGCTTATTGTTGCGGGCGTTATGGATTTGTGCGCAATCGGCATTACCAAGGACTTTAAAGTTAAGTCTGAAGAGAATATAATAGACCTTGACGACGAAGATATTCAGGAAATTAAGGAAGAGGAAGAGAAAGGGGAAGAGTAATCGCGCTCCCGTGTTGATTTTCGCAAAACGGCGTGATATAATTATTCAGCAAGCAAGCTTTGCGTTAAATATTTATTTTGGAGAAAATTATGACCGAACAAGAACTTCTTGAAAAAATCAAGCAGACTAAAATCGTACCCGTGGTAGTGCTCAATTCCATTGAAGAAACATTGCCTAAGATGCAGGCGCTCGTCAACGGCGGTTTGCCTTGCGCGGAAATCACTTTCCGTACGCCCTGCGCGGCGGAAGCTATCGCGCTTACCGTCAAAACCTACCCCGATATGCTTGTTGGCGCCGGTACCGTTATAAACAAAGAACAGTGCGAAAAGGCAATTAAAGCAGGCTCTAAATTTATAGTTTCTCCCGGGTTTTCAAAGGAAGTTGCAAAATGCTGCAAAAAGCACGGTATGCTTTACCTTCCCGGTATCGTAACTCCCACCGAAGCAATGGCTGCAATCGCCTGCGGACTTACTGCGTTGAAGTTTTTCCCCGCGTCGAACTACGGCGGGCTTAAAACTATCAAAGCTATCTGCGCGGCATTCCCTTATCTTAAAATTATGCCCACGGGCGGAATTTCCGCGGATAATATTTTGGAATATCTTGCTTACGACAAAATTATCGCTTGCGGCGGCAGTTGGATGATGAACGGTACGCCCGAAGAGATAGAGGCAAAGACTAAGGCAGCAGTCGAACTCGTAAAAAACGTTTAAAAATCCTATATTATAAGCCGCCCGCGCAGACTGCGCGGGCGGCTTGGTTTTATTGTGATTATAACGAAGGGCGGAAGCCCTTGCCTAAAATCTCGTTAGTGTCGGTTAAAATTACGAACGCCGAAGGGTCGGCTGCGTGTATTTTCAGTTTAAGCTTTAAAGCTTCCCTGCGGCTGCAAACGGTCAAAAGCACGGTCTTTTCTTCGCCCGTGTATCCGCCCGTCGCCTTGTACGCGGTGTAGCTTCTGTGTAAGCCCTCTATTATATACGGCGTTATTCGTTCGGGTGCGGCGGTAATAACGGTAACAAATTTGCTTTTTCCTATGCTCTCTATTATTCCGTCGACCAGGAACGATTTGAAGAATAGCCCAAGGATAGAGAAAAGCCCCGTAGTAACGCCGAAAATCGCAAAGGTAGAGGCGGCTATAAGTAAGTCGGTTACGAACAGAGCTTTGCCTATGTCCATTTTGGTGTATTTTTTTATAATGAGCGCGATAATATCCGTACCGCCGGACGAGGCGCGGCAGTTGAAAAGTATTGCGCTGGCTATGCCCGTTAAGAGCATTGCGTAAATAAATTCGAGGAAAGGTTGGGGATTCCCTGACATACCCGTTAAAGTAACGCCGTTGGTAAACTCTATGCCGCAGGCGCGGAATATCCACTCCATAGCGTACATTTCCAACGTGTATACCACCGAGCAATAAGCCGTCAAAAACGTGCAACCCTTGCCCAAAAATATAAAGCCTATAATAAGCAGTAAAACGTTTAAAATAATGTTCAGCACGGACTGCGTTAAAAACGGAACGGCGTCCTGTGTGTAACGCGCTATTATTATGGCTATGCCGCTTACTCCGCCCGTGGCAAAGTTGTTGGGACCTTTGAAAAGGAACACACCGACGGCGTACATAAGCACGCCGGCATTTAAAATAACCCAATAAAGCACGTTGTTTTTAAGCTTTTTACGCTTTTCGAGTTTTACGGTATTAAGTTTTTCTCCGTTTTCTTTCATATCTTCGCAAGTAGTCGTATTTAAAGAGTTCCGCCGAAGCCCTTACCCAAAATTTCGTTTGCGTCAGTTATAATTACGAAGGAAGCGGGGTCCTCCTGATGTATCTTCATTTTAATTTTCAACGCCTCGCTGCGCTTGCACACGGTAACCAAAACCTTCTTTTTCTTGTGCGTATAGCCGCCCTCCGCGTCGTACATAGTGTAGCCGTGGTTAATCACCTTCAATATGTATTCCGCAATCTTCTCGGGGTTTTCCGTGATTATAGTAAGATACTTCGTCTTGCCGATACTCTCTATTACGCCGTCCAAAAGGAAGGACTTTGTGAATAAGCCGAGCACGGAGAAAAGTCCCTTGTCAACGTCGAAGGTGTAGAAGGAGACGAGCACGACTATCATATCTATAATCATAAGCGCCATACCTACGTTTATGTTGGTAAACTTCTTTAAAATAAGCGCGATGATATCCGTACCGCCCGAAGAAGCGCCGCAGTTGAATACGAGCGCGCCGCCTATGCCGAATAATAATATTGCGTAAACAAGCTCCAATAAAGGTTCGTCCGTCAGACTTCTCAGCGCAACGCCCGCTTCGTTAACCCTGCCAATTGCCGTGTTTATCGCGCCTATAACGTCAAGATATTCAAACAGCCATATAAACGCCGTGTAAAAAAGCGAACAAAAAATTGTTCTTACTGTGCACTGCTTACCCAAAATTATAAGACCTATAATGAGCAAAGCAACGTTGATAATAGCCATAATAACGCCTTGCGTAAAGAAGGGTGCAAGGGGCTTGATAAAGCTTTCTAAAATAACGGCGATACCTGCAATGCCGCCAAGCGTAAAGTCGTTCGGCGTCTGGAAAAAGTAAACGCTGCACGACATCATAATTATACCGAATATAAGTATAACCCACCTTAAAACGGAACGTTTTCTTTGCTGGGCTTTTGTTAAAACCTTGTCGCCGTAAACGTGCGGTTTGCCGTCCGCCACTTGTGGGCATAGTACGGGTTCGCCGTTTTCAAGCACGCCCGCTGCAGCCGCCGCGGCAATCTCCGCATTTTCCGCCGTTTCCGCGCTGCCCGTTTCTTCGGTTACGGGCGCGGAGTCTTCCGCGCTATCCGCTTCGGGAACTTCCGTTAAGTTTTTTTCGTCTTTGGATTTCATAAAAATCTCGCTATTTTTAAATAATTAAAGGCGCACTTTAAATTTAAAATTAGCGCACCTTTTCTTTTTCAACACAAATCATAACACAACGGTATTTTAAAGTCAATATTAAATGAATATATAAACTTAAAATTTCGTTTTACCAAAGTGTGGAAAATTTAATTATAACGTCGCGGTACGAATTTAATAAATGTGAGTAAAAACGACAACCTTATTTCGTCTTATATAATGAAAACGGTCTTGAAATTTATAACGTATAATGCTATAATATAAAAAACAAATTCGGCAGGAGGTCAATATGGGAAAAGTAAAGAAAATAATAGTCGCATTGTTTTTAGCGGCTTTAACGGCGTTTAGCTTTGCGGGGTGCAGCGAGAAAGCAAGCGACTATTCAGAAGAAGAACATTTTGAAAGAGTTTCGGCGTTGGTTGAAAAACGCTATATACAGGATAACGAGGAGTATACGGGATACAAATTATATCCTTTATATAACGAAAACGATAAACTTGCGTTCTTTTTAGTTGATTTAGAGCCTCGCGGTTACGTATATATTCAAATCAACGAAAAAGATTTATCAAAATCCGGCGGAAGAAGTATGTATACGCGTGGTGATAATGAATGTGAAATTTGGCGGCGCTATACGGTTGAAATCGGACACGATGCTTATATGACAAATAAACGGGGTCAGCTGGTTCTTTGTGAGGATACGAAATGGATAACCGACGAGAACGGTGAAATAACCGATTACTACGATAGCCATTTCAAAGCTGCGAACATTGGAAATGAACAGCGTTACCTGCTAAAAATATATCAAAACGGATCTTATGGTTATATACCGGCTGTAAAAAGAGGAGAACGATATTTGAACCTTGTATCTATGGAATTAATGGATTATGAAAGTCAGATCGAAGAAAAAAAATATGCTATTGAAGTTATAGGATTTATACCAAAGGCAGAGTACAATTTATAATTAGTAAAAAGGGGGATATTATGATGTTAAAAAACGTCAAAAAAACTTTAATGTTAATGCTTATTTGTATAACGGTATTGTTTGCTTTAATAGCTTTTTGTATGATGAGCAGCAAAACGGTAAGTGCTTACGCGTCTGCCGGTGCAGAAACGTCGGTAGATGTTTCTGCTAATATTTCTGATTTTACAGATTTAAA
Source organism: uncultured Christensenella sp. (assembly GCA_910583855.1). Taxonomy (GTDB): domain Bacteria; phylum Bacillota; class Clostridia; order Christensenellales; family Borkfalkiaceae; genus Coproplasma. The sequence goes on from CAJTYL010000007.1 coordinate 51,126, forward strand.
ATATATATCAAACGCTGATTACTTTAAAGCGAACCCCCGACATGCCATCAATAACGGGAGCGATAACGCAAAAGGATCTTGCACGACTGTTGCTGTGCAAATGCTGATGGGATATCACAACTATTATTCCGATAGACGGTTGATTCCCGAATTTGGTGAAAATGGCGTACGGTTTTTATCTGCAAATTACGGTGATATAAATGATAATCCACTAGTTAAGTCAACACCTGGTCGTGATTATGGCCGTGCAAGTATCGGTACTGAAGACGGCTTGTATAAGGAAATATTAGATTTGACGTTGTTTTCGGATTTGGAAGGTATAGGACAAGCGGTTTATTTAGTTAAAGACGGGGCAGTAAAATTTGTTAATAAATATTCCCCGATAAAAGAAAACGTATCTATTACGGCAGGACTCTTTTCCGAAGAAGCCGCAAAAGAAGAAATTGACGCCGGCAGACCTATTGTTTTAGGAATGGCGGTGCTTGGAGATAAAAATTTCCATGTAGTAAATGCTTACGGCTATGCTAAGTATAATGGCGTGCAAGGGTTCATTACGCATTATGGATATAGAGACGATAAAACTCAAATCTGGGTGCCTTCAAGCTGGTTTGGTTTTCAAATAACAATGAATGTTGAACATATACATAGTTTTAAAGATAAGGAAATAAATTTAATTGATACTTATAGAGAAATCGAATGTGAAACTTGTGGATATACAGGTGTTGATAGTTTATATGATATAAATACCAACGGAACTATAGTTAGGCTTAGATATCCTCTTAACAAGGCGATTACTATTCCGGAAAATATTGGTGGAATAGAAGTAAAGGCAATAGGTAGTTCGGTATTTGCAAATCAAACAAATATAACAGAAATAAATATCCCAAGTTCTGTAAAAAGTATAGGTAATGGTGCGTTTTTAGAGTGTAATGCCTTATCAAGAATTTATTTATTATATGATGTTATAACTATTGGAAATAATGCTTTTGAAAATTGTTATAATTTAACATCGCTATATTCATTAAACAATGTACAAAATATAGGTTCATACGCATTCAAAGGTTGCAAATTACTTAGCCATTATAATATTCCTAAGAGTTTAGAAACTATCGGAGATGGTGCGTTTGCCGGTTGTCATAATTTAGAAATTTCTGTTTCAGAGGGCAACACTAACTATTGTACTAGTGGAAATATATTATTTAATAAAGATAAAACAAATTTAATTGCAGCCGGTAAAATCTTATCTGATATTACAATCCCAAGTACAGTTACAAAAATCTCTCCGTATGCTTTTTGGGGAAACAGTAATTTGAAAACGGTACGTATTAATGAATCGTGTACTTCGATAGGTTCTTTTGCTTTTGAAAACTGTGAAAATTTGACTTCGGTTTATTTTTACGCTTATTCGGTGCCGCAAATACAGGCAAACTCGTTTGCGGTTGCTGATTTTACGTTATACGTGCCGCGTAGCGTGCAAGCGGAATATTATTCAGCGTTTGTCGGTTTTACAAATAAAATTGATTCTATTCCGATAACGGTTACGCTTGTAAGCGATAATAAGGTAATAAATACGCTGAACACTTATTTTGGGGCAACCATTGTGGGGCTGGAGGATCCTTTTAAAACGGGATATAACTTTGTCGGTTGGTATGATAACGCCGAGTATGACGGTGACATTTATATAAATAATGGGCTGTGGGATAGCAAAGTAGATTTTACCTTATATGCCAAATGGACAGCCCGACAGTTTTATATAACGTTTGCGGGTTACGGAAGCGATGGGCTTGAAGACAAGCTTGTTACTTATGATGAGCCGATAGGGAAATTACCAACGCCGACAAAAACAGGATATACTTTTGTGGGGTGGAAGGACGAGCATAACGTATATTATACAAGCGATACAATTTTGCAGAGAACCAGCAATTTGTCCTTAACCTCTGATTTCAAAGTTAACGAATACGTTATATCTTACAATGGAAACGGCGGGAATCCAAGCGCGGATTCACAGACGGTAAATTATGGGAGCGTAGTAAATACGTTAGCTACGGCAAGTCGTGACGGCTATACGTTTAAGGAATGGAATACCCAAGCTGACGGTAAAGGCGACAAAGTATCCGCGCCTTTTACATATAACAATACCGACAATTTAACGCTGTATGCACAGTATACGGCAAATAAATATTTTGTAATGTTTGATAATGACGGAGGCGATGGAGAAGCTAACGGAGTTGAAGCAACATATAATTTGCCTATGCCTACGGATGGATTAACAGCTCCGATTCGTAGAGGATATACGTTCCAAGGGTATTATACGGAAAAAAACGGTAAAGGGATTCCATATTATAACGCCGATATGACAAGTGCAAATGACTGTAATTTCTTAAAGCAGACGACGTTATATGCGAATTGGAAAGCAAATGAATACGATGTTTATTTGGATGCGCAGAACGGTAGTGAAATTAGTACAGTTAAAGCAACTTATAATTCGCCTATGCCTACGGAAAATATAACGGCTCCGACCCGTAAAGGATATACGTTCCAGGGGTATTATACGGAGAAAAACGGCAGCGGTACTCCGTACTATAACGCCAATATGACCAGTGCAAACGTTTGTAATTTTTTGGAGCCGACGACGTTATATGCAAATTGGAACGCAAACGAATATACGGTTATCTTGAAAAGCGGAGAGTTAACCGGGGGTACTGATTCCGTAAAAGCAACGTATATGGCTCCTATGCCGTCGGCAATAGCGCCTCAGCGTTTTGGGTATATATTCCAAGGATATTATGCCGATTTGAACGACGAAGAAACAAAATATTATAATGCGGATATGAGTAGCGCACGAGATTGGGATATCGCATCAGATTGTACGTTATATGCGCGTTGGGAAGGTATTTCAAGTACGATAACGTTTGAAATGGAAGGAGGAAGCGGAGGAACAAAAAGTACAACGGCATATTTTGGATCTGAAATGCCTACGGAGGATTTAGTCGCTCCAACAAGGACAGACTATATATTCAAAGGTTATTATGAAGAACTGAATGGCAATGGAAAGAAGTATTATGATGGTCCGAATATGGAGAGTGCCCATGATTGGGATAAGATTGAAGATACAAAATTATATGCATATTGGGAAAAAGTTTATTATTCGGTAACGCTTCACTACGGCGGCGGGCTGAGCGGCAGCGATACAGTCAGCGTGGCGTACGGCGAAACGATGCCATTACCTTACGGCAGAGACAGCGCGCCTATACATAGAGGATATGAATTTGTCGGATATTTCAGCGGAGAAAACGGCAGCGGAACGCAATATTATTCTATGGAGGTACATTCAGGTTCCGATAGCAGATATTATGAAAGATTAGTTCCTTTAAGGCGATGGTACAGCCACAGTAACGGAGATTTGTACGGGTACTGGAAGCCGTTGGAGTGCGATTATACGTATGAAAACGTTAAACTGAACGACGGATATTTTGACGAGAAATCTACCGTGTATTTAAAACACGGAACTACGGCAACGATAACTGCAAAAACCTTTGAGGGATATAAATTTTTATATTTCAACAGGGGCGGTGTACAAGTTTCGTCTCAAACTGTAACGTGGGATATTGAATTGAAAAGGTCAGAAGATGACGGCAAGGTCCGTCCCGTAGACGGATTTTTTGCGGTATACGATAAAGACGAATGTATCGCCGCGGGTTCGCTGATAACGCTTGCGGACGGCAGACAGGTAACGGTAGAAAGCTTGACTGGCAACGAGGAGTTATTGGTTTGGAACTTATATACGGGAATGTACGATACTGCGCCGATACTGTTTATAGACAGCGACCCTTCGGGGCTTTACGAAGTAATAAAGCTGTATTTCTCGGACGGTACGCAGGTTAAAGTAATAAGCGAGCACGGGTTCTGGGACTATAATCTGAACGAATACGTCTATCTAAACGCTAACGCTTATGAATATATCGGGCATTGGTTCAACAAGGGCGAAACGAAGGTACAGCTTACGGACGTAGAAATAACGGAGGAGTACACGACTCCTTACAGCCCCGTAACTTACGGACATCTGTGCTATTTCGTAGACGGTATGCTGTCAATGCCCGGCGGCATAGACGGACTTTTCAATATCTTTGCAGTTGACGCCGAAACTATGAAATACGACGAGTCGGCTATGGCAGCGGATATCGAGCGGTACGGACTGTTTACGTACGAAGAGTTTGCAGAACTCGTTCCCGTATCCGAGGAAGTATTCAACGCCTTCAACGGGCTGTATTTAAAGGTTGCGATAGGCAAGGGTCTAATCGATACCGACAGACTTTTATCTCTTGCGCAAAGATACGCGGAATTCTTTTAAATAAATTTACCTTTTATAAAGCGGGCTTATTCACAAACGGAATAAGCCCGCTTTTTGCGACCGTTTTCGCGCGGGGTTTTTAAACTTCTGTATTGACTTTAATGGGCGGGCGTGTTATAATTTTATTTGAAATATCCGGCTTAATTTTAAGGACTTCTATGATAAACAGAAACGCATTGTTTTCGGACGAAACGGCAAATTTCAAAACCCCGTACGAGCCCGCATCCGGCGATACCGTCACTATAATATTCAGAACGCTCGCAAACGACGTTTTGCAGGCTTGGGCGGTAATAAACGGCGTCCGTCACAAGATGACGAAATTCAGAACGGACGAGCATTTCGATTTTTATAAATTTTCCTTTAAGTGTACGCAAAAGAAAGTAAGCTATCACTTCTGCGCCGTAGACGAGGACGATATTATCTTTGTTAACCGTTTGGGCGCGGTCGAAAACGTGCAGGCAGAGTACGACTTTTCTTTCGTCCCCGGCTTCAAAGTTCCCGATTGGGCAAAGGGAACGGTGTTTTACCAGATTTTCCCCGACCGCTTTTGCAACGGCAATCCGGACAACGACGTCGAGGACAACGAATACTACTACACGGGCGGACATTCGCGGAGAATAAGGGAGTGGCACAAGTTCCCCGACAGCCTTGACGTCAACTGCTTTTACGGCGGCGACTTGCAGGGCGTAAGGCAAAAGCTGAACTATTTGCAGGAACTCGGCGTTGAGGCGATTTATTTCAACCCTATTTTCGTTTCGCCCTCTAACCATAAGTACGACACGCAGGACTACGACTATATTGACCCGCACCTTGCCGTAATAGAGGACGACGTGCAGCATTCAATGCAGCATTGGGAGAAGCACAACGGCTACGCGCCCAAGTACATTAAGCGCACCGTTTCCAAAACCAACCTGGAAAAGAGCAACGAATATTTTGCGGAATTGGTTAAGGAAATCCACTCCCGCGGAATGAAAGTCGTCGTAGACGGCGTGTTTAATCACTGCGGCTCATTCAATAAATGGCTGGACAGGGAGGGAATTTATCTCGATAAAGAGGGCTACGAGGAAGGTGCTTTTCAATCGGTGAAGAGCCCGTACAGAAGTTATTTCAAGTTCAAAAAGCCCAACGAAGCTCACAGCGAATACGAGGGCTGGTGGGGCTTTGCTACGCTTCCCAAACTGAACTACGAAAAGAGCCCGCAGCTTGAAGAATATATCCTCGATATGGGCGCAAAGTGGGTTTCCGAGCCCTATTCGGCGGACGGCTGGCGGCTTGACGTAGCAGCAGATCTCGGACACAGCGCAACCTACAATCATAAATTTTGGCAGAAGTTCCGCGCCCGTGTGCGGCGGGCCAACCCCGAAGCATTTATTTTTGCCGAGCACTACGGTTCGCCCGAAAGCTGGTTCGGCGGCAACGAGTGGGACTCGGTGATGAACTACGACGCATTTATGGAGCCCGTCAGTTGGTTTTTGACCGGTATGGAAAAGCACAGCGAGGCGTTCGACGGAGGCAAGCTGAGGGACGGCAAACAGTTTTTTGACAGCATCTTCAAGGCAATGTCCAAGTTTCCCCGCCCTGCGCTGGATTCGGCGTTGAACCAATTATCCAATCACGACCATTCGCGCTTTTTGACGCGCACCAACAGAACGGTAGGCACCACCCGTACAAAAGGACCGCACGCCGCGGGCTACGGTATCGATAAGCGCGTTATGCAGCTTGCCGTGCTTATTCAGATGACCTGGGTGGGCTCGCCCGGCGTTTACTACGCGGACGAGGCGGGGCAGGTGGGTTGGACGGACCCCGACAGCCGCAGAACGTACCCGTGGGGCAGCGAGGATAACGAACTTATAGATTTCCATAAGCACGCTATAGCTTTAAGAAAACGTATTTCCTGCCTTAAAACGGGCAGCCTTAAACAGCTTGACGCGGGCAACGGCTATATCGCTTACGGCAGGTTTGACGGGGACGAGTGCTGCGTTGTCGTTATAAACTGCAACGACGGCGAGATTTCTTTGACCGTGCCCGTGTGGGAGCTCGGCGTTCCGCACGACGGTGCGGATATGAAGTTGAAGTTTGCCTGCGGGGATTGGGGCTATACCGAGCGCGAAGAGAAAAGCGCAGTCAAGCACGGCAGACTTTTCGTGACCCTGCCCGAAAATTGCGGATTAGTGTATTATTATAATTATAACGAAGAATAGTACATGCGCTCAAATAACGGATAAAAATTAAAAATCAATATTATAAGGGTAAGAAATGAATAAATTTTTCGGGGATTTGGACAGATATCTGTTCCATCACGGCACTCATTACGAGCTTTACAACAAGATGGGTGCGCACATACGCGAGGAAAACGGCGTTCGCGGCGTCCGTTTCGTGCTTTGGGCGCCTAACGCAAAAGCCGTTTGCGTCGTTTCGGACGGCAACGGCTGGACGCCTTGGGCAGACGTTATGGAAAAGGTTGACGACGCCATGTGGGAGCTGTTCGTCCCCGGAATGTGCGAGGGAGTCAAATATAAATACTTAATCGTCCGCGCAGACGGCAGTGAGGCGTATAAAATCGACCCCTACGCTTACGGCTCGGAAAAACGCCCCGCAAACGCTTCCGTCGTTACCAATCTCGATAACTACGTTTGGGGCGACGGAAAGTGGCGCAAAGAGAAGAAAGGCGAAAACTTCCTTGAAAAGCCGATGGCTGTGTACGAGGTGCATTTGGGAAGCTGGAAAAAGGACTTGTCAAAGTGGGACGAGGACCAGTTTTTCGACTACCGCCGCTTGGCGCACGAGCTTGCCGAATACGTCAACTATATGGGCTATACGCATGTGGAGCTTATGGGTATTTGCGAATATCCCTTCGACCCGAGCTGGGGCTATCAGGTAACGGGCTACTTCTGTCCCACCGCAAGATACGGCTCGCCCGAGGATTTTATGTATTTCGTCGACCATATGCATAAGAACGGCATCGGCGTAATTTTGGACTGGGTGCCTGCGCACTTCCCCAAGGACGATTGGGGGCTTGCCAACTTCGACGGAACGCCCCTCTACGAATACGCCGACCCATTGCGCGCCGAATATCCCGAATGGGGCACGAAGGCGTTCGATTTGAGCAAAAAGGAGGTTTCCAATTTCCTCATAGCTTCCGCTTTCTTCTGGGTTGAAAAATATCATATAGACGCGCTTCGCGCGGACGCGGTTGCTGCAATGTTCTATAACAGCTTCGGCAGAGAGCAGTACCGCCCCAATATCTACGGCGGCAACGAAAATTTGGAAAGCTTCGAGTTCTTCCGCCATTTGAACAGTGTTATAAGACAGCGCACTGACGCTTTCCTGATTGCTGAGGACAGCTCCATAATCGCGGGCGTTACGAAGCCCGCAAAGGACGGCGGCTTCGGTTTCGGCTTAAAGTGGAATATGGGCTGGATGAACGACGGCATAAAATACTACAACACCGACCCCATTTTCAGACCCTATCACCATCACCTGATGACGCACACCTTCGAGTACGCTTTCAACGAAAATTATATGCTCGTTTTGTCGCACGACGAGGTAGTTTATGGCAAAGGCACTATGATAAATAAGCAGGTCGGCAACAAAATGGATAAGATGGGCAGCCTTAAAACCTGCTACACAATGATGATGGGACACCCCGGCAAAAAGCTTCTGTTTATGGGTCAGGAATTTGCTCAGGAGCGGGAGTGGAACTTCAAAACGGGGCTTGACTGGTTCCTTTGCGACGACGAGGGGCATCGCGACGTTATGAACTGTTACCGCACCCTTCTGCATATTTACAGGAATTATCCCGTTTTATATAACGATTGCGGCGGACCTGTCACGTGCGAGTGGATAAACAGCGGCGACTATAACAGGAATATTTTCACGTTTATACGCCGCAACCCGTGGAATTATAACAACGCGCTTATCTTCGTGTGCAACTTTGCGCCCGTCGAGCGGTATGAAATGGGCGTAGGCGCGCCCGTTGCAGGTAAATATAAGCGGATTTTTACAACGTATTCGGAAGATAACCTCGTTGAAATCAACGCGATAGAAGAGCTTTGCGACGGCAGAAAATACAAGCTTAAATTCGATTTAAGACCGTACGAATCTATAATTTTCGAAATCCCGTTCGTTGAGGAAACGGAGGAAGAAAGGAAGGAACACAAGAAAGTCCAAACAGCAATAAAGAAGCAGTTCAACGAGATTAAAAACGACCTGTCGCACGTCCCCCAGATTGAAGTGCCCGAAGCGTTGAAAAAGAATACCTCCGAAAAAAAACCTGCGTCGGCTAAAAAATCTTCTGCAAAGAAAAAATCGTAATCTAAAACAAATTTGAAGCCGCCCGCGCAATTTGCGCGGGCGGCTTTATTAAAAATACGCGGCTAACGCTGTGCGCTTACACTTGACCGATATGGCGCGTTGTAGTATAATTCATATGCAATATTTAGGAATTTATATGATTAGAGATTTACAGCAGCAAATTTTCGAACTTAAAAAAGAGCGTGATATATGTATCCTCGCCCACAGCTATATGTCCGAAGAGATATGCGAGGTCGCAGATTTCACGGGCGACAGCTACGCCCTGTCCGTAAAGGCGAAAACCGTCCCGCAAAGCACCGTAATAATGTGCGGAGTCAGGTTTATGGCGGAAACAGTCAAAATGTTTTCGCCGGGGAAAAAAGTTATCCTTGCTAACCCCGCGGCGGGCTGTCCTATGGCGGAGCAGTTCGGTAAGGAGGAAATTCTGCGCATAAAAAAAGAAAACCCGGACATTGCCGTCGTTGCGTACGTAAACACCACGGCGGAGCTTAAAACCGTTGCGGACGTTTGCGTAACATCGTCGAGCGCGGTTAAAATTTGCCGCGTTATGCCTGAAAAAAACATTCTTTTCATTCCCGATATAAACTTAGGAACTTACGTGAAAAGTCAAGTGCCAGAAAAGAATTTCAAACTTTTATCCGGCGGCTGCCCCGTTCACGCAAAAGCCGGTCGGGAGGAAGCAATAAAAGCCAAGGCGGCGCACCCCGACGCACTGTTTTTGGTTCACCCTGAATGCCGCGCTGAGGTCGTAGAACTTGCGGACTTCGTCGGCTCAACTTCGGGAATAATGGATTTTGCGGAGAAGTCCGAGGCGAAGGAGTTCATTATCGGCACTGAAAACGCTATTGTTCAGCACCTGCAATTCAAGTGCCGCAATAAAAAGTTTTATCCCCTTTCAAAGGATTTCGTTTGCCGCGATATGAAAATAACGACCTTGCCCGACGTTTTAAACTGCGTCTTAGGCCGCGGCGGCGAAGAAATAGTTTTAGAAGAGGGTTTAAGGAAAAAAGCAGTAAAGTGTATTGAAAGAATGATTGAATTAGGCGGCTAAAATTCATTCCGCTAATTGTCATTCTTGCGCTTTTGCCCCCTGTCATTCTGCGCGAGGGCAAAGCCCGCTGCTTTGCGCACCTTATTGTAAAAATTTCTTGTAATAATGCGCAAAACGCAGTGAAGAATATCAAATAATCACGGTGCAAAACGCAGTGTAGCGTAGCCGAAGAATCTCACTTTATAGCAAATAAAATTTGCGAAGGAGACATTATATGATGATAACGACCAAGGGCAGGAACGCCCTGAAAATTATGATTGATTTGGCTCAGCACGCGGGCGACGGGTTTGTTTCCCTCAACGATATTGCCGAGCGGCAAAAGGAATCCGTTAAATACCTTGAAACTTCGGTGGCGCAACTCTCCGCCGCAGGCTTCGTTTTAAGCGCGCGCGGCAAAAGCGGCGGCTATAGGCTTGCCCGCCCTGCACAAGATTACAGTGTTGCGGAAATCCTGACCGTCGGAGAAGGTTCGCTCGCGCCGGTTTCCTGTCTTATAAGCGGATGTGAAAACGCAGGCACCTGCCAGACGTTGCCTCTTTTCAAAGAGCTTGACGAAGTTATAATGAGTTTCTTGAATTCCAAAACTTTGCAGGACTTGATTTAATTGAAAATTTTAAAATTCACGTTAATTCCTATTGACAAGATAGGAATTAATATTTATAATTTAATCATACTAAACGAGTAGGAATTATAGAGTTGAAAACAGTTTACGTTGACAATGCGGCAACTACAGCAATGAGCGATAGAGCAATCGAGGCGATGACGCCCTATTTAAAGGGTGTGTACGGAAACCCGTCGTCCCTGCACACTGTGGGGCAAATTGCAAAAGAGCATTTAGAGGATGCCCGCGAAAAAATTGCAAAGTGCCTTAACTGCGAACCTAAGGAAATTTATTTCACTTCGGGCGGGTCGGAAGCAGACAATCAGGCGATACGCTCCGCCGCAATAAACGGCGCGCGTAAGGGCAAAAAGCATATTATAACCACGGCGTTCGAGCATCACGCCGTTTTGCACACCCTAAAAAAGCTTGAAAAAGAGGGCTATGAGGTAACATATTTGCCCGTCCACCACGACGGACTTATCACGGCAGAAGAGGTCGCGGAGGCAATCCGCCCCGACACCGCGCTCGTTACCGTGATGTTTGCCAATAACGAGGTTGGCACCGTTCTGTCGATAGCCGAAATAGGCGCTGTTTGCCGCAAGGCGGGCGTCGTGTTCCACACCGACGCGGTTCAGGCGGTCGGGCACGTCCCCGTTGACGTGCAGGCGCAAAATATAGATATGCTGTCTCTTTCGGCGCATAAATTTCACGGGGCTAAGGGTGTGGGTGCGCTTTATTGCAGGCGAGGCGTTCCCTTGAATACCTTTATCGAAGGCGGCGCGCAGGAGAGAAACAAGCGCGCAGGAACGGAAAACCTTGCAGGTATTGCCTCTATGGCGGCGGCTTTGGAAGAAGCCTGCGCCAATATGAAAGAAAACGGCAAAAAGCTTTGCGTTCTCAGGGACAGGCTTATCGAAGGGCTTTTAAAAATTCCGCACTCCAAGCTCAACGGCGACAGGGCGCAAAGGCTTCCGTCTAACGTGAATATCTGTTTCGAAGGTATCGAGGGTGAAAGCCTTCTGTTACTGTTGGACGCAAAGGGAATTTGCGCTTCAAGCGGTTCTGCGTGCACTTCGGGCTCGTTGGATCCATCACACGTTTTGCTTGCTTTGGGGCTCCCGCACGAGGTCGCGCACGGCTCTTTAAGGCTTAGCTTATCCGAATACAACACCGCCGAAGAGGTTGAGTATATCATACGGGAAGTACCCCAAGTAGTTGAGTATTTAAGAAATATATCCCCCGTTTGGGAAGAGCTTGAAAAGGGTTTAAAGCCTCATTTAATTTAACTTAAAATTTGATAGACCCCAATATATGCTTGAAATAACGCAAAATTTGATATAAAAAGGAGAAGATTATGGCACTGTATAGCGAGAAAGTTATGGACCACTTCCAAAACCCCAGAAACGTCGGAAAGATTGACGACGCCGACGGAATAGGCGAAGTGGGCAACGCCAGATGCGGCGATATAATGAAAATTTATTTAAAGATAGAAAACGGTATTATCGTTGACGTCAAGTTCAATACGTTCGGTTGCGGCAGCGCAATCGCGTCAAGCTCGATGGCAACCGAGCTTATCAAGGGCAAACCTTTAACCGAGGCGTTAACGCTTACCAACAAAGCCGTTGCCGAGGCTTTGGACGGACTCCCCGCGCACAAAATGCATTGCTCCGTTCTTGCGGAAGAAGCTATCCGCGCCGCGATAAAGGACTATTACGATAAGAACGGTATCGCTTACGATAAAGCGGACTTTCCCGAACATAAGGACGAGGACGAACATCACGCGTAATATTAAAATATTTGTAAATAAACCCGCCCGACGGTTTGCCGTCGGGCGGGTTTTAATATTGAGAATAAACGCGGACAAACCCGAATATCTTATTTGAGAGATAAACAGAGGTGAGTTATGGCAAATTTTTGCTTTGAAGAAGCCGAACAGACACTGAAAAAGCTTAAAACGGGTCCCGCAGGGCTAAGCGGGCGGGACGTGGAGGAAAGATTAAAAACTTACGGCAAAAACGAGCTTGAAAAGGGCAAAACCGCGGGAATTTTCAAGCTTTTCTTTTCACAGTTCAAGGACTTTATGACCGTGCTTTTGATAGTCGCGGCTGCCGTTTCGGGACTGATTGCCTTCCTTTCGCGCGATAGAAACGATTTGACCGATACTTTTATAATTCTTGCAATAATATTTTTGAACGCGCTGGTGGGTACGATTCAGCAGTACAGGGCGGACAAGGCGATTGAAAACCTGAAAAAACTTTCCGCAAGCACCTGCAAGGTGCGCCGCGACGGCAAAGAAATAGTTATTGCCAACGACGAAGTAACCGTCGGGGATATAGTTTTATTGGAAGAAGGGGACGTGATACCTGCCGACTGTCGCGTTATCGAAAGCAATTCTTTGACTTGTGACGAATCCGCCCTTACGGGCGAAAGCGCGGGCGTTGAGAAAAACGCAAAGCGTATTCACGGCAACAACGTTGCGCTCGGCAATATGTCAAACACTCTTTTCGGTTCGACCTACGTCGTCCGCGGAAACGCAATGGCGGTGGTAACCGCCGTCGGTATGCAGACGGAAATGGGCAAAATCGCAGCTATGCTTCAAGGAGGCAAGGCAACCAAAACTCCTCTTGAAAACAGCCTCGATAAGCTCGGCAAGATAATCTCCGCGTTCGTGCTTGCAGTCACAGCCGTGATTTTCATAATGGGGATTTTCGTTCGCGACGACGGAATTTTAAAGAATTTTATGACCTCCGTGGCGATTGCCGTTGCCGCCATTCCCGAAGGCTTGCCCGCCGTAGTTACCATAATAATGGCTATGGGCGTACAGAAAATGAGCAAAAAAGGCGTGGTTATACGAAAGCTTAAATCGGTTGAAACGCTTGGAAGTTGCACCGTAATCTGCTCCGATAAAACGGGTACTTTGACCCAAAATAAGCTTAAAGTCGTCACGGCTTTTTTCGACGGAAAAACGCGTTCAATCAATGATATTCGGGGGGTAAACGCAAAATTATTGCAATGTATGACCGTCTGTACGTCGGTAAAAGGCGATAAAGGCAACTACATTGGCGACCCCACTGAAGTGGCGTTGAAAACGTGCGTGGACGCCGCGGGCTACGGCGTCGATTTTTTAAGGCTTGCCGAGCTTCCTTTCACCTCCGAAAGGAAGATGATGACGGTTGCCGCAGACGTTGGCGGCGAAAGGCTCAGCTTTACCAAGGGTGCGCCCGACGTGCTCATACATAGGTGTACGCATTATCTTACTTCAAGCGGCGTTAGGGAATTTACTTCCGCGGATAAAAAAGCCGTCTTGAACGAAAACGACATAATGTCGGACGACGCGCTACGGGTTCTCGGCTTCGCCTATAAAAGCTACGGCGGCAAGATAGATGAGGAGGGGCTTATCTTTATCGGACTGTGCGGAATGACGGACGGACTGAAGGAGGGCGCGGGTGCAGCTGTAGAGGAGTGCCGCGGCGCGGGCGTTTCAACCGTAATGATTACGGGCGACCACGTGAGAACCGCGCTTTCTATTGCTAAAAAGCTGAATATTGCGAGCAACGAGTCCGAAGTTATGACGGGCGACGAGCTTGACGCGCTTGAGGGTAAGGCTCTCGATGACGCCATTGCAAGGTGTAAGGTGTTTGCAAGGGTTTCGCCCAAGCACAAAAACGTCATAGTCAATTCTCTTAAAAGCCGCGGGCAAGTTGTAGCAATGACGGGCGACGGGATAAACGACGCGCCAAGCATTAAAAGCGCAGACATAGGCATAGCTATGGGCGTTTCAGGCACGGACGTGACGAAAAGCGCGTCTGATATGGTCATCTCCGACGACAACTTTACTACCATTGTTGCCGCAGTCAAAGAGGGTAGAAGGATTTCGACGAATATTAAAAAGACTATACAGTTTTTCCTTTCAACGAACCTTGCGGAAGTGCTGGCAATTTTAATAGCCTCACTGTTCCTATTCAAATTTAACTTTTTGCTGTCAACCCAGTTGCTTTGGCTCAACCTCATAACTGACAGCTTTCCCGTGCTTGCGTTGGGTATGGAAAAGGCGGACGACGACGTTATGTCGCGCCCGCCCGAAAGAGCGGAGAAGAGTTTATTTTCAAAAACTTCATTGCTGTTGATACTCGTTTACGGGCTGTTTATGACGGCGGCAACCATAGGCGTATTCACGGTTGCCCTCAATATATGGGGCAATGAAACGGCAACGACTATGACGTTCATGACGATTTCTTTTCTGGAACTTTTCCAATCATTCAATATCCGTTCGGAACGTCAGTCTGCGTTCAAGCACTTCTTTTCAAACAAAATTTTGCTTATTACGGTTGCAGTCGGCGTACTTTTGAACGTTTTGCTGTGCGTAAGCCCCTTGTCGGTTGCTTTCGGGCTTGAAAAACTGAATGCAGTGCAGTGGTTTACGGCATTTGCTGTGGCGTTATCCATTCTGCCTTTCGGTGAAATTTTCAAGTTCGTTCTACGCTTGGTTACAAGGCGCAAAATGCCGTTATTTAAGGGATATGCGGGGGTCAATCGTAAAAAATTGATTAAGAGTAAAGAAAAATCCGCATAAAACAAGGCGCGCCCACCGATAAACGGAAGGGCGCGCCTTTCAATTTTAAGCAGCGTTTTTGTAACTTATAAGAATATGGGTTGCGGCAAAAACGACGGCAAACGCTATAAGCGGGATACTTGCCAATACTGCCCCGCTGAACAGAAATATAGCGGACGGAAGTATCGAAAGGGACAGCGCTTTCAGTTTGCCGTTTCCTTTCCAACAGATTATCCAAAAAATAATATAGGCAAGGCAGAGGGCGCCGTTCACGGATAAATATACGGTAAGCGCGCGGTCAAACCAAAAATTAAAGTAAGTATACGGTATATTAAAAACCATAAACGCCATACAGCCGTATCTGCCTGCTTGTTCAAGGATTTCAGCCGCCTTGTTGCGGTAATCGTTTTTAGTCGTCGTCTTATTGGCTATCGCGTAAACGATATTCGGCGCCATAATGATTAATATAATCGCAAGCCCGTAATAATTAAACCAGTCCATAAAATAATTATATCATAGGCAATTCCGATTTTCAAGCGTATACGCTTGCTTTATAACGCGCACGTGATATAATAGTTTTTATGGACTATTTGGCAATAATCGTCGTAACGTTTATATCTGGCGTTATCGGAACGGGTCTCGGCGGCGTCATAGGCGCCGTTTTAAAACGGGATTCCAATAAAATCGTCAGCCTTCTTCTGGCTTTTGCCGCGGGAATTATGCTCGCCGTGGTCTGCTTCGATTTAATGAGCGAGCCGATTGAGATGATGAAGGCGGAGGGCAGCGCCCTTCCTGCGCTTACGCCGCTTATCGTAGTAGCGGCGGTCGCCGCGGGCTACGGCGTTATTTATCTTTTGAATTTCGTTATCGATAAAAGAACGAACCGCGAGGTAAAGCATATCGACGAAAACCATCCGACAACTGCGGATAATTTGGACGAGCTTATTCATTCCAATCACTACGAAACCCACAAAAATTCAAAGTCGAACCTGTTTGTGGCGGGACTGGTTATGATGTTTGCAATCGCCCTTCATAACCTTCCCGAGGGTATGGTGATAGGCGCGTCGTACGCAATTTCCGACGACGTGGTCGCAAACCTATTTTCGGGCAGCGGATTTATTATGGCGATAGTCATAGGCTTGCACAACGTGCCGGAGGGTATGGCTGTATCCGTTCCATTGATTTCGGGCGGAATGGGCAAGTTAAAGGCGGTGGGACTCACCGCGCTCAGCGGGTTGCCGACGGTTATTGGCGCGCTGTTGGGCTTTGCAATAGGAGGGATCAGCGATATTATGCTCGTACTATCCCTCGGTTTTGCAAGCGGCGCAATGCTGTACGTCGTATTCGGCGAGCTCTTGCCCGAGTCAATATTGATGTGGAGAAGCAAGCTCCCTGCGTTCGTCTTGTTTTTAGGCGTAATCGCAGGCTTCCTGCTCGTAATGTTTTAACCGTAAAAAAAGCGGCGCCGACTTAGGTTGGCGCCGCTTTTTTCTTTGCGTCGGATAAACAAAATAACGATTAATATAATTTTAAGTTTTGCCGATATTATTTATATGAAACTTAAATACTTCATTACAACGGCGGCAGTCGTCTTAGTCGCCGCGTTGGGCTCTTTGTTTACCCAGTTCGGGATGTCGTGGTACGACGGATTGATAAAACCTACGCAATGGATTCCTTCGTTTATCATTCCGATAGCGTGAGCGGTCATTTATGTATCGTTTATCGTTGCTCTGTGCTTGTGGCAGAAACGAAAACCGTTGACGGTGGAAAATATCGTTTTGCTGGCGATAAACGGCGTTTTGAACGTTTAGTGGTACTCTTAAAGCGAATTTTTTGGGCAACGTTATTATCGTCGTCAATGTTCTTTTTGCAATAAGACTTTTGTTTGAAATCTGTAAGGAAAGCTCGGTTTACGGTTTGTGGTTATCGATTTACCCTATATGGCTCAGCGTAGCAGCCACCTTGAATCTGGCGGTATGAATTTTAAACTGATACTGCCGTTCGTCGCAAATACGGTAAAAAGGATTTTGGCACGACGCGCTGCTACGCTGCGCGTCGAATCAAATCGTCGGTTTTATACTTTAAAGAAAGAGCACGACCCGAAACGGGTCGTGCTCTTTCTTTGTTGCTGGAAAATTGTTGACCTACATCGAACCGCCAGATTGAAATTTATCTTATTCTTTCTTTCGTTTTATGAAAGGTAATTTATCGTAAAATAATAGCAGATACAATGATAACAGCACGAACATAACAAATATTAAGCAGACACACACTATTCCCCAAGCCAACTGAGTATTTGCGTTTACATCTTTACCGTAACTTACTGCCCAACAAACCCCTTTATTGCCGTGACTTACTTCGCCGATATAAATTTCGACTTTTTCACCTATGCGTTGTTCATCAAGCATTTTTTGTGTGTAGTCTGCGTAAGTCCCACTTTCGCAAGCGCATTCGTATATTATTCCGTATTCATCGACATAACGACATATCAAGTCGTAAGCTCCTCTCGACAAATGACGTTTTTGGAGATAGACTATTTCCGCTTCCGCCGTAATACCACCGTCTATTGCCTTCTGAGTTTTTAAGCAGTCTGAATAGCTTACAAACATAAGAGTAGCAACAAATATAAATTAGATTTACGATTGTAAACAATATGCTTCCTTTTATACTGAGCGGTGAAATTCTTTTGTTAGATTTATCTTTCATAACTTACTCCGATAAATTACTGTTTATCGTACAATTACTATAGCAAAACCAAATTATTTAATCAAGCAGACAGTAAGGCTCTCTCTATGATTACTTTCAAAGAATATAAAAATGACCGATAAGATAGTGGTTCTTGTCAGTCATCTATTGGTGGAGCGCAATGCATACCATAAGAACCTATGAAATTATATTATAAACGTTTCGCCGTCGTTCATTACTTTGACATAACCTTTAATCCCCATATCCGTAAACTTTTCGGGACATTCGCTGTGAATCGGAATAATCGTTTTCGCGTTTGTGATTTCGCAAACGCGTTTTATTTCGTCTACACTTGCGTGTCCGCTTGTATGCAAGTAAACGATTTTGAAGCCTCTGTTTAATGCGCTATTTATAAAATTATACTTATATTCATCAAATGCAGGGTGCGTTTTATCTAAATAACCGTTCCACATAGAATATATTAGCAAACTGTTCGGAAATGCTTCGATAGCCTTTTGAGTTGTATAATTTGTTCTTCCCAAAAAGAAAAACCCGCGCTCGTTCATCAGGTCGTGTAAATTACGTCCGTAAGAATAAATTTTTTGTCTCCCAAAATCGTAAAACGGCGACACTGTATTTTGCGTAACGATTTTAAGTATTTCATGCTGAAAATCTTCTTCACATACGATAAACGGTTTTTTGTTTTTTATAGCAGTATTATAAAATCCCGCTATTGTATCGATATTCGTCGAACTGCAAAGAGCAAAAACATATTTGTTTTCACGTAAAATATTATTGGCTTGCGCCCCGAGTTCGCGCTCGGTTATGACCTCTTCGCCGGCGCGCGAAAGCATAGTGCCTTCGGTTATCAGCACGTCGATATTTTTACAATATTTTTCAAAAACGTTGGGCATTTTGCCGCCCCTTGCGCCGTGCATACGAAAATCGCCGGTATGTAAAATTCTTTTACCGTCTGCTTCGATTAACAGCATATACGCATCAAAAGCCGAATGGTCTACCATGTATGGCGTTACTTTTATATTGCCGAAATAAAGAGGTTTGCCGACGGTAAATTCCTTAAACAAATCTACCTTTTCGGGGTTGCCTTTATTCAATTTGTTTTTTAATATGCCTTGAACCACACCGTAAATTTGCTTTGCAACTTTTCCCATATATATCGGGATATTCGGCAATACGTTTTCAAACATTCCAACATGGTCGCCGTGATAATGTGTAATTAGTACGGCATTACAATTTGGCGTGCCACTTGTTACGCCTTCTATCTCGAGCATCTGAATTTTACGATTAGTTGATGACAATTCCTCGCCCATATCGATTATAATCCGCGCAACGTCGGTTTTTATTTCGGTAACGCAACCGCCTATCTGATGAGTGCCACGATATACTTTTATTTGCATAAACTGTTCCAAATTTCATCTGTTGTAGGTCTTTCGTTTTGCTTAAACCAAACCGCGTTGTTTTTTCCAAGCGCGGCGGTTATGGTATTGAAAGTATAAATGCTGTTATCGGTAGGACTTAAAGGAGCTTCATAAACAAGTAATTTCGCGGGTTGTATAAGTTTTTTCGGCGCAGAATAATTCATTCCGAAAAGGTTGTTGATTATTTCAATGTGGTTCGCATATTGAGTCAGTATCGCTTGCTGCTGTTCGGCAATAGCCGCAGAATAGGTATTGACTTGAGAAATTACTTCGGGAATAAAACCTATTCTGACGCTTACGCGCCTATCCGAAAAAATTTTACCTTCAACAAACATAATTTCAGAGGATTGAGTATTATAAAGCACTAAATCGCATTTTTTTCTGCCGACGAACGTGCTGTTAAGATTGACTTCTATATCAAGTACGACCGTATCGTAAGGTTTTTCTCCGCCATAAGTATAACGATACAACGCATTCAGCAATCGACGTTCTTTATCGTTTTTTTCTCCTTTGGAAAATTTATTTTCCACCTGAATTTTTGCCGTTTCGTATCGAGTTGAATCTTCCGTTGAACAACTATGTTTTTCATAAGCTTTATCCCTCGTAAATTTACCGTTTGCAAACTTATACAAGCAACCGCCCTCATAATAGAAATATATTTGGTTTTTCCTGACAGAGGGAAAAACCTTTCCGTCTTTAATATCGCTTATCAAAAGATTATAAATCGATTTGTTTTGTTCGCTCTGCAAAGCGTATATTTGTTTTTTGTCAAAACTGCGTATAAAACCCATTCTTATTCCTACTTAATTTTAATCAATTCATTGTAACACATTTTTTCAATTTTTGCAATGAACAAAATAAAGACCGATAAGATTGCGGTTCTTATCAGTCATCTAATGGTGGAGAAGTAGTAACCTAAAACGAATATCCTACGTTAAATTGAAATTTATAGCTTGTTCATTTCATCAACGAATTTGCTGTTTTTTGCAGTCATCTCGACCCAAGCGGGACGAAATCCGCTTTTGATTGCGTTGCGTACCGATTTTATATTTGACCACGCTGCGCAATAAAACGGCACTTTATCGCGCTTTAATATCTCTAAAGCAAGTTCCGACGTGAGTGCGGCGGCAACCCCTTTATGTCGATATTCGGGTAAAACGTCTATACCTATCTGCCACATATCTTCACAATCTGCGCTGCAAGCGGCAAGCCCTACTAACGTATCATTATCGTATGCTCCCACTCCGAGAACATCATACTCTTTACGCTTTTCACAAAGTGCATTACTCCATTCGTGCGTATATAAATCAGTAAAATCCTTACTGTTTAAAATTCGGGTTTCATATTCGCAAACTTGCTTTTTCAAAATATTTATATCGGGTAGAAAATACTCAGCCATAAAACAAATTTTCAAATCATAATTTCTTAAAGCGTCGCTAAAAACATTCATATTTGGAGTTTCAAAACAATGCTCAATTTGATACCGCCCGATATAATCTTTTACAGTATTCTTGATATTCTCGCGAACCGACGCTACAATATTATTTCCATACGAAACAAGGTCGCACTCAAATGGAAGTTCGAGATATTTCCGTGCCGCGCTATTTTGTTTTGAGATTACGATTCTATTTTGACTGCTCAAAAAATCTTCTGCATTACACCCCAAATCGACAGCAGATTGGTGCATTGCAACTTGTAATATATCTTCATTCGTCATTCGTTTTCTCTCCGTTAAATTGAAATTTATATTACTGTCTATAATAACTCTCTGCAAGTTCAAGAAACTTCTTCTCGTTTAGGATTTCGTTTGATATATATTGTCCGTTATAAAATACGGCGTAATTCGTCCACGCCATAGGCGCGTTTTGCGCTTTTTCCTTGCTGTCTATCAATACGCTTTCAAACGGAATGCCTTTGTCCTTTGCCGTTTGCTGAACAAGCGGAACGTATTTAGCCGTAAACGGACAACCGTGCGTATAATACACAACAAAACCTTGTTTATCTATATGCGGCTGTTTTGCTTGTTCTTTGAATTTCGGAACGGACGCATTTTCGTCGAAAGATAAATACATTAAAGTAAAGTTTGGATTTGCTTTATCCGTAACCTTAAACCCTTTATAAACAAGATATTTCGGATCTGACAAAAACGGCATTTTCTTTGGGGACGAAATTACGGTTAAGCCGCATTTGCCTTGCTCTTTTGCATCGGCTATACAGGCGTTTAATAAATCGTTGGCATAGCCGTGTCCTTTGAATGAACCTGAAACCCAAAAGCAATTTATGTGCATATAGTCGTTTGCTTCGATAGGACACCAAGCGTTTTCGGCGGGTATGTATTCGATAAAACATTTTCCGCGCTCGGTAGATTTCAAAAATACCAATCCGTCCTTTATTCTTTCTTTAAGCCACGCTTTCTTGCTTGCTACTTGTATATCTTTATTGTTTGATATGGCGCAACAAATATGTTCCTTTTCCAAATTGTCGATTGTGAGTTTAATATATTCCATATTTTTTGTTCTCCGCTAAATTACTGTTTATCGCTCTAAATGAGCAAATAAATTATAGCATAAACGAAAGTATTTTTCAACTATATGTCAACGTAAAAACGGGCTTGTGGCACTGTGGCGGGTGCTTGAATAAACAAGCGGCTCGCTACGCTCGCCGTCAAGCACCCGCCACACAACCAAACACAACCGAAAAAGAGCAAACCGCCGAACACTAAAAAGCAAGGGCGGCAACTAAAATACGGCGACACGCGCAGGCTTTCCGTGTCCGCCGTATTTTTTTACGTTGCCGCCGTTTACTTGCTTTTTACTGCCGTTTATATTCCGCTTGCGTTCCCATAAACGCCGCTATTTGCCTACCGTTTGTAACCATTGACCGCACCGCAATTTTTGTTGCGGTGTTTTATAATGCCAAGTGTAAATTTTCTTGCAGAAAATTTTTCAAACTCGACAAAACTTGTCGAGTTTGACAGTTACAATACCCACGAAAAAAGATAAAAGTATTTTTTCAAACTTGCAAAAAACTTGCGAGTTTAAGTTTTACAGTATAGGCACGGTTTTGGTAAAGTTCGGGTTTGTTTGGATTTTAGCAGGGTTTTGTTAGGGCGGAGTTTCTAACATTTCAAACCGAAAAACGCTACACTGTAACCACAGCGAAAAAAACTTAAAAAACTTTTTCAAATGGGCAAAAAACTTGCCTATTTGACGGCTAAAATGCAATCACTAAAACGGCAACAAGGAGCAAAGCAAAATGTTAAAAACGGAATTGAAAGTAGAAACAATCGGAGAACCGAATATTCAAGCGTTGAGCGATAGCGAACAGCGCACGTTTTTTGAAACCTTGTTTGCAAGTATTTTGATACTGTCAAATAATCAATCGCAAGGAGTGTAATGTTATGAACGAAGAAACCAAGAATTATCCCGACACAAAAGTATATTTTGACGGTAGCCATTATATCGGCATACCGAAAGAAAACTATCCACACGGCAAGGGCAGTAAAAAACAATCAAGGGCTATTCCCACGCCCGAACAAACGGAGCGAAAAGCCAAGTTTGAAACAGCATATAAAGAGAGCCAAAGCCTACCCAAGCGCGAGCGGAAAAAGTATATTGCCGAGAAATTGCAAGGCGAATTTGAAACCGCCGAGCAAGCAAAAGAATACACCGAGCAAAACATTGAGCGCAAAAAAAATAACGCCGCAAAGCGTAACACCCGACTGTGGCGCAAAATTTATACGCAACGGCAATGGGACTTTTTCGTTACTTTTACTTTCGACGATAAAAAGCATACCGAGCAAAGTTTTAGAAAGTCGTTGAGTAATACGTTGAAACACCTTGTAAACCGTAAAGGGTGGAAATATATCGGCGTATGGGAACGGTCGAAAAACGAGCGGTTGCATTTTCACGGCATATTCGTTATTCCGCAAATGATAGGCAAATTAGAAACCGTTACGGACTACGACACCCGAAACCACCGCAAGCAAACTATATTGCAAAACACGCATTTCGCGGAACGGTACGGGCGAAACGATTTCAAAGAGATATGTCCGTTAAATTTGGAAGTTACGGTTAAATACGTCATTAAGTACATAGAAAAGAGCGGCGAACGGCTTGTGTACGGCGGCGATTTGCCCGAATACGTTGACTGCAACATACTTGCCGAAGATGTGGTTTGCCCGATAGGAAAGGAAGATAGAAAAATACTGTTATTCGACGATTTCACTTGCATAGACAAAGACGGCGTAGTTAGGGGCAAAGCCACGCCCAAAGTATTAGCGCAAATGCCCAAAGCCAATTAAATTATTTACCTTTCGTCCGGTGGAGCGTAAACGGCAACGCACTTTTCCGCAAGGGTAAAATGCACTACTTGCGTAGCCCTTGCGGAAACGAACGGAAAACAATTTATGCGTAAAGATTTTTGCATTGCCGTTTATTTTCGCTCCGCCGAAAGGTAAATAAAAAATACAATTCAAAAGGAGTTTTGAAAAATGCAAACAGCAGTAATCTATGCCCGATACAGTTCGGACAGCCAAACCGAGCAAAGTATTGACGGACAGTTGCGCGTATGCACGGAATACGCCAAAAGCCACGATATACTTATACTCGATACCTACATAGACCGCGCTATGACGGGTACGAACGATAACCGCCCCGACTTTCAGCGTATGATGAAAGACAGTAATCGCAAACAATGGAATTACGTTATTGTTTACAAATTCGATAGGTTTTCCCGTAACAAGTATGAAACGGCTATGCACAAAAAGACGCTGAAAGACAACGGCGTTAAAGTCGTATCGGCTACCGAGTTTGTACCCGACACGCCCGAAGGCATTATCTTTGAAAGTATGCTCGAAGGCTATGCGGAATACTATTCAGCCGAACTTTCGCAAAAGATACGGCGCGGCAATAACGAAAGCCGTCGTAAAGGAAATCTTACAGGCGGTAAAATACCTTACGGTTACAAGAACGAAAACAAGAAAGCCGTAGTTATACCCGAAGAAGCCGAAATCGTCAGATATATTTACGAGCAGTATTCCATAGGCGTATTTGTAAAAGACATTATAGCCGAACTCAATAGCAAAGGTTTATTACATAAAGGCAAGCCGTTTGCCAAGAATACCGTTTACGGAATATTAGGCAACGAAAGATATTCGGGTATATACCGACACAACGGCGAAGTATTTACAAATATCTATCCGCAGATAGTACCGAACGATATATTTGCGGTAGTACGCCAAAAAGTAGATTGCAATAAATTCGGCAAGCGTAGCGAACAAATTACGTATTTACTCAAAGACAAAATTAAATGCGGTTATTGCGGTAAAAGTATCATCGGAGATAACGGCACAGCCAAGAACGGCGAAAGAAAGTATTACTACACTTGTTGCGGTCGCAAAAAGAAAACTACCGATTGCAAAAAGCAAGCGATTAGAAAAGACATTTTGGAAAAGATAATACTCGAAAACGTCATCGAGCAAATACAAAAAGCCAATTCTCTTGACTACATCGTTAACGGCTTAATGCAAGAGCAAGAACGCCAAGCGCAAGCAAACGTAGTATTGAACTTGCTACTCAAAGAACAGCGTACCACCGAAAATTCAATAAACAATATAATGACCGCTATTGAAAACGGCGGTACGACCAATACGGTTATGAAACGGTTGCGCGAATTAGAAACCCGTAAAGAAGAATTAGAACGGCAAATACTGATAGAGAAAAGCAAGACTGCCGTGCAACTTACCGAAACGCAAATACGAGAGTTTTACGCCCAAGCGTTGGCGTTAGAGCCGAAACTACTCATAAACTACCTTGTAAAGCAAATAACGCTTTACGACGATAAAATAGAGATACAATACAACAGCCCTATAAAGCAAAGTCCCGATAACGACAATCGGGGCTTTTTATTATGCTCGAAAACGGTTAAACTGTCTTTCAAAGTACCGTTCCGTGTAAATCTTATGCAATATGAATTTGAGATAGAGATGTATGTATAAAGATATACAATCACGGCTATTTATTCCACGTTCCGCTTGACGTGAGCCTCGCAGGGGCGTGTATATAGGCAAATAAGGGCGAAACGCGCAACCCGACCGATTAAATAAATCTGTCGGGTTTTGGTTTGCCTTTGGCGTTCCAGCCTAACACGCCCCTTTCTCACGTCAAGCGGCTTTCGCGGCATAAACCGCCGTTTGTGCGTGATTGACAATATTGCCGCCGAACACCCGAAAAGCGTTACAGCGGCAATATAACGGCTTAATACGGCACAATGCGGAACGAAAAACAGCAAAGAAAAAACCTAAAACTTATTCCAACAAAAGGAGTTCGTTTTAGGTTTGGATTGGTGGAGATAGCCGGGTTCGAACCGGCGACCTATACGTTGCGAACGTATCGCGCTGCCAACTGTGCTATATCCCCGTATATTTTGCAGGATGTTAATCCTGCTATTTTGGTGGGAACAAATGGGCTCGAACCATCGACCTCTTGCATGTCAAGCAAGCGCTCTGACCAACTGAGCTATGCCCCCGAGTGGAACTATTATATCATCAGACTTGCGGCGTTGGCAAGTTTTTTCGGGGCGGTAAAAACAATTTCTTAATATAAACCCCGTTAAAGAAGGTTGAAATTTTTCCGCACGGATGATATAATATAAAAAAGCAAGGGCGCATACAATGGATAAATGTCTGTACGACGGATACGTAAAAATTTTAGAGGAAGAGCTTCTTCCCGCTATGGGCTGTACTGAGCCTATTTCGGTTGCTTACGCAGCGGCGCTGTCGCGCGATACTTTGGGCGCGTTGCCCGAAAAGGTTGAAATAACCGTCAGCGGCAATATTCTCAAAAACGTTAAAAGCGTGGTCGTCCCCAATACGGGCGGAATGAAAGGCGTCAATTCTGCGGCGGCGGCGGGGATAATCGCCGGAGTCGCGGAGAAAAAGCTTGAGGTTATTTCCTCGGTTACCGAAAAAGACAAGGCAAACATCGTTGCCTATCTTGATAACGCGGAGTTCACGGTCGAGCAGTCGCATTCGGACTGCGTGTTCGATATAAGCGTACGTGTGACGAAGGGTAATGATAGCGCACTCGTAAGAATTGCGGGTCACCACACCAACGTCGTGCTTATAGAGAAGAACGGAAAAGATATATTGAACGTTAATTTCGACGGGGAAGAGACGGCTTGTTGCGCGGACAGGAAGCTACTTTCCGTGGATAAAATTTTAGAGTTTGCCGACTGCGTAAATATAGCGGACGTGGAGGGCGTTATCAAACGCCAGATTGCTTATAACATGGCAATAGCAGAAGAGGGACTTAAAAACGATTACGGCGCGAAGGTCGGCAAGGTGCTTTTGAAGTCGTTCGGCGAAGGCGTACACAACCTCGCCAAGGCAACTGCGGCAGCGGGTTCGGACGCAAGAATGAACGGTTGCAGTCTTCCCGTCGTTATCGTTTCGGGTAGCGGCAATCAGGGAATGACGGCTTCCCTGCCCGTAATAGTCTACGCGCGCCGTCTCGGCGTCGGCGAAGAAAAGCTTATCCGCGCGCTCATCGTGTCCGATTTGATAACAGTTCACCTCAAAACGGGTATAGGCAGACTTTCCGCATACTGCGGCGCGGTCAGCGCGGGCTGCGGAGCGGGCGCGGGCGTGTGTTATCTGTACGGCGGAGGTTACGGGGAAGTGTCGCGCACGGTGGTAAACGCGCTTGCGATAAATTCGGGCGTCATCTGCGACGGGGCGAAATCGAGCTGCGCGGGCAAGATAGCTTCCGCAGTGGAGGCAGGGCTTTTAGGCTTTGAAATGAGCCGCAACGGAAGCGGATTTGCGGGCGGAGACGGCATATTGGAGGACGGCGTGGAAAGCACCATTGACAACGTGGGCGACATAGCTCGCGTCGGTATGCGTGAAACGGACGAAGAGATTATAAGATTAATGATTAAAAACGCTAAAAAAACGCGTTGATTTTTTACCGCGAATAATATAAAATATTGACTAACCTTTAGGCAATCTGTTAAAGTGAAAGCGTAACGATAACGATTTTTTAAGGAGAAACCTTTGAACTGTTCAAGTAAAACTTTAAAACGCAAAAAATTGAGCAAATTATTCAAACCCGCCGCCTGTCTTTCAATGGCGGCAACCCTTCTGTTGGGCGTTTTTTGTACGGCGTGCAGCGCGAACGGCGGCGAGCAAGGCGGAGGCGACGTTCACGAAGAGCCCGCCCCTTCCGTAGCCGAACTCGTGCTTCCGGAGGCGGAAAAGTATGCTCTCCAAAAATATAGCTATGAAGAATTGTCCGACGTACAAACTACGGTGCGCGCGGACTCTCTTCGCGTAACCAAGCGCGGGCTTGCCCGCTCTCCCGTAACGGAGATGAGCGGTAAGTTCTCTTTAGTTTACGATACCGACAATAATTCAATAGAAGCAAGGTACGACGAGTTGACCGCAACCACCGACGACTTAAAAACCGCAACTATAGAGTTTACGGATTACGGTACTTTGGGTTTCGACCCCGACCATCCGAGAAAAGCGGTAGGCGGCGCGAATGCGTTTACGAACGGCACGATGAGCGGCGCGGCTGTGGAATCGACTAATGCAAACTTCTATAAATATATGTATATGACGCAGGGGCAGCACCTTGCAATGGACGCGGCAAAGCTATCCAAAGCCACCGCCGATGACCCCGTCGCGTCGGAAGAATTCAAATCATGGCTCAAAAAGCATCCCGCCGCCGACGGACAGTACGGCAAGGTCTTGGGCGAAAACAACGCGGTTGAAAAGGAAATAATCCTCGACCCCATTTACCGTTCTCCTCACGTTTCGGGGCTGTATTTACCCGCTGGAGAGGCGGTAACGGTAAAGATAGAAGGGCTTAAAGCGGGAGAAAAGCTGTCAATGTCGACGGGCTACCAAAACTCTTTGGCTTGGCGCGGCGGCGTAAACGGTACGGCTTTCAACAGCATTACGGGCGGCACGGTTACCCACAACTCGGTTGACGCTTACTTCTATAAGGCGGACGTCCTCGTCGCCAACAACCAAATGGACGGCGGCAACGTAACCAGTCAAAGCCAGTGGGCAAGGCAACACAACCGCGCCCCTTGGGTAATTTGCACGTTCACTTTCGATAAAAACGCCACCTACGTCATAGGTTCCTCTTTCGGCGGGCTTCTGCATATAGAAATGAACAACTGTTATTCCCGCGCAAAGGTAACGGTTACTGGCGCGGTGGAAACCCCGCACTATATTCTCGGCGTAACCACACCCAATGATTGGGACGAATATTACCGCAACTCCCCCGGCGTTATAGGCGTCATCGATACTGAAAACGGTCAGCTCATAGGCCCCGTCGGCGAAATGGATTCAAGTTGGACTATGCGCCGTATAAAGAAGGAAGAGATAGATAAGCTCACAATGCTTTGGCACTCATTCCTGTCGGTAAACGAGTCGTTCACTGGCGGCACGTACAACAGATTCAATAAAGTTATGTTCGACGAACACGTCCCCGCGGGCGCAGCCGTCGCACTGGGCAATTATTCGTTCGCTCATCCCGTAAGTATGTTTACGCAGTGTACCGACTATCAGTTCCTGTTAAACTCGGGTACTTGGGGACCTCTGCACGAAATCGGGCACAGCCACGCCGCCGCATACGGCACCGGTTGGGGCTTCTGTAGCGGACAGGAGGGCGAGGTAAGAAACAACGCCTTAACTTTACTTTCTTACATACAGTTCCTGGACGTCGGCACTCACGTCAGGAACGGCGGCGGTGCGGAACACGGTATGTACGCCGACCCATACAAAGTTCTTGCGGAAACGCTTAACTTAAAAGGCAAAGTAACCGACCACGCCAATTTCAGCCAGTTGGGCTATTTCCCCAGTCTCGGAATGTACGCAAACATAATGCATTCTTTCGGTGCGGATAAATATTACGAGCTTCTGTACTCTTACAGCATAAATGCCGCGTATTGCTCTAATAAGCGCGCGGACTTCGCTTACAGGTGCTCCACCGTCTACAAATATAACTTCTTGCATTATTTTAACGACTTCTACGGCGGCAATATCACCGACAATATGTTTACCGAAGAACAGCTTGCCGAAATGAAAGCTCTTCCTGATTACGACGTAGTCGCCAACAAGTATGCTGGCGGGATTGACGGAGTCAAGACGGCGGGCGACTATAAGGTGGCTTTCGGAGAAGATATAACTTTCGACTTAAAGAATACTACGGCAACCACGCACGAGGGCGGTTTTGAAATCGTCAAAGTCGGTCAGCCCGAACACGGCAAAATTGCTGGGGTAGGCGACGGTAAGTACGTTTATTCTTTCGACAGAGCTTATACAGGTACTACCGATAGCTTCACCTTTGACGTGCAGCTTCCGAACGGCGTTAAGCACAGGCTTCAAATCTATTTGAGAATATCCTATAACGGCACGAAAATCGCCTCGTATAACGACGTTCAGGGCAACAATCTTGCCGAAGTAATAAATTATTTAAGCGATAAACAGCCCGACGCCGTAAACGGTAGCTCAAATTCCTACATAGCTACTTATCAGAGCGCTAAGGGTAAAAAGGACGTCCGCGTTCAGGAATTTTACTGGAAGGCTCCCAAGTCAGGTCTGATATCGCTGTCCTGTAAGATGGACGACTGGGGCAAAGTATATTTCGGCGACGCTTTCGACAGCCTTGAAGAACTTATAACGGTAACCAACTACATAAACTCGTTTAAAGATTACGGCGCGATCCGCACCGTCGAGGAGGGCAAATATTACGCCGTACGGGTATTAAACGTAAATGCGGGCGGCGGCGGTTCTGCCGTGCTGGGTATAAAGTATGAGGACGAGGAAAATTATGCAAATTCTATTCCGTCCGAACAAGTTTTCCACCCTGATTTCCCTCTCGGTCAGGAGGTTGAATCGTTTGTGTTCGAGCCGAAATTTATGGTCTCGCAAAAAGACAAAATAAAGCTCACCATGGTCGGCACGGACAAGAGCGAATGGAAGGTTATTAAAGCTCCTACGGAAATTCACGGCGGTGTTAACTACGACGAAGCGACGGGAACGGAAAGCGCGGGTTTCGGACACTACGAAAAGAGCGTTCAGTACGTTCTTCCGCCCGAAGCGTATGACGAAAACGGCAATGAAATTGCGGGTTGGACGGGCGAAAGAATAGAGGTAACCAACTACCACGATATGTGGGACTACCTCATCGACGACCAAACGGGAACGTTTATGCACACCCGTTATCAGGGCAAACCTGCACCCGCAAAGATTACGCCCGAAAACCCTCACGAGTTTATTATAGACACCAAAAAATCTCAACAGTTTAACTATATCTCCGTTACCACGAGAAATAACGCTAACTCCTATATCACAGACTACGCGATGTATATATCCGAAAGTCCTGAAGGCGATTGGAAAAAGGTTGCGGAGGGCAACAGAGACGACTATAAAGGTCAAACGATTTTAAAGAAATTCAACGAAACTTCCGGCAGATATGTAAAGATAGTCGTAAAAGGCACGTCCGGCAAAAACTTTTCCGTTCTTGCTGAAATTGATGCGGGCATACAGTCAAGCGTGCAGAAAATCGTTTCCCCCGCCAACAAAAACTTTTTCAGGACTTCGGGCTGGAAAGATTCTTCCAATATTCCGTCCGAGCCTAACGGATACCTTATCTGCAAGGACGCGGGCGAAAAACTAATCATAAAGTTTAAAGGGGAGGGCATATCCCTTTACGCCGCAACGGGCGCAGGCTTCGGCACGGCGGACTTCTATCTGGACGGCGTAAAGGTCGGCACGTACGACTTCGATAACGACGATGCTTCAAGACGGTTGGTATTCAATAAGGAAGACTTAGCCGATAGCGAACACGTTCTGGAGGTCGTCTCCGCCACCGACGGCAAAATTATGCTCAGCGTCATAGGCATTCCGTACAAGGCAACGGTTTTGGATCGCACTTTAAAGGAAGTCGATATAAAGGACGACTTGCTGTTCGCAACCAACGGCTTTACGGTAACCGAGGACGGGCGGTACGTCGAGGCAAACAAGAAGAACGAAAAGGTGTTGGTCAAGTTCAAGGGCGACGAAATCGCGCTGTACGCAGCCACAGGCGAGGGTTACGGTTCTGCGGACGTGTATTTGGACGGTAAAAAAGTTGCGTCCGTCAACTTAGACAGCGCCGATGCTGAGGACCGCAAAACCATACTCTTTAAACAAAATTTAAGCGATAGAGAGCATTTAATTGAAATAGTTACTACGTCGGCAGGTAAAGTTATGATAGGAAATATAGCAATTCCACACGCGGCAAGCTTAATAAATGCAGCGAATATCTATAAGGAAAGAGCTTTGGCAATCTCGCTTATAGTTTTCATATCGCTGTTTGTATTGGTAACGGCAACGCTGTTGGTACTCGTATTCGTGCCTAAAATCAGAAAGGTTGCTTTTGGCAACCGCTTCATAAAGAAACTTGACGAAAGACAGCCCCGTTCCCAAAAACCAAAGTCGGAAAAGTCCGTGGCAAAAGAGGAGGAAACCGTAGCGCCCACCGCGGCAAAGCCCGCTCCCGCTAAGGCGACGACTGCGCCTGCGAAATCAACGCCTGCGGCAAAACCCGCAACGGTATCGGCAAAGCCTGCAACCCCCGCGGCAAAGCCCGCGCCCGCTAAGCCTACGGCTGCGCCTGCGAAAGCAACGCCTGCGGCAAAATCCGCATCGGCTAAGGTTAAACCCGCGGCAAAGCCGGACGATAAAAACAAACCTAAAAAGTAACGCTTTTAAATCGTAATAAACCTGCGGCATCGTCGCAGGTTTATTGACTTTATCGTTCGGTTTTGATAAAATCTCAGGCAAGGAGAAGTTATGAAAATTAAATTTTTGGGTACGGCAGCGGCGGAGGGAGTCCCCGCAATAGGTTGCGGTTGCAGAGTATGCAAGCTATCGCGTGCGCTCGGCGGCAGGAATATGCGTTCCCGCTCACAGGCGCTTATTAACGGCGAACTTTTGATAGAGTTCAACCCGGATACGCTATGGCACTCGCACGCGTACGGGTTTGATTTAAGCGAGATGGACCATTGCCTTATCACGCATAGCCACCCCGACCATTTATATCCCGACGATATAGACAACTATCGCCGCGACTTTTGCCACGGCAGAGAACGCGCTATGAATTTCTACGCCGCAGAGGACGGTTACGAAAAGATTAAAGAAGTAAGCTTGCGCCCGTGGATGGGCGGGGCGGTCACGCCGCACCTCGTCGAAGCTGGCAAGCCGTTCACTGTTGCGGACGGCAAGTATGGCGTTATGCCATTTCCCGCTAGCCATAACGGTGAAACTTCGCCCGTGTTCTATTCCTTAAGTTGCGGTGGGAAGAAAATTCTTTACGCACACGATACCGGCTACTTTACGGAAGAAGCGTGGAAACTTTTAAAAGAAGAGGGCAGGTTTGATTTAATTTCTCTTGACTGTACCGGCTGTCTTGGGCTTGACGGACATAAATATGTCCGTCATATGACGTTACCGATATGCCTTGACGTCATCGGGCGAATGGAAAGCATGGGGCTTATCGACGGAAAAACGGTAAAGGTTTTAAACCACTTTTCGCACAACGGCGGACAAACCTACGACGAAACGGTAGCAGCCGCGTCGAAGCACGGAGTTATAGTCTCCTACGACGGGCTTGAAATAGAGGTTTAAATTAAAATAAAAAGTGCGCAAGCTGACGGCGTTCAGCTTGCGCACTTATTTTTTGTAACAAAGTATATTTTCCGCCTGCAAAATTGCAGCTCTTGCATATCCTTTGTTCCGGACCGATTGCCGGCAAACCTGCGGCATAACCCGCAGACCTTCGCCGAAGTAAACTTTAGCTTGCCTCCCCTCGAATCCCTAAGTTGCCGTCCAAGGAATAATCGTCCCGCCGATAAAACCGACGGGACGATTATGTCAATGATGAATGATAAGTAGCGTACTTAACCGCCGAAAAGGGTAGCAGACAGACACAGGGATTGAACCTAATTAGCCGCTATTTTGAAACTAAGCAGCGTATAAACACTTTGATTGAGTTGACATACGCGCTATGGTGTAGTATTATATAGTCAATTAAACGGACAGTTCGTTTGCGCCATCCTGTCGTTAAACAAAACCAGGGCATCTGAATAGAAATAGTCTTTTTAGGTGCAGTCGTTTTGTTGCGGCTGCATTTTTTTGCGCAAAGGGAGAGAAATGTATTATTTAAAAACTTCGGCTTGTTTTGACAGCGCACACTTTCTTCACGGATATAAGGGCAAGTGCGCAAATATCCACGGTCACCACTGGGTTGCGGAAGTAAAGATAAGCGGCGGCAAATTGCAAGTAAGCGGCGAAAAGCGCGGTATGCTTTTGGACTTCGGCGATTTTAAGAAAGCGGTAAAAGAGCTTGCTGAAGGCTTTGACCATACGCTTATTTACGAAAAAAACACCTTAAAACCTGCAACTGTTGCCGCACTCAAAGAAGAAGGGTTTTCATTGGTTGAAACGGATTTCAGGCCAACTGCAGAAAACTTTGCCGAGTACATATACGCCGAACTTTGCAAAAAAGGTTTGCCCGTTTTAAGCGTGAAAGTGTACGAGTCACCCGAAAACTGCGCGGTGTACAGTGAGTGATATGTACTGTTTTAAAGTTGCCGAAAAGTTTTTAAGCATAAACGGCGAAGGTCCGCGCGCGGGCGAGCTTGCCGTGTTTTTGCGGTTTTGCGGCTGCAATCTTAATTGCGGTTACTGTGACACGCGCTGGGCAAATACGGCCGACGTAAAATATGAACTTACTTCTGCGGAAGAGCTTGTTGAATACGTAAAATCGACGGGGGTAAAAAACGTTACACTGACGGGCGGCGAGCCGCTTTTACAGGCGGATATAGCGTTTCTTATAGAACTGCTTGGCATATCGGGAGTTGAAGTAGAAATAGAAACCAACGGAAGCGTGCCGTTGAAAAATATTGTTTCAATTTTGCCACGACCCGCCGTTACCGCTGATTATAAACTTCCTTCCAGCGGAATGGAAAAACATATGCTGACAGAAAACTTTTCTTACCTTACGCTACGGGACGCTGTCAAATTTGTGGTTGGGGATAAGGGCGATTTAGTTCGTGCGGAAGAAATTATAAACGGGTACGGACTTACGGACAGATGCCGCGTGTATTTCAGCCCGGTGTTCGGAAAAATAAAGCCCGAAGAAATAGTAGAGTTTATGAAAGAGCGTAAGCTTAACGGCGTACGCCTGCAATTACAGTTGCATAAAATTATCTGGGAACCCGATTTGCGCGGGGTATAGGAGAAAGTATGGATATTAAAGAAATAGAAAAACATATCCGTGGGTTATTGGTCGCCATAGGTGAAGACCCCGACAGGGAAGGTCTGCGCGAAACGCCCGCCCGCGTGGCGCGAATGTACGAAGAAGCGTTTGAAGGAATTAAATATACCAACACTGAAATTGCGGAAATGTTTGGAAAAACTTTCGAAGTTCCGTCCGACCCGAATTCTGGCGTAGCAGTGGTAATAAAGGACATAAGCGTGTTCAGTTATTGCGAGCATCATATGGCGCTTATGTACGATATGAAAGTAGACGTGGCGTACGTACCGCGCGGAAGAGTTTTGGGGCTTAGCAAAATCGCGCGCATTTGCGATATGGCGGCAAAGCGGTTGCAATTGCAGGAACGTTTGGGACGAGATATTGCCGAGATAATTTCGCTTGCGGCTTTATCGCCCGATGTTGGCGTTAGGATCGAAGGATGCCACAGCTGTATGACTTCGCGCGGGATAAAAAACGTATCGTCTAAAACGGTTACAAAAAATTACTTTGGCGCATTCAAAGACGACGTTTCCCTGCAAAATCTTTTGGGAGACAGAGTATGAAAGCACTTGTTTTATTAAGTGGCGGCGTGGACAGCGCAACCTGTCTCGGTCTGGCGGTTCAGAAATACGGCGCGACGGAAGTTTCAGCACTTTCCGTTTATTACGGTCAGACCCACAGTAAAGAACTTGAAGCCGCGCAAAAAGTTGCCGACTTTTACGGCGTTGCTTTAAAGCGTCTTGACCTTTCGGTCATATTCGAAGGTTCGGACTGTTCTCTCTTGGCTGATTCGCCTAATGATATACCTATGCAAAGTTATGCCGAACAGCTTTCCGAAACGGGCGGCAAACCCGTTTCTACCTACGTCCCTTTCAGAAACGGACTGTTTCTTGCGGCGGCGGCAAGCGTGGCGCTTTCTCACGGGTGTGAAGTGATATATTACGGCGCGCACAGTGACGACGCGGCCGGTAACGCCTATCCCGATTGTAGCGAAAAGTTCAATTCTGCTATGGGCGAAGCTGTTTATACAGGTAGCGGAGGGCAGCTTAGGATTCTTGCGCCATTTGTAAACTTAAACAAATCTCAGGTTGTAAAAATGGGAATTGAACTCGGTGTTCCGTATAAATATACATGGAGCTGTTATTTGGGAGGCACAAAACCTTGCGGCGTATGCGCTACTTGTCGAGATAGAGCCGCGGCGTTTAAAGCCAACGGGATAGAAGATACTGCAACAAAAGGAGAATAATATGCAAAGAGAAAAACAGAACGAAAGTATTACCCTGCTCGGTAACAACAGTACTACATATCCTCAGACTTATGACCCGTCCGTTTTGGAAACGTTTGCAAACAAACACCCCGGGAGGGACTATTTCGTAAAGTTTAACTGTCCCGAATTTACAAGCCTTTGCCCTATTACGGGTCAGCCGGATTTTGCAACTGTTTATATTTCGTACGTGCCGCACGAAAAGATGGTTGAAAGCAAGTCTTTAAAACTGTATCTTTTCGGTTTCAGAAACCGCGGTGATTTTCATGAAGACTGCGTGAATATAATTATGAACGACCTTATTGATTTGATGAACCCTGAATACATTGAGGTATGGGGTAAGTTTTTGCCTCGCGGCGGAATTTCTATAGACCCATATTGCAACTACGGAAGAAGTGGGACCAAGTGGGAACAGGTAGCCTGGGACAGGCTTTCGCACCATGATATGTATCCCGAAAAAGTCGACAACAGATAATAAAAAAGTGGACGGACGTCCGCTTTTTTATTAAGCTCTTTTTGTTGTGTCTGACTCGGAAACAGTGAAATGCAAGATAAAGAAAATCATATCCTGTCATGGCAAGCGTCAACTTGCGCAAAAAGGACATTTTAAATGGAAAAAGACACACGTAGCGGAGTTTTATAAGCTCTTTTTGCGTGTGTCTTTGTGTCAATGATGAATGATAAATAGTGTACTCAACTGCCGAATTGGGTAGCGGACAGACACAAGGGTTGAACCTTATTATTATATCGTTTTATCCAAGCTACGCATATGAAGAATAAGATGGAGGTTGAAATGAAAAAGGCGGTTAGTATATTACTACTTTTATGCAGTATGATATGTATAATTCTTGCGGGTTGTTTGGAAAGCGGAGAAACTTATGTCGTTAAACAAGTTGTTATAGACGTGAACGGCGATTGTATTTTATTGGATATTAACGATAAAACTCTATCCGACTACCCGCACGTTGCCAACGGAATTGACTGTTTAGGTGATAAAATTATTATAAACGACGACAAGGTAATTTTGAACGGCAAAGAAACAAAAAACGTTAAGGCGACAATATCTGAAAATGATATCAATATAAGATTTTCGGAAGTGCCAACATTTATTATCAAAGGGGCTAAATTTGTAAACAAAGAAGTTCATATTTATATATCTGTAAATCAAACACTGTCATATTTAATTTATAAAAAGAAATAAAAGAAATGTCGTATTTTGTTTTTCGACAAAATACGACATTATTCTTGCATATGATGAATGATAAGTAGCGTAGTAAAACGCTCAAAAATGGAGTGGGTAGTAGCAGGGGTTGAACCTCAAATTATAATTTTTCTGTATTGAAAATATAATTTAATTTGGCTTAAATTATGAAATCCAAAGTATTAGACGAATAGTATATATGATTTTGATAATAAGGTTAACGTGTTTGATTTTAAGTATAACTATTTTTCAAGAACAATATTTTCAAAATTGGTTAAACAGTTCATATGAACCGTATAAGCAATTCGGTATATTGTTTTTCGCTTATATATTGGCAACGGTTAGCAGTATTTTCTCCGTACACTTAAAAAATTGAAAATGCCGTATTCTATCTTTCAAAAAATACGACGGTGTTTTCGCTCTTCAGCTTGGTGTTATAATGTTTATAGATTTCGTCCATTATTACGTAAATGTTGTAATTTTATTCTAATATTCATATTATTGTAATGGAACTTAGATAAAATCGTGTATGCAGTAATTCAATAATTTATTTTGGTTGAATTAAAAAAACAGATATGGTATAATATTAAAAATTTTTTATGGGACGGCTATTATGAATAATTTTAAAAGTAAAATAAAAAATTCGATATTAGTTGTTTTGGCTATTACATTTATAGCTATGACGGCGACAAGTATTTCAATGATAGTAGTAGGAGATAGTTCCTCTGTCGGCGTTAATGCGAATTACAGACCGACTGCGGTGGAAAGCAAAAACTTGTCTTTTGTCTATATCTCCGATTATCCTTATCTATCGGAAAAATCGTATGCTTCAAAGGATTTAGAGTATAAGACAGACGGTAAAATTATCATTGACGGCGCCGACCCCAAATTAATGGGGGACGGGATGATTACGCTTACCAATGGAAAAGATAGCAATGGGCTGCCTACGTCTAAAAAATATTTAAAAGGCATTACTGCCGTTGCCGACAGCGAAGTCGTATACGATATATCTTCTTTTGATTACGAATGTTTTTCCGTAT
Organism: uncultured Christensenella sp.; assembly: GCA_910583855.1. GTDB lineage: Bacteria > Bacillota > Clostridia > Christensenellales > Borkfalkiaceae > Coproplasma. Next base: position 88,935 of record CAJTYL010000007.1, read on the forward strand.
ATTACGGTATCGATCACGCGATGTCGTTTGCAGAGTTCGTCTCCGATGGCGGGCCGGGCAGCGGTCAAGCGAAATTCTATATTTACACTTCGATGGACGGCGATAGTTGGAATTTAGAGACGGAAGATAATCCTGCGTTTAAAAAAGGCGAAGACGTTCAGTCTTTTGTAACGATAAATATAAAGGACAAGAACTATTTAAAACTCAAAGCCGAGAGAGGCGCGACCGAATACAGCAACCATGCAGTATGGGCAAATCCCAGACTGCACAATAAAGACTACGTTATCGACGATGGCGATTATGATTTTATAAAGCAAGTCGAATATTACGACGAAATAATAAAATCCTCGACTTACGACGAAATGTTAACGAAAAAAGAACACGATTTATTGATGAGAAAATTCGTAAGTTTTTTCGGTTATGACAAACTTCAATCTTTTGCGCACGTCGACGAAATGCATAAAGAATTTATGCATTGGATAACTGTCGAAGACGTTGACGCATTGAGATATTTAATGACTTCCGGTTATTCGGAACATTACGACATACGAGTGGATACCGAAAGATTAAAAAATAAACAACTTGATGTATTATACAGAGTTTACACCGCTCACAAAGAAGACCTTAATGACCAAACCCAGACGCAATACACGGTTTTGGGAGATTTGTATAAACGAATGATGATTACGCTAAGTTTTACTCATCAGCGCGATATTATTTTTGTGTTGAATAAAGATGCGTCGGGAAATCCGCCGTCCGATCCGGTTCTCAGGTACGAAATTTACAAGAAATTACACGCCAACGGCTATTTGAAGAACGAGATATTCGAGAGACTTACCGTACCCGAAATGATGCTTGTTCTAAATATAGAAATGCGCGACGATGAGTTGGAATGGCTGAATTGGTACGTCAGGGTAAAAATGAAAGGCAATATGAGTTGTCACGCTTATATGCCGTATAGGGGACCTGGCATAAGAGCAGAGTTTTACTATGCTGATAAATACGCCACATGGAACAATAAATACAACCTATCGGATTTTAATCTCTCTTACGGAAAAAAAGATGAGACAAGACTTTGGATGGTGTTTGAGCAAGGCGGCTGGTGCGGTACGATTTCCGCAAACGGCGTCTTTGTTCAGCAAATAATGGGCGTACCGGCAGAGTTAATTTCCCAACCTGGACACGCCGCCTATATATATCAAGGCAGAACTGCCGCTGGCACGCCTTATTGGAATACATTCTATGACATTTTCGGCGTTGCTAATTCTGCCCTGCATATGGGAGAAAATAGCGGATTGCTCAAATGGGGACGAAAATGGTGGAACGATACAGAGGCAAAAAATAGTAGCGATAAAAATGTAACCCAGAGTTCGGGAAGCATCGAATACTTTTATTGCGCTTTGGATGCTGTCTCCGATTATGAAAATTTTGTCAAAGCTGAAAAGATGAGAATAATTTCGGACGTATATTTAACGCGTTTTCCTGCGTGGGAAGACAGCGAAACTTACACTGCCACGGGCGAAAATGCGCAAAATGCCGAAAAATTGAAGGAGATTTTCCGAGAGGTCTTAAATTATAGTCCAAATCATATATACGGTTGGTACGGACTTATAAACGCCTATAAAGAGGACGTAAATACTACTGCCGAAGAATATTGGAATTTGGCGAAAGATATTATGGACGGTATGTACGAACATCCGTTTCCTATGAGAGACCTATTGATTTTGATAGAGCCGAAAATCAAGTCGTCTCCGTACTATTTGACATATCTTAAATATCTTGACGGCGCATATAACAAGGGCAAACAACTCGGACTGACCGTTGAGACGGATTATGTTCAGCCCAATATTACCCGATTGATTGCAAATAAACTTTCGGGCGGCGCGCAACAGCAGCTTACCGTCGCAACATTTTCTTTCGACGGGACCAACGCCAACAAGATTATGCTTGGCAGCAGTTTTGCTAACAGCGGCGTGGCTTGGGATTACAGCCTTGACGGCGGCAGGACGTGGAGCAGTAGGATAGATGGCGCAAGCGTTGCGCTTACTGCCGACCAAATCAATTCCATTACCCAAGAAAACGGCATAAAAGTGCATCTCAACGGCGTAAATTACAGCGAAGAGAATATTTATACGATTGATATCGTTAAGTCGGTACTGCCTGATGACGGCTCCGCCACCACGCTTTTTGCAAACGATTTGGAAAACAGAGTGGTTGGCGTAACCGATTTATACGAGTGGAGATATTCTTCAACGGACGCGTGGACTTCGTATAAAACCATGAAACCCGATTTAACGGGCGACAAAACGGTTGATATAAGAATAGGCTACAACGCAAACCGTCTGCCCAGCGAATCCAGAACCTTCGCGTTCAAGGCAGACAATCAACCGGATACGAGAAAATATATCCCGGTTTCGCGGTTAAGCCTTCACACCGTTTCTTCTCAGGCTACAAGTCACGCGGGCGGCGCGTTAAACACTATAGACGCAAATTACTATACAAGATGGCACTCCAACTGGAACGGCGCGGATACACAGCGTTACATTTCCTTTAAGCTGGACGCTCCCACTTTCTTAAAGGCGGTGGAGTTCGTGCCTGCTGGCGGCGGTAACGGAAAAATTATCGACGGTACGGTTTACGGCAGTCTTGACGGCGTTTCGTGGTTTAAGCTTGCCGAAAGAAAGAACTTACACTATCCCAACCAGTGTAACGATATCGCAAACGCAATGAAGTATACTCAGTCGTTCGAAATAGAACAACCGCGCGACGTGTTATACGTAAAAATCGTCGCCGACAGAGCGAGTAACGGCAATTGGTTTGCGGCAAGGGCATTTAACTTTTTCGAAGATACCACTCAGGAGCATCGCCCCGCCGCGTCTATTATTTACAGCACTACAGAACCGACTACGGGTAGCGTCACTATAACATTAAACAATTTATTCCCCGACGAGCATATCACCATACTCAACAACGGCGGCAACGATACTTTCGTTTTCGAAAACAACGGCGAATTTACTTTTGAATTTGAGAACGATAAGGGAGTAAGGGGAAGCGCAACCGCTATCGTCTCGTGGATAGACCGCGAGCCTCCCGAAGCGGATTTGGAATTCAGCACGCAAAAACCCGTCAAAGATAAGGTAGTCGTAATTTTAAATCCCGACGAAGATATTACCGTTCTCAGAGACGATATCAAATACAGAATAGACGAACAAGGCAACGTTATCGATATCGAAATCGAAAAAGAAAATGCCGACGACCCCGAATTCGATATTTCTCAGGCGATATTAATCGGTTACAGCGTTGACGACGAAGGGTTTATTATCGACCCGTCGGGCAAAAAAGTAGCAAATATCAACCCCTTAAGGTTTGAATTTACGGAAAACGGTACTTACGTAATCGAATACGTGGACAGAGCGGGCAATAAGGGAAGCTCGACGATAGTCGTAAACTTAATCGATAAAACTTTGCCCACGGCAGAGCTGAATTACGATTATTCAGGTCCGACTAATAAAGACGTAACCGTAACGATAACCTTCAATCAGGAAATAACTCTTGTAAACGATAGCAACACTTATACCTTTACCGAAAACGGAGAATATATCTTTGAATATATGGACGCTGACGGAAACGTATACAGCTTAACGGCAAAGGTAACTTGGATAGACAGAACTCCGCCCACCGCAAGCGTGGAATACGATAAGAGCGACAGTAGCAAAGCCGTAGTTAAAGTGGTGGACGCAAGCGAAAATATTTCGTTTGCAGAAGGTAACGGCACTTACGAGTTTACCGAAAACGGCACTTTCGTCATTGAGTTTTACGATGCCGCGGGCAATAAAGGCTCGGTCACGGTAACCGTAGATTGGTTAGTTGCCGCCGAAAATCCCCCCGTAACCACACCGGAAATACCCGGGATGCCTGAAACGCCCGAAACGCCCGAAACGCCAAAAACAAACGATAACACGGGTGTAATCGTTGGCTTGGTTGTGGGTGCGATAGTCGTCTGTGGCGGCGGTGCAGGTGCGTTCTTCATCGTAAGAGCTTTCAGAAAGAAACGTTAATCATACACAACACCCCCGCTTTGAATTTTATCCAAAGCGGGGGTGTTTTTTAATATTAATTTTAAATATTAAAACTATAAAATAAAACTCAACACAGCCGAATATTGGGTTCTGTTGAGTTTCAGTTGGTGAAATTGCGCCCAAGAAAGTTGAACCTATAAAATGGTTAAATATAATAAATAGTTAAATAGTGGTTATGCCAAAGCCCAAAAGCAAATTCGGTATAAGTCGAATAAGAGATGTTACCTAAATTAGTAAGTTTAGCGGTAAGTACCAAATTAACTATTTCGTCTATATTGCTTTTATCTTCAATAGTAAACTGAAAGCCGTTCTTTTTTCCGTTCTCGAACGAAACGTCTATTTTATCGCCACCCGATTGCATATCCGCATAGTATTCAATATCAATTATTGATTTTATTTGATTAGCCTTATCGGTACAGCCAGCAAACGCAAATAATACTATGCAAGTAATAGCCGATAATAAAAACGCTATAACAGTTTTTTTCATATCATTACACCATTATTTAATTTTTGACTATTATTTCATACGCAAGCCTTATTAGCAATAGTTTAATTAGGATAAATACTTATTAAAATTGAAATGGCAGTTAGGCGTGAGCTTGTCTTGACAAGTAATTAAAGCGGTTTTAAGCCTTGAAAACTTAATTGTAACGCGTAAAGAAAAGTCGTACAGCCGAAACTGCACGACTTAACGGCACAAAAAAACAAAGCCGACTTCTCATTATTGTGAAAAGTTCGACTTTGTTAGCAGATGGCGCGGAAGAAGGGATTTGAACCCGACAACTTGCGCCGAAACGGGCTATTTTAGGCGAAATACGCTTAAAATTGCTTGTTTTTTTATAATTTGAATTACTTTAATCTTGCCCGTTGGGGGCAAAGTCGGGGGCAATGCTTAATAATTCAGCTTTTCGCCTTCTTTAATAAGGAACTCGTCCGATAAGTCCGTGTACGTATCGCCCAACGTTCCGAGGGAATGCCCGACAAACTCCATACGCGCGACGTCTGCAACTCCGAGTTCTTGGCAGCGGGTATAAAACGTCGTTCTAAGGTCGTAAAGCCGGTGATTTGGGAAAATCTTTTTAAACCGTTTGCTTATGCACTGCAAGTTAGGGAAGTGCAGCTCCTGCACGTCGACCAGGAAGGGGCGCAGCTTCGGAATAACGGGAATCCGTTTAAATTCCACCTTGCCGCCCTTGCGCTTGCTATTTACCGCGATAATAAATCCGCCCTCGATACGCGCCGAGCTGTACTCGTTGGGGCGCATACCCGTAAAAAGCGCGACGGCAAATAAAAGCTGATACGGTGTACCGGCGGTTTTTTCAAGCAAAAGCTTTTCTTCCGATACCGTCAACGCCTTCCCGTGTTCCCGCTCGTGCCGCTCCTTAACGACCACCGCAAGCGGGTTACGTTCTAAAATACCGTGCGCAATCGCCATTTTGAATATACAGTTCAAAAGCGAGTATACCTCGTCGGCGGTTCTGCCCTGTCCTTTTTCTATGTATCCGTCAATCAACGCTTGACACTGTGCCGGGAGAATCCGCCGCAAGGGCATTGAGCCGAACGCGGGCTTCAAGTGGTTGTTGTAACGGTACATATCGTTTTCGTACGTCAACGGCTTAACCTTCCGCTTGCGAAAGTTTTCAAAGTAGTACGTTGCGAACTCGTGGAAGGTCGACGGAATCTTCACCCCGCCGCGCTCCGTCGCGTGCAGCGCTTCAATAAACCGCGCTTTTAAATCTTCGAGCTTAGGCGCCGAAACGGAAATATTGTAACCGTGCCGACGGTAGCGCGCCTCGTACGTTACGGCGGCGTACAGCTTGCCGCGCTTGCGTTTGCGGTAAAATATAACTTTACCTTCTGCAATAAAAGTATGTCTGAATGATTTAGGCATTTTTGAAATCTCCTTGTCTGTGAATTTCAAAAAGCCGGTAAATTCTCCGTTTAAAGAGGTTGCCCCGCCCCCATCGTCGGCGGCTTCCTCTTTTTTGCTGTCCGGGCTTCTGATTAAGTCGGCAATGTCTTTAAAGATTTTGTCGGCTTCCTCGTCGTTCCCTGTTACGCTTGCAAGCACCAACTGCCCGGCAAGCTCTAAAATTTTTGTCCTGTTCAATTTCTTCTCCTTTTTCTCATAATCTCTTCGAGGCTCGGAAAAAAGGATAAACCCGAAATTAAAATATTTATCTGTTACGTTACAACATTTTTTCAATCATATCGATTATGCCGCGCTGCGTTTTCTCGTCGTACTTTTTGCCGAGCCGTCGGAACACGTGCAGGAGCTCGTCTTCAATGGGCGTTATACTTGCTTTACGCGTCAATATTGCGCCCGCCGCCTGCTCGTCGGGTGTAACCTCTAAAAGCTCGTCGACTGTAACTCCGAAATAATTTGCAATAAGTTTCAATCTTTTTGCCGGTGGCGTTCTTTGTGTACTTTCCCACATTCCAACACTACCAATACCGACATTTAACTCACGGGCTAACTGTGCTTGTGAAAGTCCTTTTTCTTCTCGAAGCTCTTTCAATTTTAAAGCAAAACTCATATAAACCTCCGCCGCAAGAGTATCACAAATTGTTATCAAATAATTTTTTTTAACTTTTTTACTCCTTTTTTGTGGTTGCGCGTTTGACAATGCTCCGAATGTGTTATAGAATAATAACAAATACGGAGCAAAGGAGATTAAGGGAGTGCAATTTACTTTAACAACAAAAAAGCCCACCGGGCAGAACCCGACAGGCAAATTAACAAAAAGTCAGATTTTAATTTTAGCTTTAATTTATAGGGCGACTCAAAATAGAGAAGAAAATAAAAACTAAATTATTTTAAAGTTACCCAATCATTCATTACAGAAATTCTTGCAATACACATTTCAAATTCAATATCAGATTCACTGCCCGAATCTATTCCCGCCAATTCTTTTATTTCGGGGAAAGATAATTGTGTACGTTTAAATTCATTATAGACTTTTTTATAATCAGAATCACAACAAGTAATAGTTGTACATTTCCTAGATTCTTCATCAATAATTTCAGGCGTTATATACGTTTCTTCAAAGAAATTAGTATTTTCATCATTAAAGTTTTTTTCACGTACTAAAATTGCGTAATATTGTTTATTCATATTATCACCTCTTTTAAAATTTTATCTAACAAAATTCTATCACACAAAGACGGTAAAGTCAATGAATGCCGCAGAGCTGCAAGCGGTTCTGCGACTTCTCCCTTAAAGCTACCGTGCGCCCTCCCGCGTGCGGTAGCTCCGAGGACAAGCTTATTAATAAAGGAGATTCAATACAATGACGGCATTTGAAATAGTAATAACCGTTATATCAAGTTTTACGGGGTTTTTTGTAAGTATGTTTTGCTTTCAAGTAAGTTTTTTGATTGATAAAGTACTGAACCGCCGAGATAACGAAAAAAAGCCCGCTTCGGAGAACGAAGCGGACAAAGAAAAATAAAAAATCGGTGCGCTGCACCTTTAAAAAGGAGATTTAAAGAATATGGCATATTACGGAAAGAAGCATTTAAGCGGTAAAGCGGTACTTGCGATAGTAATCGCGGTTCTGATTGTTGCCGCGGCACTCGTCACAGCGTGGGCAATAGGTTCGGAGGGGTTTACACAAAACAACCCCCTGCACTTCTTTAACGATTGGGGCACGGCAACCGTGCAGCCCGACGAACCCAACGACGATACGGAAAAAGATAACATAAGCCTTGCAAGCTACGCGCTTGATAAGGCAGATTTTGCGGCTTACGGCATAAGCCCGCAAGCCTTGGAAGCTAAGGTTATTACGGTTGATTTTGAGCCCGCCAACACTACTAACAAGCGCATAGGCTGGGTTTGTAAGTGGAAAGACGCAACCAGCACGTGGGCAAGCGGCAAGAATATTAACGATTACGTTGATTTTGTCCCCGCAGCGGATTTCGGTGCAAGCGCAACCTTAGCGGTTAAACAGCCGTTCGGCGAACCCGTAATTGTAACGGCAACTTCCCGCGCAAACTCCGCGCTTACTTCGTCAAGTCAGTTTGATTATGTAGCGCGTTATGATAACCTTTGGGGCGAGGGCGATTTAGTGCTTGATTACGAGCAAGAAATTGACGTTTTTAAAGACTTATATGCGAGCGATTGGTACACAGTTATTCCCACCGAATACGTAGCCAACGTAACTTTTGAAGTCGAGACGGAATTATTAAGTTATTTAAATTCCCACGGTTGCGACTGTAACGCATCGGAAAATTACAATAACATAACGGGCGCGATTACTTGGTATGACTTTTTCAGCCCTCTCAACGGTTTTGACTTTGATTACGTTTCAAAGTTTTTGTTGGAGCAAGACCAAGAAATCGGCTATATCACTGTTGAAATGACTTGCAAGTATACGGACGGTTTCGGCAACGAGGTTGTATATACTTTTACGGATAGTGAATGCGTAAGTCTTTCAGATGCCTGTATTGACGAAATTTCAACGCCGCCTACGGATATAACCGTAAACCCCGGCGGCGGTGCGTTTTAAGGCGGCACATAATGGAGCGGCAAGTTAAATCGTTTACATACGCCATAGCGGCGGTATTAATAGCATTACTCATTCTTCTTCCTTTAATGGCAGGCGGCGGGGCTCAATATGCGAGTGCTGCCGCCTCGCCATACTCTGACGTGCTGGACGACCTTAAACGGGACGATAGCTTCAACCCCGACGAATACCCCGAAAAAGCGGGCGACTATTCGCTGCAAGTGATACAAATAGCGGAGAGCGAGCAGGGTGAGCTTCTGATTTATACATATCAACCCGCCGCGCGGCAAGACGTGCGGGCTTGCACAATTTGTATTGCGCGGGAAATGGACAACAGCGCGGGCTTAGGCTTTAAAGATTATGCGCTTGAATATCTGAATTCGGACGACGTGTTTTTCAAATACCGTGTAAAGGACTTTGAGCTTAAACCCGATGCAATTCGATATTACAACATATCAAATATTTTGCGCCCCTTTAATTCAGATATAGACCCGCCTCTCGCAGACGGGCAGTTGGAAACAGAAGTACCGAATAAGGTTGCGCAATTTTGGACAGCTTGCACTCTGAACGGTAGCGTAACCTATACAGTGCAAGCAAGTGAAGTTGTTGAAATAACCCAAAAAGTTGTAGGCTATTGTACTTATGACGACGGCTTAGACTTAGGTTGGGGAGCAATGCAAGGCGTAACAAAGGCGTACTTTGTTGCTTTTGATACCGACCGCCCGATTGACAAGCTTATCAGCGCAGACATAAGCTTTTGGGCGCAGAAGGCTAAGTTCTACGTTTGCGGTAATATGGCTGCACACGGTCACGATTATCTTTACGATATGCACGAGGTGGAGAGCTTCGTATACGGTAGCGATATGGACGTAGGCGAAAATACCGTATATAAGCCGCCGCTTACTATTGACCATACTGACAAGTTCAGCAACGAAGGCGGCGGGAATTGGATAGGACGACCCGCAAACACGTACACTTGGAACCGTATCAGAAGCACGTCGGACTTTATATCCGATAACAACAACAAAGACTACGTGCTTACAGCTTCGGGCGAGCAGCAGTTATCCGATACTAAATGGGTACTTAATTTCTACGAAGCCCACGACAGATATTTTTACAACAACGTTTGGCTCTCGTTCATTCCAGGCGTTACGAAAATTCCGGGCGTGGCAGACGGTGAAGCGCAATTTGAGTTTGCCTACGACGTTATGCTTTTACGCCTTGAATTTGAAACAAACGGTGAACGCTTTAATCTCGGCGTCGTCGACAACAAACAAACTGGCACAATGCAATTCAATGACCCAGTATATAAAGGCGGTTGCGCCGCTTCTTGGAATTGGCTTAACGTCTTACCGTGGTGGGCGTGGCTGCTTATCTTCCCCGCAGGGGTTATTGTTGCGATTGTACTTGTATGTCTTATTGTTTGGCTCGTCAAGTTGCCTTTCAGAAAGCTATCAGGACGACGGGCGCAAACCGCGGCGACGTCGGCGAAACGCAAGCATACTAAGGGGGCAACGGGCAAACGCAGGCGCAAAACAGGCAAAAAGAAAGGCGGCAAAAAATGAATTTAAACGAAGATGAAATTTACAGAATCGCTTCTACTTTACAAACAAGCTTAGACCATATAAAAGAGCTTTTAAAGGTTAAAGACGCGCCGCAAGCTTATTACGTTTATCTTATCGAGGAACAGGCAGCAACGGAAAAGCTTTTAAAAAAATGCGCGGACGAGCTCGCCAAATTTTAAGAGGTAAAAATGAAGTTTTTCGTTATAATCGAGCTTTTACTAATAGCCGCGCGGGTTACGGTGTCCTTCTTCGACGTCGTGCCCGCTGCGGCGCAAGACGCTTTAACGGCGTGCTGCGTAGTTTTTGGCATAATTGCCGCCGTATTTGTTGGAATAAAGATTTATAAGGACTTGAAAAAATAGCCGTTAAAAGCGGCATATATGGGGGTTAATCGCAAAAAATGGCAGATTTTATACTAAACCCCGAAAGCGAGGTCGTAATATTCTTCGGACCTCGCGGCACGGGTAAATCTACACTTATGGCGCACTTTACGGACGAATATCTCAAAACGTTAGCTACGCAACGTTGGGAATTAAGCGAACAGCTCGTACGCGAAGAAAACGCAGAGCGTAAAACTCCTTTATCTTTCCCCGACAAACCGCCCATTTATACAAATACGAAATATAAAAATTTAAAAACGTGTACGGGTAAAGACTTTGAGCCGTACCACATAGAAGGGAAAGATATTGGTATAACACAAAACGATAAAGAAACTTATAAAGCTTTATTCCCTGCGCCTTTTGTAGTCATAGACGAAGCGCATAAAGATTTCCCCTCTGCTACTGATTTAGCCGCTGGGCAACTTGAATTTTTTATGGAGTGCCGACACTATCGCGTTATTATGCTATTAGGCACGCCACGTGCCGTTCTAATAAATAAAAATATACGCGTTACGGGTTCTCGCTTCATAGAACCGCACAAGGTTATAAACGAGTTTGACGCATTTAACCGTCTATGCAAAACTACTTGGCATTGCCGCGAATTTTTAGAATCAAGCGCAATCGAAGAATACATTGCGAGCGACGGCAAAAGCGGCAACTTCATTGAAACAACGCACGTACACAACGGTAACGTGCGCGAAATCATTGACAGCTATGCATTTAGACGTCGTTATTATCCAAAGGAAGGAAAAGATTTTGAAACATAAAATTAATATCCAATTATCAAAAGATACCCCGCCCGAAACAGTCTTCGCGCTTTCAGTGCTTTTAAAAGCTCAAAACCGCAAAGGCAATAAAACGTTATATCTTTCAAATGAAGATATAGAAAAGCTCAACGCACGTTACGAAACGCTTTACAAAGACGTTAAAAACTCAACGCACCTTTCAACGGAGCAAATAAACGCGGAATGTGAAACGCTGCTTAACAAATACTATTTTGAAATTGAGGAGCTCTCCGCATACCGTAAGGCAGAATACAAGAGAAGGCAAGCCCGCGCCGAAGCAAAAAACGACGAGCAAATACCTTGGCGCAAGTGTTGGATTAGGCGGTTATTGTTCTTGCCGGTAACAAACCGTGCGCAAGACATAATTGAAGAAGAAGCCGAGCTCGAAGCTGACAAGCTCTTCACTTCCGAAGAAAAAAAGCTTGACGAGCTCGCAAGCAAGCTTTACGGCGAGAACGGAAAGAAGCTTTCAAAACGACGTCGCAAAAAAGCGCTTAAAAAATACTTGAAATATAAACGGCTGCTTAATCTGAACGAAGAAGCGGCAATTGAACGTTTTGAAGCTGCACTCGATATAGCAAGCGAGAACGTTCCGCCATTCACAGAACCGACAGAACCGCCCGCGCCGCCCGTGAGGAAACCGCGCAAAGCTAAGCAGCAATTAGGGGTTGAACCCCTTTTAAAAAATAACATATAAAGGACAACTATTTTTATGCAGTATACGATAAAATGCGCCGATTGCGGCGTTAAAACAACGTATGAAGCGCGCACGCTAAGAAGTTTCTACGACAAAGCGCGCGATAACGGTTGGGCAATTTCCGCCGATTATACGCGCCAATATTGCCCGAACTGTGCCGCCCTGCACCGGCACGTCGGGCGCAACGGCGCGAAACGCACGTCAACGCGTTCTTGCCTTCCTGACGGCTACGAGCAAACCGCAATCGATTTTAAATAATACGAGGTGAAACTATGACAAAAAATCAATATTATGAGCTTTGCGCTATATTCGAGAAAAAATTATCTGAAACAGAGCTTCAAGAAATGGGGTTTACGCCCGTTGACGGAATATTTGATAAAGACGTTGACTACGACATAGGATTGTATAAATTTGAAAGCTATAAGGACAAATGCAGGAGAGAAAACAAACAATGATTAAAATCAGACTTTGGGGCGAACCTGCCGAGATTGAAAAACTAATTGAGCGTATCTGTAACGACTTGCCCGGCGTTCGGGTTCTGTCGGTATCGGAGCATTACAAAGACCGGGGGGGCGAGCGTTTACGAGCGTTGCTATTTAGACGTAACGTTAAACGAGCAAGGAGCAGAAGCTCCCGCAGGCACTAAAAGCACGGCAATTCAGAAATTAAAACATTGAACCAAATTCACAAAAAATCGGGCGCGGGCGGCGCGGATGCAACGCCATGGGGAGCGCATCCACTTTAACCAAACCAATATTTTTGATAAAAACCAACAAAAAGGACGAGCTATGGCTGAAACGGCAACGAAAAAACTTAATACCGAGTTTCCCGAAACAACGGAATTTTCGTTATGTCCCGTGCAGTTCTTCGGCAAGTCCAAAGACGGGGAACGCAATCCGTTTACACAAAAAAACGGGAAGCCGCTTACGCGCGCGAAAATAAAGATTTTATCGTACATTTGGACAGTGCGCAAGAATTTCGGCGCGCACGTTAAACTTACCGTTGCAGACATTGCAAGGGCTTGCGGGCTTACTTGGATAACGGCAAAAGAGAATTTAACGCAATTACGGCTTTTAGATAATCTTATTACCGATACGGGCAAGCAATACAAAATTATTCCCAAAGTAAACGGCAGCAATTATTTTACGGTCGAAAACTATTTACTTACAAAAAAATTCGATATAGACGGCACGCGCAGGAAGCTTCCTGCAACCGCGGTTTTAATTCTCGACCGCTTAAAATCTTTTTATCTCGAAGTAGACGAAAACGGCGAATATATAAATTATGACTTCAAAAACCGTAAACCAAAGAATTATTTTTACAGCTCGGAACAAGGGCTTGCAACGCTTTTGAATCTTCCAAAGTCTACCATAGCGTATAACATACCGTTGCTTTTAAAATTAAAACTCCTATACCGCAACAAACGGCTTAAATATAAAAATGAAGCCGGGAAATCTGTTTATAAAATAGTACAGTTTATACCGGGGAACACGCAAAGTATTTTCGTTGTGCCGTATGAAGTTCTTGCAGTGGAGCTTCGCTCGACGTACGAGCCGCAGAAAATAGATTTTATTGAGAACGCCGACGAAATCGAGATAACCGACGAAGCCCTTGAAAAAGTATATGCTGAGCTTCGCGCGGAAGCCGAAGCCAAAAACGCCGCGTCGCGCGAACTCGCGTCTAACGACGAGGAATTAAGCGCCGTAAAAGCCGAGCTTGACGAAGCTATCTGTACAGCTTTTACCGCGCAAGAGAACGGCGAGAACGTGCAGGAAGCAAAGGAATATTGGGATACAGCGCAAGCGCGTTATTTGAAACGCCTTGCCGAACTCGGCATAACCGAAGAAGAAATATCAGAACCGCCGTATTTATGCCGGATTTGCCGGGATACGGGTTATACGAACACGGGGCAACGTTGCCGATGTCGTTCCAGAGTTAAAGAATTAATTATATCAAGAATGTTTAAGCGCAAGTAAAAGCTTGCGCTTATAGTCGTTGTCAAAGCCTAAAAAATCGCCCTTTCGGGGGCGGTTTTGCTTTATCTGAAACCCTCGGTTTAACGCAAAAACCGGGGGTTATTTATTTGTCTGAAAATACTAACCGGAATTTATATATTTGTATGTATAAAGTTTTCGGTTACCATATATAAAAATATCGGTTAGCGAATAGATATTTATCGGTTAACAAGTATATAGTTTTCGACTACTAATACTATTCTTAATTCCTTATTGCATAAGGAAAATTATATATTATAACTAACGTTTAAAGAAAGAAGAGAAAGAAAAAACCGCCGCGGTAAACAAGCTTATTTATGCGGCGGGAAGTATCAGAACGTCGCCTACGGCGTATGCGGCGGGATATTTTGCGCCGTAAACGGCGCGGGAATGGTTGACAAGCATTTCACTTTGCGCGTAAATGACGGACAATCATTTTTTATATGCGGCGTAGAGTTATGCGGCATAAAGCCGCAGAAGAAAAAACAGCACGGGGCGGTCAGTGCCTCGCCCCGTGCTGTTAAGCTGTTAGAAGTTGACTCGGACCGTCTGCGCGGCTTTTATCGTTGTCAATCATTCTTTTTTAAAGTTCAATAAAGAAACGTTGCGCAACGTAAGCGCAAAGCGTAATCTTACCGCCGATTGCCCCCGCGCCCGTCCGCCGTTCCGCGCCGCCCGCCCTCGAAGAGCTGCCCCGCGCCCATCCACGCCGCCGCTGCCAAAAGCGCACGAAAAAAGCCCGGCAACGTGCCGAGCTTAGGGAGAATTTACCGACTTTTTGTTAAGTTAAAATTGGGGGCAATTGGGGGCAATCTTTCGAAAACCCCTTAAAAATGGCTTAAAAACAGCAAAAAACGGGCAAAATTGCCCGTTTTCTTGGCGCGGAAGAAGGGATTTGAACCCTTGCTACGGTTTCCCGTACTACTCCCTTAGCAGGGGAGCCCCTTGAGCCACTTGGGTACTTCCGCTCAAAGTTTGTTTATTCAAAAGCCAAATTACTATATCATAATTTTATGCGTTTGTCAAAACATTATTTCGGTGTTTTTCAAAAAAACGGATTACTCTTCAAAATATATTGCGTTTACTATAAGTTCGGCTAAATTTTCAATCGGTTCTGCGCAGTCGCTATCGAGCCACGCCATCGATACGTTGAACAAAAGCCCTGCGTAAATATACGGTTGATATTTATTGCTTTGTGGATATTCGTTTTCAAATTTATCGGAAAAGCTGTCGTTTAAATAGTCAGATAAACGTACTCCAAGCGTGCTTTTTTAATGAGCTTTAAAGGTTGCATCTGTTGTTTGAACGCGGTCATAACGTTCGTAACCGTTTTAATATAATCTTTCTTGCAGCGCGGGTAATATCGGTTGTTTAAAGCAAACTCTTCCGTATGGTGCGTAAAGTAATAAGATATTACGTCCTCTTTCTTTTTAAAGTTCCTGTAGAACGTTGCTCGGCTTACGCCCGCTTTGTTCACTATGTCGATAACGCTTATTTTTCCATATTCGTATTCTGCCATTAATTTGAAAAGCGCCTGCACTATATAGAACTTATTATATTCTTCGGGGCGATAATCCACGATACAAATTCTCCTTTCTGTTTCAAATTATAAAACACTTTTCCGTTTGTGTTTCAACACACCGCAAAAAGATTGATTCAGCGGCTTTATTATAATATGATACACTTGTCTCAGGCAAAAGTCAACGAGCGCGCAAACGGCGTTTGCCCGAACGGAATTAAAAGAGGTGATAATTATGCAGGAAAAAGATTTTACGACTTACGAATATAAGACGGTTGCGGTCAAAGCAAAAGACCAAAGCAAGGCTATGGATATGTACGAGGCGTTCGGCTGGGAAATAACGGCGGTTACTTCCGGTGCGATAGCGGGCGTTACGCTCTCGCTTAAACGCGACAGAAAGATAAAGCACAAGCAAGAGCTTTCAAAACTCGAACGGCAAGCGGAAGATTTAACCGCGACGATAAACGGTTTGGAACGCTCTAAAACGCTCGGCGGAAATATATTCTCGTATATTTTCGGCGTAATCGCCACGCTTATTCTCGGCGGCGGTATGTGCTTGGTTATGTTGATTGAAAACAGCGTACCCGCGCTTATCGGCGGCATCGTGTTGGGCATTATCGGTATCGTGCTGTGTTCCGTCAACTACGTTATTTATAAAAACGTTGTAACGAAGAAAACGAAGCAAGTATTGCCCGTAATCGATCAGACGGAAGAAAAACTTTCAAACGTACTCGAAAACGGAAACGGCTTGTTGAACGCAGATTTAATTTAAAGGACGAATATGGGAACGGTTGGATTTATAGCGCGGCTAAGGAAAGATTTTGAATACAGAGCGTACATGGGCTCAACCGTTTCCTTTTTTGCCTCGCTTGCGTTTACGGGCTATAATATTTTCCTCGGCGCAGTTTACGGAACGGTTTGGAATATCGGCGTTGCGGCGTACTATCTTTTGTTTGTGGCCGTGCGGGCTTTCGTGGGCGTTGAAGAGATAAAATTCAAAAAGCAAGGGCTGTGCGCGGAGAGCAAGGAGGAGAAGAGAAAAAACGTTTTCCTCGCGCAATGCGTTCTTCTGTTTTTGCTTGATTTGGCGCTTGTGGGACCTATAACTATTATGGTTTTACAGCAAAAAGCGGTTGACTATTCCGTAATCCCCGCAATTACGGTCGCTGCGTATACCGTATTTGAAATCGTGACCTCGTCCGTAAGCTACGTAAAGACGAGGAAGACGGCGAACCTTGGCGTCCGTGCGTTTAAAAACTTAAACTTTATAGACGCGTTGGTGTCCGTTCTCTCGTTGCAATACACTCTTCTGATGACCTTCGGGGACGGTATAACAGGCGATATGTTTACGCTTTGCGCAGTAACGAGCTTCGCCGTTTGGACGCTGCTGGTAGCTGTGTCGGTAACTAATTTAATAAAAGCTATAAAAATTAAAAGGGCGGGTTAAAGCCGCTCTTTTGCGTGATGTAAATTTCCTTGAAAAGTTTTTACGGCACGCTTGCCAAAAGGGAAGGGCTGTGCTAAAATGAATTACGAGAGAGGGAATTATGAGAATAGTATTTTTCGGCGATTCGATAACGGATTGCGGACGGGACAGAAACGATACAAAATCGTTAGGCAACGGCTACGTTAAAATTTTGTCGGACAAGCTGCGCCCGATATATCCCGATACCGATATCGAGCTTATAAACAAAGGCGTTTCAGGTGACGAGGTATCAGACCTGTTGGCTCGCGTTGACGAGGACGTAATTTCATTAAAGCCCGCCGCCGTCGTCATAATGATAGGCGTAAACAACACCATTCACCAATTCAAAGCCGATAAACCGCTTGATTTAAAGCAGTTTGAAACAGACCTTAAAGAGCTGTTAAAGCGGCTAAAAAAAGAGGGGATAGTAGTTATTTTTCTGGAACCGTTCCTTCTGCCCGCGCCCGACAAGCTGAGAATGCGCAAGATTTTTAACGAAGAGCTTGCCGTTATAAACAAGGTTGCCCTGAAAACCGCCGACGAGTTCGTGGCGTACGATGAAATGTTCAACGGTCTTTGCGAAAGATTGCCGTACTCCGAATATTCTTTGGACGGCGTTCACCCCACGCACCGCGGTTCCCGTCTTATCGCCGACCAGGCTATTAAAGCCATACGCAAGCACTTGCTTTAAAATAAAACGCATATAAACTTCGCAATACTTTGTAAGGCTAACGCCTTCGGTACGACAAGCGGCAAACCGCCTTATTCGTGTATGCAAAAGTAAACTCCTTGCGGGCGTTTTCCCGCTTTCCTTGTCTTACTTGCTTCTCTGCGTTTTAAATTATCTGTCAAAAATGAAAAACCGCCGCCCGCGCAAAAATTGCGCGGGCGGCTTTAAGTTATAAGTTTAGTAAAAACGTCGATTAAACGGAGCGTTTATTTTTCGGCAGCTCGTAGTATCTTGCAAGTCCGCCGGACGAGGTTTCGCGGTAGCTGTTCAGCAAATCCCGCCCCGTGTTGTACATTGTTTTAACGATAACGTCAAACCTTATTTTCCGACTGTCCGCAAGAAAGTTTGCAAGCGATAGCGCATTAATGGCGCGCATTGCGGCTACGGCGTTCCTCTCTATGCATGGTATTTGAACAAGTCCCGCTATCGGGTCGCAGGTCAAACCCAAATGATGCTCCATAGCGACCTCCGCGGCGTACTCAATCTGCCCCAAGCCCATCTCAAACAGCTCGGCAAGGGCGGCGGCAGCCATAGAACAAGCCGAGCCAATCTCCGCTTGGCACCCGCATTCCGCCCCGCTTATGGATGCGTTTTTCTTTATCAGGTTCCCAATAATTCCACCTGCCGCAAGCGCGTGAACGATTTGCCCGTCAGAAAATCCCCGCTCGTCCTGCATATATTTGAGGACGGACGGTACCACGCCGCAAGCCCCGCAGGTGGGCGCGGTTACAATAATTCCGCCCGCCGCGTTCTGTTCGCTGGTTGCGAACGCGTACGAGCATACTAATCTATTTTCCCGCGTCTGCGCCGACTCGTCGATGTGGCGCTGGTTGAAAAGCTTCTGCGCCCGTCTTTTCGTTCCTAATATCCCGGGAAGAGTGCCCGTAACCGAAAGCCCTTCGTGAATAGTCTTTTTCATTCTCTCCCACACGGTGAGAAGAAAATCGAAAATCTCCTTGCCCTCGCATATCTCCGCGTACTGCCAAAGCCGTATGTTGCGCGCCTTGCAATAATCTGCGATTTCGGTGAACGTGTTTAGGGAATAGATGTTGTCGTCCGCATACTTTTCGTACTTATCCGCAGGTTCGCCCTCGAAAACCACCGTGCCGCCGCCAACGCTGTAAACGCGCTTAGTATCAAGAAGCTCGCCGCCCTTGTACACGGCAACGTCCATCGTGTTGGGGTGAACGGCGCAGGGGGAAGCGGTATCGAAAGACACCTCGCACTTCACGGGCTTGGCGGTTTTTGCAATAACCGTCTGCGTGCCGTGTCCTTCGCCCGTCAACGCAAGCGAGCCGTAAAGCGTCACTTTTAAAAGGTCCGCTTTGGGGTAAAGCCGTTTTATTATTTTAACCGCTCTTTCTGGTCCCATAGTATGGGAAGAGGATGGACCGCGCCCCGTTTTGTATAACTCTCTTAAAGATTGCATTAAAAAATTATCCTTTTGATATTGATTTAATTCTATATCACGATAAAAAAATTGTCAACGGAATAAAAAATTATGTAACTTTTTTGTTTAACGGGCGAAAGAAAGTTTTATATTAATAATGTAACGGTTCAGTTGACTGAACATATATGAGTAACGGTATGGCAAAGAAAAAAGACGAATTAAAACATAACCCCGAAGAGGAGCTTGACGAAACGCCCGAAAAGGCGGAAAAGGTTGAAGAAGTAAAAACCCCTTCCGAGCTTGAAAAGGCGCAGGCGCTTGCAGAGGACTACAAGAGGAAGTGGTACTCGGTTTCAGCCGAGTACGACAATTACAGAAAGCGCAACCAAGCCGCAGTATCCAAGGCTTACGCGGACGGCGCGGCGGAAGCGGTGTTAAAGCTTTTGCCCGTTGCCGACAACTTCGGTTACGCTCTTGACGGAGCTTCGGACGAAAAGACGAGGGCGGGAATTGACAAGGTTATAAAAAGCTTTTCAAATATACTTGCTTCCTTGGGCATCGAGGAAATCCCCGTAGAAGCGGGCGCGGACTTCGACGAAAGCGTAATGGAAGCGGTGTTGAACTTCCCTTGCGCTGACGGCGAAGAACCGAATAAAGTTAAACAGGTTTTAAAGAAAGGCTATAAGGCGAAGGACGGAAAAGTTATCCGTTACGCACAGGTAGCCGTTACAATTTAATTGCATATAAGCGTCGCAATACGGCGTTGCACTCCGTGCTGCCTTGCTCATTTACTTTAAGTAAAATCGCGGCGGACGGTACTCGTGCTTCTTGTCTTGCTCGCTTCTCTGCAATTAATAATCAAATATGTATATAAAGGAGTGTAAATATTATGGGAAAAGTAATAGGTATCGATTTAGGAACAACCAACTCGTGCGTTGCCGTTATGGAAGGCGGCGAACCCGTAGTTATCGCAAACAGCGAAGGCAACAGAACGACCCCCTCGGTCGTATCATTTAAGGCTGACGGCAGCCGTATAGTGGGACAGGCGGCAAAGCGTCTTGCGGTTGCTTCTCCCGACAAGACGGTTATTTCCATTAAGCGCCATATGGGCGAAGCTTATAAAGTAAATATAGAAAAGGGTTATTCCCCTCAGGAAATTTCGGCTATGATTTTGTCAAAGCTGAAAGCCGACGCGGAAAGCTATCTCGGTGGCAAGGTTACGGATGCGGTCATCACCTGCCCCGCATACTTCAATGACAGCCAGCGTCAGGCTACCAAGGACGCGGGCAAGATTGCGGGACTCAACGTTTTGCGTATCATAAACGAGCCTACCGCTGCGGCGCTTGCTTACGGACTCGATAAGCAGGAGGGCAGCCAGAAGGTTATGATTTACGACCTCGGCGGCGGCACCTTCGACGTATCAATTCTCGAAATAGGCGACGGCGTGTTTGAAGTTCTTGCAACCAACGGCGATACCCATCTCGGCGGCGACGACTTTGACAATAAAGTTATCGACTACCTCGTAGACACCTTCAAAAAGGACACGGGCGTTGACCTTTCCAAGGACAAAATGGCTATGCAAAGGCTTAAAGAAGCGGCGGAGAAAGCTAAAATCGAGCTTTCGGGTATGAGTTCCACCAATGTGAACCTGCCTTTCATCACCGTCGTAGACGGCGCGCCCCAGCACCTCGATATCGATATCTCCAAGCAGAAGTTCGACAGCCTGACTTCCGACCTTGTCGACCGCACCGTCGAGCCTATGAGAAAGGCTATGAGCGACGCGGGGCTTTCATACAGCGATATTTCAAAGGTTATCATGGTCGGCGGCTCTACCCGTATTCCAGCCGTATTCGACAAAGTTAAGCAAGTTACGGGCAAAGAACCTTTCAAGGGCATTAACCCCGACGAGTGCGTCGCAATCGGTGCGGCTATTCAGGGCGGCGTTCTGTCGGGCGAAGTCAAGGACGTACTTCTTTTGGACGTTATGCCCCTGACCCTCGGCATTGAAACGCTCGGCGGCGTATCTACGCCGTTAATCGAAAGGAACACCACCATTCCCGTAAAGAAGAGTCAGATTTTCTCAACCGCGGCGGACAATCAGCCCGGCGTTGAAATCAACGTTTTGCAGGGTGAAAGAAAGTTCGCCCGCGACAACAAGTCGCTCGGTAAATTTATGCTTACCGATATTCCCCCCGCACCCCGCGGCGTGCCTCAGATTGAAGTTACCTTCGACGTCGACGCGAACGGTATCGTAAACGTTACCGCAAAGGACTTGGGCACGGGCAAGAGCACCAATATCACCATCACCGCTTCAACCAACCTTTCGGACGAGGACATCGACAAA
The DNA here is from genome assembly GCA_910583855.1 of uncultured Christensenella sp. GTDB lineage: Bacteria > Bacillota > Clostridia > Christensenellales > Borkfalkiaceae > Coproplasma. The sequence goes on from CAJTYL010000007.1 coordinate 110,388, forward strand.
GCCGTAAAAGATGCGGAAAAATATGCGGAAGAGGACAAGAAGCGTAAAGAAGCCGTAGACAACAAGAACAACTTAGAGGGTATGATTGACGGACTTGAAAAGACGGTCAAGGAAGCGGGCGACAAGCTCTCCGAAGACGACAAAAAGACCGTTGAAGACGCAATCGCCAAGGCTAAGACCGAGCTTGAATCGGGCGACAACGACCGTATAAAGGCGGCGATAGATACTCTTTCAAACGACGTTCAGCCCGTAGTTGCAAAGATGTACCAGCAGGCGGGCGGCAACCCTAACGGCGGAAACCCCGACGGCGGCGACACCGAATTCACTCAACACAAATAAAATAGATCACAAATGTTTTGCGCTATTTTGCGCGCAAAACATTTCGTGATTTTTAGGGGCTTTGCCCCTCGTGCCGCAATTTATAAGGGCAAACAAATATATAATTGCGGCATTTCACCCTACTGAGGTGCAGGTATGCACAAATTGGGTGCGCTAACCCAAAAGTGTGATTTTGGGTTGCGCCGTCAATTATTTTTAATATTTACCTAATGTTGGTATCATATGGCAGACAAAAAGAATTATTACGACGTTCTCGGCGTTTCAAAGACGGCTTCGCAGGACGAAATAAAGTCGGCGTACAGAAAGCTTGCAAAGCAGTACCACCCAGACTTTCATCCGGGCGACGCTGCGGCGGCTGAGAAATTCAAAGAAATAAACGAAGCTAACGAAGTGCTTTCGGACGAGAATAAGAGAAAGCAGTACGATTACGAGCTCGAGCACCCCGGAATGGGTGGCGGCAACCCCTTCGGTGGCGGCGGCTTTTCGGGCTTCGGCGGCGGTATGGGCGGCTTCGAGGATATTATAAACTCCGTATTCGGCGGCGGTTTCGGCGGCGGCAGTGCGCAGACTTCGACCCCTCGCGGCGCGGATATCCAGCAGACTATAAACCTGTCTTTCCTCGACGCTATTAAGGGCTGTACAAAGACCGTTAGCTATATGCGCAACGAGCCTTGCACGTCATGCGGCGGCACGGGTGCAAAGGGCGGCACGGCTTATCAAAAGTGTTCGCGCTGCGGCGGCACGGGAAGGGTAAAGTTCCAACAGGATACTATTTTCGGCAGAACCATTCAGGTAGCGGGCTGCCCCGACTGCGGCGGCACGGGCAAAAAAATTCTCGACAGGTGTCCCGACTGTAAGGGCAAGGGCTATCAGCGTAAGGAAACCCGTTTTTCGGTCAATATCCCCGCAGGCGTGGACAGGGACAGCTCGCTCAGAAAGCGCGGTTACGGTCAGGCTGCGGGCAACGGCGGTGAAAGCGGCGATTTGTATATCAACTTCAACATTGAACCGCACAAGCTTTTGCACCGCGAGGACAGGGATTTGTACGTCACCGTACCCGTTTCCTACAAGACGGCGGTTTGCGGCGGTAAAATCCAAGTTCCCGCAATCGACGATACGTGCGAACTGAATATCCCAGAGTGCACTCCAAGCGGCACGCGCTTCTGTTTAAGGGGCAAGGGCGTAAAAACCGTTCACGGAACGGGCAATCTTTACGTAACGGTGGAAATCGACGTTCCGCAGAAGCTCTCGCGCGAGCAGGTCAAAAAGCTTGACGAATACGAGGACGGCGTGCCATTGAAATCCTGCGATAAAATGCAGAAATTTTCAAACAACGTTTCCGCAATCTATGGCAAGAAAGTGGAAAAGCAATAAAAAAGGTTTCGGATAACAATATGCAAAAAGCGTGCTTTTTGCTTTCGCCGAATAAATATTTATAAATAAATTAACTAAAAGCGGCAAGTTTCGGCTTGCCGCTTCATATTATATTCGGGGGAGAATGTGGATAACTTTAAAAAAACACTTGTTTTACACTCCCAACGGCAGGGTTATCCACCGAAAGTTGTCCACAAATTTTTGTTCAAAAAGTTCACTGATGAATATATGCAATAAAGTTATACACAAGTTATTGACAATCAAGCATTTTTAGCATAAAATCGTACGTTTTTGACATAATTTTTAAAATGTTTGTATAATTTTATCCACAATATTGGTTTTATGCATAAACGAAAACGCATTAAAAGCGGTTTTATAAAACGAAAGCCCCCGTCGCCGTTCGGCTCAGGGGGCTTTACTTATCTTTTTAAAACTTTACCGTTGCATTTGTATAGCGCGGAGTCGAATATAATTTCACCGTACCCGTCGGCAACAATCCGCCCGCTCTTAGGATTTTTTACGGAAACCACCCCGCCCGAAATGTCCGCGACCACGTCCGAGTATTCGAACGCCAAATCGCAGTCTTCGGTTCGACAGCCTATAAGCTTCAGCTTCTTGCAATAGCACAACGGTTGTGTGCCCGTAATAAGGCAGTTTATAAGCGTAAGCCCCTTGGAGTACCAACCGAGATATTCCCCGCGCAAAACGGAGTTTTTAACGGTAACGTTTTTCGAGTGCCAGAACGCGTCCTTCGTCGTAAAATCGCAATCTTCGATAACCGCGTTTTTGACGTACTGAAACGAATATTTTCCCGTAAACTTAACGTTTTTAAATGTAAGGTTTTCGCTTTCAAACATAAAATATTCGCTCTGCGCTTCGCAGCCGTCAAGCAAAATATTCCTGCACCGCCAACCGAATTCGGGCGATATTATCTTACAGCCGTTTAAAACTATTTCGTTGCACTCGCGCAAGGCTTTAATCCCGCCGAGGGTACAGCCGTCCAGAACGCCGCTCTTACAGTACCAAAGCGCGGCGCGCGCGCTTTCGTCCATAGCGCAGTCTGAAACCGTGAAACTCTCCGCGTGCCAAAGCGGATAGCGGAGGGAAAAGGTGCAGTTCTCAACTTCTATATTTCTGCACTCTTTCAGTGCTGATTCTCCGTCGGCAAGTCCCGCAAAAACGCAGTTTTTAACTTCGGCGCCGCAAAGATTGTACAGCGCGCGTTCTTCGTCGTAACGTAACCCTTCTATAATTATTTTTTCTTTTGACATAGTTTAATTATATGATAAGTTAATACCGTAAATCAAGCGATATTCAAAACCGTTTGAGTTTTAGTTGACTTAGCAGCTTTTTCAAAGTATAATAATCGTATCGATACGCGATTGCAAAGAACTTCCCGAATTTGGGCAAGTCTTTTTTTTAAACTTCGGGTTTACGGTGCAAGATGAGGATACAGCTTTCCGACCATTTCACTTATAAAAAGTTAATACTTTTCGTATTACCCTCCGTGGTGATGATGGTGTTCACTTCGATTTACAGCGTGGTGGACGGTCTTTTCGTATCGATTTTTGCCGGTGAAGCTGCAGTCAACGCTATTCAATACATATACCCGCTGTTTATGGTTTTCGGCTCAATCGGCTTTATGCTCGGCGCGGGCGGAAGCGCGCTCGTTTCCAAAACGTTGGGCGAGGGCGACAAGGATAGGGCTAATAAGTATTTCACTATGCTCGTCGTTGCAACTGCGGCGATAGGTATTTTAATAGCCGTGCTGGGTCAGTTTGTCGTTGCGCCCGTCGCAGCCCTTCTTTGCGGCAGTTCCGAGGGCGAGATTTACGAAAACTGTGTTTTGTACGGAAGAATTCTTCTTGCGGCGCAACCCTTCTTTATTTTGCAAAACATATTCCAAAGCTTTTTCGTCACTGCTGAAAAACCCCGTTTGGGGCTTTTGGCAACCGCGGCGGCGGGCGGACTGAATATAGCTTTGGACGCTATTTTCGTTGCGGGTTGCGGTTGGGGGCTTTTAGGCGCGGCTGTTGCAACCGCGGCAAGCCAGCTTTTCGGCGGCGTGTTTCCGCTGATATACTTCGGGGTTAAAAACAATTCGCTTCTGCGCTTCACCAAAACCAAATTTTACGGTAAAGCTTTTTTTAAATCCTGCACTAACGGTTCTTCGGAGTTCTTCTCTAATATTTCTTCTGCCGTCGTCATAATTCTGTATAACTTCCAAATCAGGTCTATTATCGGCGAGGCGGGCGTTACGGCGTATACCTTTATGGGTTATGTCGCAATGGTGTTCTTCGCCATATTTATTGGCTATTCGGTAGGCTGTGCGCCCCTAATGGGCTATCACTACGGTGCGCAGAACAAGCCCGAAATGAAGAACCTGTTCAAAAAAAGTTTGATTATTATAGCCGTTTTAGCCGTTGCAATGATTGCAATGACGGAGGGACTTGCGCGCCCGCTGATGTCTATGTTCAGGCAGAGCGCGGAGATAACGGACATCGCCGTCCACGGTTTCAGAATTTATTCGGTAATTTTCGTGCTGTGCGGTTTCAACATTTACGGCTCGTCGCTGTTCACTTCGCTTAATAACGGGCTCGTCTCGGCGTTGATATCCTTTTTAAGGTCAATAGTATTTCAAGTCACTTTCGTAATGGTTTTACCGCTCTTAATGGGCATAGACGGCGTTTGGTGCGCGGGCGTATTTTCGGACGTGGCGTCCATTATAATAACGCTTATCTTCGTGCTCTGTTACCGCAAACGCTACGGATATATGTAAAAAAAGCGGGCTTATTATTATGCCCGCTTTTTGCGTTTAATACCCTGATATATCAAAAATAACATAAAAAACAGCCCGTAAAAGGGCGCAAAAAAAGTACACCTATTAATATAATAGGTGTA